>JAZULY010000167.1:0-8581 GCA_045603355.1 Acutalibacteraceae bacterium | reverse complement strand
GTGTTTCTGCCGCTATCGCTATTTCGGATATTCCGTGGGCAGGCCCGATTTCCAGCGTTGACGTAGGTCTTGTTGACGGCGAAATCGTTATCAACCCGACCTTAGAGCAGCGCGCTGTATCTACACTCGACCTCACCGTTTCTTCTACTGCCGACCTCGTTGCTATGATCGAGGCAGGCGGCGCAGAAATTCCCGATGACCTTATGTTCGATGCTATTATGGCAGGTCATGAGGTTAATAAAGAGGTTGTTGCATTTATCAACTCTATCGTTGCTGAAATCGGCAAGCCGAAGTTTGAGTTTGAGTCCAACGATCCCGACCCCGCTATTATGGAAGAAATCGAGAGCTTCTGCATCGAGGATGTTAAGAAGGCTCTTGATACCGACGATAAGCTTGTTCGCGATGCGGCTTTACTGCCTATCTACAACGCCGTTCACGAAAAGTTCGACGAGCGTTTCGAGGGTAAGGAAGGCAAGCTCGATGAAATTATGTATCTCGTTCAGAAGCACGTTGTTCGCGCATGGTTAAAGGACGAAAAGAAGCGTGTTGACGGCAGAGGTATCGATGATATCCGTCCGCTCAACGCTCAGGTTGACCTGCTTGCCCGCGTTCACGGCTCGGGTATGTTCACCCGCGGTCAGACTCAGGTGCTCTCGGTTGCTACACTCGCGTCGGTCAGCGAAGCTCAGAAGCTCGACGGCCTTGATGAAGAAAAGGAAAAGAGATATATCCACCACTACAACTTCCCGTCCTACTCTGTAGGTGAGACCAAGCCTTCGCGTGGTCCGGGCAGACGCGAAATAGGTCACGGTGCTCTCGCTGAGCGCGCCCTCATCCCCGTTCTCCCGAGCGTTGATGAGTTCCCCTATGCTATCCGGGTTGTGTCTGAGGTACTCTCGTCCAACGGCTCTACCTCGCAGGCTTCTATCTGCGGCTCTACACTTGCTCTTATGGCTGCAGGTGTTCCGATTAAGGCTCCCGTTGCAGGTATTTCCTGCGGTCTTATCACAGGTGACGACGGCGTTTACGGCGACTTTATGACAATGGTAGATATTCAGGGTCTTGAGGACTTCTACGGCGATATGGACTTTAAGGTAGCAGGTACCAAGAACGGTATCACAGCTATCCAGATGGACCTTAAGGTACACGGTCTTACCCCCGCTATTATTAAAGAGGCTTTCGCTAAGACAAATAAGGCTCGTCACTATATCCTTGATGAAATTATGCTCCCCGTTATCGCCGAGCCGCGCGCTGAGCTTTCTAAGTACGCTCCCAAGATGCTCTCTACGCAAATTAACCCCGAGAAGATCGGTGACGTTATCGGTAAGCAGGGTAAGGTTATTCAGTCCATTCAGGAGCAGTGCGAGTGCTCTATCTCTATCGAAGAGGACGGCAGAGTTTATATTGCCGCTATCGATATTGATAAGGCAAAGCAGGCTCTTATGATAGTTGAAACTATTGCTAACGACCCCGAAATCGGCGCAATTTACAGCGGTAAGGTTACAAGAATTATGAACTTCGGCGCATTCGATGCGATTGCCCCCGGTAAGGAAGGTCTTGTTCACATCAGCCGCCTTGACGTAAAGCGCGTTGAAAAGGTAGAGGATGTTGTTGCTGTAGGCGATCAGGTTATCGTTAAGGTTACCGAGATCGACGATCAGGGCAGACTTAACCTCTCTCGCCGCGATGCCTTAGTTGAGGTAAACGGCGCAGTGGTTGAAGAGGGTGCCGATGAGGTTCCCGCTCGTCCTCAGGGTGAGCGCAGAGACCGTCGCGGCTTCCGCAAAAACAGAGGATAACAAAAAAGCACCGCTCACGCGGTGCTTTTTTTAGGATTCAGGATTCAGGGATTAGCAAAAAGAACTCATCTGTAGATGAGTTCTTTTTTAGTATAGTCTAAATTTTTTCTAAATTACAGTTGCCGTTCTTTACGGTAAGGCGGTATGTATCGTTTCCAAACTTCCTCGTAACTGTAATGTTGTACCAGTGTTTCGGTAAGCAGGGTTTTAATTCTACACCATCTGTTGCAGACATACGCATACCGCAGATGTATTCGAGGATAACCCAAACGTGCCAGGAAACGGTACCTGTATTATAGTGACAGCTGGATCTTCCGTAGTTATCGCCCTTATTACCTACATAATAGTTGCTGTAGTGGGTAGGAATTTGCAGGTTCTTTTCGGGCGGATTTTTCGGGTTGGTCGGCAGGATGCTTAAAATAGTGTCAAGCGCCGCGTCACCGTCGCCGATTAAGCAGTCTGCAAAGGATTTAAACATAACAGAATGGCAGTAAACCGAGCCGTTCTCGGTAGTGCCCGTCTGCTTGATGCTGACTCTGCCCCAAACAGGACTGTAACCGTTAAAGGTCGGGTCGATAAGGGTGTATCCGAAATCGTTTCGCATAGTCTCAATGGTTTTTAGTACCTTCTCGCGTCGCTCACCCGTTGCGGCTGATGAAATTATAGCCCAGGTCTGAGCGTTGAGGAACTTCTGCGCATCAGCGTCCTTGTGGCTGCCGTAGGGGTTGCCGTAATCGTCAATACCCGCAACGTACCAGTTGCCGTCCCAACAATGCTCGTTTATTGCCTCGAGCATCTCTTCTCTTGCCTTGTTAAGAGAGTCGTCGTACGAGATGTGATTTAATCTCTCTATTGCATAGCATAACGCCATAGTGTTCCAGGTTGATTCGCCCTTGCCTAAATGACCGGGTCCGTTTACGGGGTCGTTCCAGTCGCCGTCTAAAATAAGGCAGAGACCGTGCTCACCGCGCTGTGTTGCCATATAATGTGCGGCTTTCTTTAAATGCACGAGTATCGGCTCTTTTACGGGACTGTCCAAATAAGCGACGGGCATATCGTAGAGGGATTTATCCCCCGTCTTTTCGATAATTTCAATAAGACAGATTATAAACCAGACGCAAGCGTCACTGTGTTTCAGTAAACAAAGCGCGCGGTCAGGCTCGCCGTTGGTTAAATACCACTGCTTAATATATCCGTCAAGGTGCTGTCTTTCTATGATTTTCAGCGCGCGGTTGAAGGTGTCGAGCGGCTCAAGAATTGCATAGCCGATATAATCCTGCAGCTGATTTCTGATGGGGCAGTAGGCGCCGCCACGATTCAGTCTGCCGAAGAAATAAAGCTGACGCTTGAGCCAATAGTTTGTAAGGTAATTAAGCTCGGTATCGGGGGTTTCTATCATATATTTAGCGCAGCGTTCTTCCCAAAGGTCGACAACCTTGCTGAGTTCTTCTTCTACATTCGGGAAATTTTTTGCGATAGCGTCTACCGCTTTCTTTTCCTTTTCGATGCCTAAAAGAAGATTTACTTCTGCCTCTGCACCCGCAGCAAGCTGGAATTTATGCTGCATAGCGCCGATACATTCCTCGAGCTCGCCGATTTTTGATTCACATTCATTATTAATGACGGCAGCGGGTATTTGAGAATAATCATCGCAACCGAAAAAGCGCTGCTTATTACATTCGTAGGAATAGGGCGCAACATCACTTAAAACATATCTGTAGCGGCGTCTTGTCTCAGCCGTTTCCTTGTCCTCATATTTAACGTAATAGGGGAAGCCCGTGTGATAAATATAACCCTTCTCATCGTACTTCGCCTCATAAGCCATATAATCCTGATTATGGAAGGTGAAGAACGAGAAAACCGAAACATCGGCAGGGGTGCCCGCCGTGTTGCAAAGGCTGACCGTCCAGTAAACCTTAGCGGTGGCAACGGGTACGAAAACTCGCACCTTTACGGTAACGCCGTCGAACTCCTCGGTGATTTCGGTCTGGTAGAGTCTGTGCTCGCAGGTATAGTTTTTGCCCTGACCTTTACACATAGCATAAGCCTTGCCGTTTACATTAACATAAAATCCGTTGTCGTTCGCGAAAAACGGGGAGGGGGTGTAATCAGAAGCAACGCATTCGCCGCCGCCCTGCAGACGCTGGGAAATGTTCAAGTTGAAATCGTCATTAAATAATTTGTTGTTCCAAGCCGTCGGCGTAAAGGGGGTATTTATTAAATACGCCTTGCCGCCGTCAGTAAATTTACCGTAACTCATAAAATCACCTTATCTTTCGGTTTTTTGCTTTTACCTCTACCAATTAACCGACCAACGGCTACGATAGTGGTCTGAGGTTTTGTGGTGAGCTGCTGATTTTTTATAAGTGGAATTTTCCATTCTTCGGGATAACAGTTCATCGAATTCGGCTTCGTTAAAGGGAAGCTCTATTTCGCGGTTTCCCGTCCAGGCGGAAAGATATGCCGCATTCGAAACGGTTAATTCATTAATTCCTTCATACCCGGGGGCTAAGAGCGGCTCGCCGTGTAAAACCGCAGCCGCAAAGTTCTGCAAAATGCCCTTGTGCGCGCTCTCGTGTTTTTCTTGGTGAAATTCCTCATACTCTGTATCAATATGGGGGGAGGAGTGGGTCGAATTAAAGCAAACCTCTCTCTCGCTTGTGCCGAGCTTCCACCATTTTAAGGTGCCGTTCTCAAGCACCAGCTTGCCGAGGCTTCCCGAAATTTCGAGTCGGTTAGTGCCTGGGTTTTCGCCCGTTGTTGTTACAAAAAGACCCGTCGCGCCGTTCTCAAACCTTGCGAAAATGGTAACATCGTCTTCCACTTCGATGTTGTGGTATTTAGCAATATCGCAAAAAGCGGTAATGGTTTTCGGCATTCCGCAAATCCATTGCCAGAGGTCTAACTGGTGGGGCGCTTGATTAAGCAGCACTCCGCCGCCTTCGCCCGCCCAGGTTGCCCGCCAGTCGCCCGAATCGTAATAATGCTGGGTTCTGTACCAGTTGGTTACGATCCAAACCGAGCGCTTAATTTCGCCTAAAGCCCCGCTTTTAACGATTTCTCGCGCCTTGCTGAACAGCGGATTGGTTCTCTGGTTAAACATTATACCAAAAACCTTTCCGCTTTTCTCTGCTGCTGCACCGAGTCTGCGCGCGGCGCTTACTGAGATATCGACGGGTTTTTCGACTAAAACGTGCAAGCCGTGTTCGAATGCATCACACGCTATCAGCGCGTGGGATTTATGCGGAACGGCAACCACCACCGCGTCACAAAGTCCGCTTTTAAATAAATCTGTATAATCAGAAAAAGCGGCAATCTCTGTGTTCTGGCTTTTAAAATTTTCAATTTTTTGCTTTTCAATATCGCAAATAGCGGTAAGGGTCATGCCCTCTATTTCGCCGCCCATAATGGCGTTTGCGTGAGCATAACCCATATTTCCGATACCTATTATTCCTACTCGGAGCATTTTTTCCATTCTAAAACACCGTCTTAAATTAACGCTTTAAATGACTCGCAGGCGCAGTCGAAGGCCTCTTCGTTAGAAGAAAAGGCGTATTTCTTGCCGACTTCACTCGTCTCGCCCTCGCGTTCAAGACCCTTCAGTCCGTCAAACTCCATGAGGTGCGGTTCCATTGTGAAATCTTTGCCGCCCATTTTGATAAATTCTGCTGCAATAAACGGAATATTACCGTCGCCCCTACCCGCAGGCACGATATTGCCGTCGGCTAACGAGTCCTTTATATGTACGTATTTGATTTTTGACTTGAGTGCTTCCCAAGCAGCCTTAGTATCAATTCCGCACTGCACAAAGTTTGCAGGGTCGAAAATGCCGTGAAGCTGCGGTACTGCCTCGAAAATCTGAAGACATCTCTCGATGTTGTCACCGAAAATACCCTTTTCATTTTCGTGGCAAAGGTTAATACCCGTACCCTCTGCAACCTCGGCAAAAACTTTAAGACGCGAGATTACCTCTTCCTTATAGTCATCGGGGTTTTTACCCTCGGGCATAAAGAAGGAGAAAAGGCGGATGTTATGGCAATCCAAAACCCGAGCCAGCTCGAGAACGTGCTTGAATTTTTCCACGTGTGCAGAAAAATCGTCCTTCTCAATATCAATTTTGCCGATAGGCGAGCCTATCGACCAGCAAACGAGACCTGCCTTGTCAAGCTTTTCTTTAACCTCTTTTGCTTTTTCTACCGTGATTTCTGCGATGTTTGTGCCGTCAACGCCACGGATTTCAAGACCTGTCAGTCCGTTTCTTTTCATTGCGTCGATCTGCCCGTCAATCGACGGGTCAGATTCATCGGCAAAAGCATAAATATTTAATTTATCCATTCTTTACTCCTAATATGTAGACGAGGTATCTGCAAAAACAGCAGTAACGTTTTCTTTTCTGCGGGAGGTAGCAACTCTCTTCATAAGCTCGTTGTAATATAGCTCTTCGTCCAGCGGAAGGGTTATTTTGCTGTTTGTGAAGGAGGAAAGGTGCATAGCGTTTGAAAGGGTAAGTCCGTTTATGCCTTCCTTGCCTTCGGCAATAAGGGGAGTGCCTCTGAGAATTGCGCCTGCCCAGGCATTAAATACGCCTACGTGCTGCTCGTTTTTACCGTCGGTTTGGACGTCAACCTCGTGTGCCTCTACAAGACCGAAGGGCATTGTGTTAGTTTTGGTGTATTCCTTTTCGGACTGCTCATATTCAAGCACATAAAGCTTATCGTTTTCTGCAACGATTTTCGCCTTATCCATCTGAATTTCAAAGCGGTTTGTACCGTGAGCGTCACCCGTTGAGGTTATAAATACACCCGTTGCGCCGTTAGGATATTCAACATAGGTTGTAACATCGTCTTCAACCTCAATGTCGTGCCATTTTCCGTAATGCACGTGTGACTGAACCGAAACGGGCATTCCGCAAATCCACTGCCAGAGGTCTAACTGGTGGGGGCACTGGTTAAGCAGCACGCCGCCGCCTTCGCCCGACCAGGTTGCTCTCCAGTCGCCCGAATCGTAGTATGCCTGGGGTCTGTACCAGCTTGTAATGAGCCAGTTTGTGCGGCGGATTTCACCGTATTCGCCCGAGTGTACCAGCTCCTTCATTTTGCGGTAAATATGGTTTGTTCTCTGGTTGAACATCATACCGAAAACAACCTCGGGGTGCTTTTCAGCCACCTCGTTCATCTCTCTTACCTGCTTGGTGTAAACACCTGCGGGCTTTTCTACCATAACGTGAATACCCTTTTCGATGCACATAATAGCGTATCTTGTGTGGTCATAGTGAGGCACAGCAACAACACAAGCATCAAGCAGACCGCTTTCAATCATTTCTTCACCCGTCTCGAAGCAGGCGATATCTGCATCCTTATATTCATTTTTTATCCAAGCGAGTCTGTCGGGGTTTTTATCGGCAACAGCCACAACCTTAAGGTCGGGGCATTTTCCGTTCATAATGTTCTGTACGTGGGAGGTACCCATATTACCGATACCTATAATACCAACTGCAATTTTCTTATCCATCTCTATTTTCCTTTCTCACTTAAAAACCAAGTGCGCTAAGATTTTTGTAACTGCGAGCAAGACAGTCGAAGGGGTCTTCGCCGTTGCAGTTATCCTGCTCAACCAGCATATACTGGACGCCGTTTTTCTCGGCCTTCTCGAAAATGCGGTCGAAATTTATATTGCCTTCACCGATAACAGCCATTTTACCGTCAAAGGTGTGGTCTTTAAGATGTATACAGGGTGTTCTGCCCTTTAATTCGTCAATCCAATAAGCGGGGTCTGCACCTGCGTGCTGAACCCAATATGTATCTAATGTAAAGCCTAACTCCTCGGGAGAAAAAGCCTCCGCTATGTGGCGGTAGATAGGCTTGCCGTCAAGCTTAATAAACTCAAAGCCGTGATTATGATACATAAAATACTTGCCGTTGTCCTTCAGGCACTGGGTTACGGTCTTATATTTAGCAACAAAATCTTTCAGCTGCTCTCTGACCTGCTCGGTCTCCCCCTCGAAGGTGTGGTAGCCGAGACCTACGTATTTGCAGTCAAAAACATCGTGTGCTTTCGCTACCTCTTTTGTTTCATTTAAAAGCTTATCCACGGGAATGTGGGTAAGTACGCACTTTAAACCGTTTTTATCAAGCTCTGCCTTGAGCCATTCGGGCTCGTACTCGCAGGTTCCTGAAATCTGAACGTAATCATAACCGATGTCTGCCACCCTTTTGATACTCTCTGATAATGAATTCAAATCCTGGCAAAAATCTCTGATTGTAAAAAACTGCGCGCCAATCTTCATTCAAAACTCTCCCTTTACATTTAATATAGGTTGAAAGCCGCCGTTTTTGCCCGCTGGCAAAAATAACCGATTTTCAACATTATATAATGTATTATAATATATCATAAAATGAAAAGCAATAAATTTATACAAATTATTTATTTTTATTAAAAACCGCGCAAGCGAAGGGTATATTACCGAAAATTATTCCGATTTAAGGTTTGGGAATGTGTGAATCAAGGCACAAAAACCACAATATCTTGTGGTGAAAAGAGGCGACAAAAACTATTCAAAAAAATTATCAAAAAAAGTTAAAAAAAGGCTTGACAAAAGGGTTTTCTTTTGGTATTATAGTTGGGCGCCTTGAGAAACGGGCGCACAACGAACCTTGAAAATTAAACAACGACGAACTAATAAGGACCCGACGATTCCAAAGAGAAATCTAAGGAAATCAAGGACAATTTTTAATGCGTCAGCATTAAGTAAATGAGCTAAAGAGCTTATCTAAGAGATTTTA
>JAZULY010000166.1:0-6517 GCA_045603355.1 Acutalibacteraceae bacterium | reverse complement strand
TGCCGCCCGAGGTTTTAAGGGATAAAACATTTAGTCTTCATAGCGGTGACGAATATAAAATAGAGGACTTGGTTGCAAAACTGCTCGATATGGGGTATGTGCGGACAGAGCAGGTCGAGGGTATCGGTCAGTTTTCGGTACGAGGCGGTCTGGTTGACGTTTATGTCCCTAATAGCGAAAATCCCGTAAGAATAGAGTATTGGGGCGACGAGATCGACTCTATTAACTATTTTGAAATTTCTTCGCAGCGGCGTACCGAGCTTGTCGAGAGTATTTCCTTTACCCCCGCGTCAGAGGTTATTTATGACGGCGCTTCGCTTTCCGAAAAACTTGAATATTATCTCTCTACCGCCCGCAAAATTAATGACAAACGCAGGCAAAAACTGCATAGTGATATAAGTTTGTTGCGCAGCGGTGTTGCCATACAGCCCGACCGTTATATTTCTTATATCTACCGAGCAAGCACCGTGTTTGATTATATAGATGACGCGGCGGTATTTGTGAGTGATGCCGCAGGTGTTTATGAAACGCTAAAGGGTATTTATGCCCGTCAAAAAGAGGATTTAAAACTGCTCACAGAAGACGGTTTTATGTCGGCGGGATTTGAAAAGTATATCATTTCAGAAGCCGAATTCAGTTTGCTTACCGAAAAGGCGGTTTATCTCGAAAACTTTACGAGAACCAAGGTCGGCATAACATTACGGGACCTTATCAACTTTAATTTCAAGCGTCTGCCCGCGTGGAACGGTGACGTGAATGTACTTATCGAGGACACCGCCTATCTTTTAGAGCAAAAAGGCAACTGTGTTGTGCTTGCAGGCGAAGAAAAGGCGGCGCAGGTGCTTCATACCGCGCTACTCGATAAGGGCATAAAGGCTAATTTAGTTACCGATAATACAGAAAAAATACCGTCGGGTCTTACCGTAATGTGTGGCAGTCTGTCAGCAGGTTTTGAACTGATGGATAGCAGATTTATGCTTATTACCGTCGGCAGCGTATATGGGGAAAAGGTTCGACGCCGAAAAAATAAAAATGAAAATGCCGTCGGCAGCCTTGATGAACTGCACGCGGGGGATTATGTTGTTCACGCGTCGCACGGTATCGGTATATTCAGCGGCATTAACAAGATAACAAACGGCGGTGTTACTAAGGACTATATCAAGATAACCTACGCCAAGACCGACGTTCTCTACGTTCCTGTAACACAACTTGATTTAATTTCTAAATATATCGGCGCGGCTGAAAGCGGTACCGTAAAACTCAACCGCCTCGGCAGTAACGACTGGCAGAAAACCCGCGCACGCGTAAAACGGGCAGCCCGCGATATGGCAAAACAGCTGACGGCTTTGTATGCTAAGCGTATGTCGGTAAAAGGATATGCTTTCAGTGGTGACACCGAACTGCAGCGGGATTTTGAAGATAGCTTCCCGTATGTTGAGACCGATGACCAGCGTCAATGCATTAAGGAAATAAAGGCAGATATGGAGCGCGACGTTCCTATGGACCGCCTGCTTTGCGGAGATGTAGGATTTGGTAAAACCGAGGTCGCACTGCGCGCCGCGTTTAAGTGTATCAGTGAGGGCAAGCAGTGCGCGCTGCTCGTTCCCACCACTATACTCGCGTGGCAGCATTATAATACCGTACTGCGCCGTTTCGGTGATATGCCCGTAACGGTCAAAATGCTCTCCCGCTTTGTCACCCCTGCTGCGCAGAAAAAAGTAATAACCGACCTTAAAAAAGGCAGGGTAGATATGGTTATCGGCACCCATAGGCTGATATCTAAGGATGTCGAATTTAAAAATATAGGTCTTGTTATAATCGATGAGGAACAGCGCTTCGGCGTCGCCCAAAAAGAGCGGCTTAAAGAAATTTATCCGTCGGTCGATGTGCTGACACTCTCGGCTACCCCCATTCCAAGAACGCTTAATATGGCTATGTCGGGACTTCGCGATATGTCGAGTATCGATGAAGCACCCGGTGACCGTCAGCCTGTGCAGTCGTATGTTCTCGAATTTAACGAGGCGCTCGTTGTTGATGCCATTCGTAAAGAGCTACGCCGTTCAGGTCAGGTATATTACCTGCATAACCGCGTTGAGTCTATCGTTCAGCGCGCCGCCCGCCTTAAAGAGCATATTCCCGAGGCACGCATAGAGGTAGCCCACGGTAAAATGAGTGAAGAGGAATTATCAGCCGTCTGGAAGCGTCTTATCGAGCACGAAATTGACGTGCTCGTATGCACCACCATCATTGAAACGGGTGTTGACGTTCCCAATGCCAATACCCTCATTATTGAGGATGCCGACCGTATGGGACTCTCTCAGCTTCATCAGTTAAGAGGCCGCGTCGGCCGTTCGCCCCGCCGTGCATACGCCTTTTTCACCTTCCGCCGTGGCAGACAACTCTCCGACGTTGCCGAAAAGCGTCTTGAAGCCATACGCGAGTATACCGAGTTCGGCGCAGGCTTTAAAATAGCCATGCGCGACCTTGAAATTCGCGGCGCGGGCTCACTGCTCGGCGGTGAGCAGCACGGCAATATGGAGGCAGTCGGCTATGATATGTATATAAAAATCCTTAATGAAGCCATAAACGAGGAAAAGGGAATAGTAAGTGAGGCAGAGAGCGAATGCACGGTAGACCTTAATATCTCGGCGCATATACCTGAGCGATATATCGAGTCCCTGCCCGCAAGACTCGGCATCTATAAGCGAATTGCCGCGGTCAAGGATAATGATAGCCGCCTTGATGTAATCGATGAGCTGGTCGACCGCTTCGGCGAGCCGCCGAGGGCAGTCACGGGTCTTATAGATATCGCGCTGCTCAGAAATAAGGCGGCGGCTATAGGTATTTATGAGATAGTCGAGGATAAAGCAGGGCTTATTTTAAGGGTTAAATCGGTCAACCAAAAACAGCTCGAGCGGCTCGGAGTATTCGGCAAACGAATGTATATGAGCGCTACCGATATGCCGTTTTATGTGATAAAGGCACAGAGCGGTCAGTCGAGTGCCGCGCTGATAGCCGAGGTAGCGGCGGCTTTGTAAATTTTTTTAAAAGTTATAGACTTTTTTTATGCTTTGTTATATACTTAGAAAGTGTTATTATATAATGTCCCGTAAACGGAGGAATACTAATGGTTAAGAATATAAAGAGAGCAGCGGCGGTGCTGTTAGCGGTAGTTATCTGCCTGTCTTTCACCGCCTGCCACGAAAAGGGCGAAATCGCCGTAAAGGTTTCATATGACACCTTTAGCGAGGATTTCACATCGGGCTTTTATGCCTGCGCGTTTGTCTATGCCGATAATGATGCGCAGTCTTATCTCTATGAAAACTTAACCGCCGATCAGCTTTATTCTGAGGATTTCGATTACCAAAAGCAGAAAATTGAGGGTATGACCTATTCCGAATGGGTAAAGGCAAGGGCGCTCGAAATATGCAAAGAGCTTTTTGCTAATAGGATAAAGTGTGAGCAAAATAATATCGATACCACCGAGTATATCACTGACGCTAACGAGGCAGCCGAATATCAGTGGGACAACTACGGATACAGTGAAACAATGCCCGAAAACGGCGTTTCGTTTGAAACCTATAAAAAGTATCAGCAGTATGTATATATGAGTGATGCCTATTTTGATTTTATCTACGGTGAAGGCGGAGAGAAAGAGATACCCGCTGCCGATATCGAAACGGTGATGAATACAGACTATGCCTATGTAAACGTGCTATCCTTAGATGTCACAAACCTTGAGGACGCCGACCTTACCGCAAAGCAGGCAGAGTTTGAGGCCTATGCCGAGCGCGTTAAAAACGGTGAGAATTTCGGTAAAATATATGCCGAGGCTAATGAAACCGAATACACAGAAGAAGAAAATAATAGCGGCGTTTTCAGCAATAGTCTGGCAACCGTCTGGGCAAAAGAGAATACCACATATGCAACCGAATATTTCGAGTATGCAGAGGATTTACAAAACGGTGAAATCAAGGTAACTACTATTGAAGACGGCGACTATAAGTATCTTGCTATCATCCTTCGCGGAGATATTACAGATGAAGCAAACGAATATCTTGATATGTTAAAAAGCACTATCCGTCACGATATGAAGGATGAGGATTTCAGCGCCGAAATGGATAAATTAATCGCCCAGATCACCCTCGAAGAAATCAAATCCGCAACAAAACCCTTTAAGGTTAAAAATATTAAGTACCCCGACTCATATTAATAAATCAGGAGGAACACAGATGGGAAAGCTATATGTACCGAAGGATTACAAAACGGTACTCGATATACGTGACACCGAGGTAGCCATAAAGAAGGTTAAGGACTTTTTTGAGCGGAATTTAGCCCGCAGACTTAATCTTACCCGCGTTTCGGCACCCTTATTTGTTGAAACACACAGCGGTATGAATGATACCTTAAACGGTGTTGAGCGTCCCGTGGCTTTTGATATTAAGGATGGCGGCAAGGATGTCGAAATTGTACATTCCCTTGCTAAATGGAAACGCTTTGCGCTGAAACGCTACGGCTTTTCCCACGGTGAAGGCCTTTATACCGATATGAATGCCGTAAGGCGGGACGAGGACCTCGATAATATCCATTCGCTCTTTGTTGACCAGTGGGACTGGGAAAAGGTTATCGAAAAGTCAGAGCGCACCGAGGAATATTTAAAGGAAACCGTAAAAACTATCTACGGCGCGCTTAAGGATACCGAGGACTATATAGCGCGCGAATATCCCTTTATCCATAAGACCTTATCGGATGAAATCCATTTTGTAACAAGTCAGGAATTAGAGGATAAATATCCCGATTTAACTGGAAAAGAACGCGAAAATGCCATCGTTAAGGAAAAGGGCTCGGTATTTTTAATGCAGATAGGCGGAAAACTCCGTTCGGGTAAAATTCACGACGGCAGAGCACCCGACTATGACGACTGGTCGCTCAACGGTGACATTCTCGTATATAACCCGATGCTCGATTCATCCTTCGAGCTTTCGAGTATGGGTATCCGCGTTGATGAAGCGGCTTTGCTTCGTCAGCTCGAAATCCGCGGCTGTACCGAGCGTACCGCTCTACCGTTCCATAAGGCGCTGCTTGACGGTGAGCTACCCTATACTATCGGCGGCGGTATAGGTCAGTCGAGAATGTGTATGCTCTTCCTCAGAAAGGCTCACATCGGTGAGGTACAGTCCTCTATCTGGCCCGACGATATGGTAGCCGAGTGCGATAAAAACGGAATACACTTGTTATAGAAAAAAGTCATCTCGCAAGCGGGATGACTTTTTTAGGATTCAGGATTTAGGGATTAGGGGGCAGCCGCTCTACTTTTTATTGCAATTTTCGCGGTTTTATAGTATTATATATATATCTTAATAAAAAGGGGAATAATATGAGGGCAGATGGTAAAAAAGTAAAAAATGCTGATCCAATGTATACGGTGGCGCCGTTTATTATGAACAGGCGGTACGACTCGATGAATATGATCGAGCTCGATATACCCGTAGCACCTATTCAGAAGTATATTAACGATAAGCGCAAAGAGGGGATTAATGTCAGCCATATGGCGGTAATCCTTGCGGCTTATCTTCGTACACTCGGTCAGTATCCCGAGCTTAACCGTTTTATCGTCAACAAGAGAATTTATGCCAGAAACGAAATTGCGGTCGGTATGGTAGTTCTTAAGGGCGGTCAGATGGACCACGGCACAATGTCCAAGATGTATTTTGACTATGAAAATACCATTTTTGATGTAAACAATATTATTAACGACTATGTAAATGAAAACCGCACGAATGCTGAGAATAACAGCACCGAAAAGCTGATAAAAATTTTGCTGAGTCTTCCGGGTATTCTGCCCGTCGGCGTTGCGCTCTTTAAGTTTATGGACCGCCACGGTCTGCTGCCGAAGGCTATAATTGACGCAAGCCCCTTCCATAACAGCCTTGTTATTTCAAACCTTGCTTCTATACGTACTAATCATATTTATCACCACGTTTATGAGTTTGGTACTACGGGTATTGTTATTACTATGGGTAATTCCCGCGAGGTTGCTCGTCGTAAGGGCGACGAGGTTACATACGAAAAATGTATGCCGCTCGGCATCGTTATGGATGAGCGTATCTGCTCGGGCAGCTATTTCGCAATGGCTTTCAGAACGATGAAGAAGTATCTTAAAAACCCCGAGCTTTTAGAGGAGCGTCCGACGGAACTCAATATCGAGGTTCCGCAGAAGAAAAAAAGTAAATATGCCCTGACAAAATAAGCTAAATACACTTGATTTATAGATAGAATTGGTATAAAATAGTCAGGTAGTAAATTTTAGGAGGAATTATAAATGTTAGTTTCCGCAAAAGAAATGCTAAACAAAGCAAAGGCTGGCAAATATGCCGTAGGTCAGTTCAACATCAACAACCTTGAGTGGACTAAGGCTATTCTCCTCACTGCACAGGAGTGCAATTCACCCGTTATCCTCGGTGTATCTGAGGGTGCAGGCAAGTATATGACAGGTGTAGAAACTGTTGCAGCTATG
>JAZULY010000165.1:0-5371 GCA_045603355.1 Acutalibacteraceae bacterium | reverse complement strand
CTACCTTCGACTATGAAGGCGCAAGAGAGCCTTATACACTTGCTACCGAAAACGATGTACTCAACGGTATGGGTATGCTCTTTATGAGATTACTTACCCACCGCGCACAGATTTTTGCCGATGTTCGTACATATTGGAGCGGTGATGCTGTAAAGCGAGTAACCGATTACGAATTAGAGGGCAAAGCAAAAGAATCCGACGGTATTATCCATCTCTTAAATTCAGGTGCGGCTTGTCTTGACGCGAGCGGTGTATGTACTGACGAAAACGGCAACGCTGTAATGAAGAAATGGTGGGAAGTAACTGACGAGGATATTAAGAAGATGACCGACGCTACCGTTTGGTGCGAGGCAGGCTTTGATAACTTCCGCGGCGGCGGTTTCTCAAGCCACTTTACAACGAAAGCAGAAATGCCCTGCACAATGATAAGACTCAATTTAGTTAAAGGCTTAGGCCCCGTTTTACAGATTGCTGAGGGTTGGACAGTTAATCTTCCCGACGAGGTATCTGATACCCTTATGGAAAGAACTAACCCGACCTGGCCCTGTACCTGGTTTGCACCCCGCACAGACGGTAAAGAGGGAAGCCCCTTTAAGACCGCTTATGAAGTAATGCAGAACTGGGGCGCTAATCACGGCGCTATCAGCTACGGTCATATTGGTGCTGACCTTATTACAATGTGCTCAATGCTCAGAATCCCCGTTTGTATGCATAACGTACCTGAGGATGATATTTTCCGTCCTGCTGCTTGGAATGCATTCGGTATGGATAAAGAGGGTCAGGATTACAGAGCTTGCGCTACCTACGGTCCTCAGTTCAAAAAATAGGAAGAAATAACTATGGGTTACATACTTGAAGATTACGAATGGGATAAAACCTGGATAGAGAAAGCAAACGATAAAACCGCAAAAAGAGTTTTATACATAGGCGATTCTATATCCTGCGGAACACGTACATCTGCAAACAAGCTGTCAAATGGCGAAGTACTTTTTGATGGCTATGGAACCTCAAAGTCTTTAGATAATCCCTACTATTTTGAAAGCCTTTTGGCTTTTGCAAAGCAGGAAACCGAGCGTGACGCCGTTATTTTTAATAGCGGCCTTCACGGTTGGCATCTTAGCGAAGCAGAATACGAAAGGTTATACGCGGATTTCGTAGACAAGCTTTTAAAAGAGTTTACCGATGTTCCCCTTATG
The DNA here is from genome assembly GCA_045603355.1 of Acutalibacteraceae bacterium. Taxonomy (GTDB): domain Bacteria; phylum Bacillota; class Clostridia; order Oscillospirales; family Acutalibacteraceae; genus SIG565. The sequence goes on along the minus strand of JAZULY010000165.1, from coordinate 4,175 downwards.
ATAGTGCTTACAACCTTTCCTATCAATAAAGATTACTATCCCGACCGCGTTATTGTGCGCAACGAAATTGCAAGAAAAGTAGCTGCCGCAAAAGGTCTTGAAGTTATAGATTTATACACTGTATCCCATGAGAATAAGAATTTATTATGTGATGACAATGTTCATTTCACCGAAGAGGGATATGACGTGTTGGCAAAAGCGGTCTTGGAGAATTTAAAAAACCGTATATAATCTCTTATATGCAAAAAGTGGGGAATTAATATGAAATTAGAAGGACTAAAGATAAACTTCTTAGGGGACAGTATTACCAAAGGCGTCGGTACCAGTAGCGATGATATGATTTACCATACGCGTCTGAAAGCAAATGCAAATCTCAAGGAAATAAGGAGTTACGGTGTTAACGGTTCCCGTATTGCCCGTCAGCAAGGGGAAAATGATGAGGGCCTGCCGTTTTGTGACAGATTTCCTGCTATGTCCGATGATGCCGATATGGTAGTTGTCTTTGGCGGAACAAATGATTACGGACATGGAGATGCCCCGATAGGTGGATTTTGCGACAGAACACCCGATACCTTTTATGGCGCCTGCCATTATCTGTTTAGCGGATTAATAAAAAAATATCTCGGTAAACCCATTGTTATAATTACACCGCTTCACAGAACAAACGAAACCGATAAAAACGTCAGCAGCGGAGGCACTTTAAAGGATTATGTAAATATAATCAGAGAGGTTGCAGAATACTATTCACTCCCACTGCTTGATTTATTTTCAAGCAGTGGAATGCAACCCGAAGTCGCCGAGATAAAAGAACTGTATGTGCCCGATGGGCTTCATCCCAACGATAACGGACATTCCGTAATTGCCCATAAATTACAGATGTTTTTAGAGCGCTTGTAAGGATGTGCAGTATGAAGGTTCTTGAAAACGAATGGAACGGCTTTAAAAGGTTTGATTTTCAGTTCGAGGGCAGGGATGCAATACTTGTCTGCCCTGCAGAGTCCCGCGAGGATAAAAAATGGCTTTACAAAACCGAGTATTTCGGCGCGTTCCCGTCATTTGAAATCGAAATGTTAAAAAGAGGCTATTATTTAGCTCACTTGACCAATAAAAGCCGTTTATGTCCCGAAGAGGATACCGATATTCGGCCGCGTTTTTGCGAATTTTTAAGGGCAGAATTCGGACTTAACGAAAAATGTATGCCCGTAGGTATGAGCTGCGGTGGTATGCAGGCAGTATATTTTGCGGCTAAGTATCCGCAGTATGTGGCGGCACTTTATATTGACGCTCCCGTGCTTAATTACCTCAGCTGGCCGTTAGGTCTAGGCATAAGTCAGGGCGCGTGTCCCGATGAATTTGCAAGGGATATGGGTGTCCCCGTTACCGAGATGCTAAACTACAGAAATCACCCTATCGACTGCAAGGAAAAGCTTTTAAAAACGGGTATTCCGATTTTTATGATTTGCGGGGATAGTGATACCGTGGTTCCTTATGAGGAAAACGGGAAAATCCTTGCCGATTATTTTAAGGCCTTCGGCGGTAATCTTACCGAAATAGTAAAAAAAGGCTGTGACCATCACCCTCACGGTTTAGAGGATAACACACCTTTATTCGATTTTGTAAAAAAATATTATTAGGAGAGTTCAATATGAAATACATGGAAATCAGAGAACAAATTTGCGATGTCTGCCATAAGATGTGGCAACTCGGCTGGGTAGCCGCCAATGATGGTAACGTATCGGTTAAATTGCCCGACGGTACCTTTATGGCAACCCCCACAGGCATCAGCAAAAGCTTTATAACCCCCGAAAAGCTTGTTATTATTAACGAGAATGGCGAGGTTTTAGAGGGCGCACCCTATAAGCCCTCGAGTGAGATTAAGATGCACCTTCGCTGCTATGCCGAGCGTGAAGATGTCGGTGCGGTTGTTCACGCGCATCCGCCAACAGCCACAGGTTATGCAGTTGCAGGCAAAAGTCTTGATGAATATTCAATGATTGAAACTGTAATTGCTATAGGCTCAATTCCGCTGACCCCTTACGGTACACCCTCTACAAATGAGGTACCCGAAGCGATAGCGCCCTATTTAAAGGAGCACGACGTAATGCTTCTGCAAAACCACGGTGCATTAACGGTTGGTTGTGACCTTATAACCGCATATTACCGTATGAAAACATTAGAGCTTTATGCTAAGATTTCTCTTACAGCGCATCTTTTGGGCGGCGCGCAGGAAATTGCAAAGCCTCAGATAGATAAACTTTTATATCTCCGCGAGAACTATTACGGTGTTACCGGCAAGCATCCGGGCTATAAGCACTATAACGAGGAGAAATAGTAAGATGTATTGTTTAGCGGTAGATATCGGCGCGTCAAGCGGCAGACATATTTTAGGCGAAAATGTAAACGGCGAAATCAAGATTACCGAAATATACCGTTTTGATAACGGAATTAAAAATATCGACGGTACCCTTTGCTGGGACATTGAATATCTTACCGAATCGGTAATCGAGGGCATTAAAAAATGCGGTGAAATGGGTATTATACCCGATACCGTAGCGATAGACACATGGGGTGTAGACTATGTGCTCCTGGATAAGGATTGCAAAGAGATATTGCCTGCCGTATCCTACAGAGACGGCAGAACGGTAGGTATTCCCGAAGAGGTAGATACCATTATAAGCCGAGAAGAGCTTTATGCCAAAACAGGTATCCAGCGTGCCAATTATAATACCATTTATCAGCTCTACTGTGATGCAAAGTCGGGTAAGCTTGATAGGGCAGAGCATATGTTGTTTATGCCCGAATACCTGACATACAAGCTTACGGGTGTTATGAAGAGCGAGTATACTATTGCCTCTACATCATCCCTTCTTAATGCTGAAGCCAGAGACTGGGACAGAGAACTTTTAGCAAAACTTGGTATTAAAGATACAATATTCAAGAGCGTATCGGCTCCCTGCAGCGAGGTCGGTTCCTTCACCGAGGAAGTAAAAAATTACGTTGGCTTTGATGCTACGGTTGTTTTTGCGCCCGCTCATGATACGGCATCTGCCGTTGCTGCTTGCACCCTTGAGGGTCACGGTATGTATATTTCTTCGGGTACCTGGAGTCTTATCGGCGCCGAGAATAAATACCCTGTGTTAAGCGAGGCAGCACTCGAGGCGAATTTCACCAACGAGGGCGGAATAAACAATACCTATAGATTCTTAAAAAATATTATGGGAATGTGGCTTTTCCAGAATATCAGAAAAAATCTCGATAAAAAATATACATACGATGAAATGATGTATATGGCAATGGAAAGCGACTTTACCGAGACCTTTGACCCTAACGACCAAAGGCTCGTAGCACCCGAGAGTATGATAGACGCCATAAAGGAATGCTTGGGACGACCCGATTTAGAGATAGCAGACCTTATCAACAGTGTTTATTATTCTTTAGCTACCTCCTACGCGCGCGTAGTGGCGGAGGTTGAAGAAATAACAGGTGAAAAGGTGGACTGCATTAATATAGTCGGCGGCGGCAGTAAGGATACGTATCTGAATTCGCTCACCGAAAAATGCACAGGCAAAAAAGTAATAACAGGTCCTGTCGAGGCTACGGCTATGGGCAATCTTAAGGCTCAGATGATGTATTTGAACAAGCGCGATATCTAAACGCCTTGGCAGATATACGAATCATAATAAAAGTCAAAAACAATTAAGGCACCTACCTTACGGCAGGTGCCTTAATTGTATCCGTTTTCAGGCATAATATCTTGCACACCCACAACAAATATGGTATAATGATCTACATATAGGGGGGAGATAATATGCGGCAAAATATGTTTTGTTACAGAATAGCGCAGACGGTTTCGTGGTTCGTTGCTCATTTTTTATTTAAAAGGCACATTCTCCGTAATGAGATAAAGGGAAAAAAGGGTCCGTTTGTTGTTATTGCTAATCATCAGGCGGCTTTCGACTTTGTCAACCTTATCGGTATAACCCGCACCCCTATGACCTTTGTTATCAGTAATTCTTTCTATAATTCGTTGCCTATAACGGGCTTTTTAAACAAACTCGGAGTTATCCCCAAGCAGCAGTTTCAGACTACCGTCAAGGATATGAAACGAATGAAATCGGTAATCGATAGCGGCCGTCCTCTCGTAATTTATCCCGCAGGACTGATGTGTGAGGACG
>JAZULY010000164.1:0-9394 GCA_045603355.1 Acutalibacteraceae bacterium | reverse complement strand
ACTAAATTACATTTTGATACCGAGGGAGGATAGCCGTTCAGTAAGCTTTGTGAGCATTTTTTCGGCTATTGTTTCAATCTCCACACTACCGAGCTTGCGGAAGACGATAATATCGTCAACACGGTTTAAAAACTCGGGTCTGAAGGCTTTTTTGAGTTCACCTATAACAAGATTCTTAATGGTGTTATAATCCTGCTCGTCGGCATTATCAGCAGAGCCGAAGCCGAATGCCTGCTTTTTCTCGGTAATCAGTCTCGCCCCAATGTTAGAGGTTAAAATAACAACGGTATTTTTGAAATCAACGCGCCGTCCCTGAGAATCGGTCAATACACCCTCGTCGAGTATCTGTAAAAGGATGTTGAAGACATCGGGGTGCGCCTTTTCAATTTCATCAAAAAGCACTACAGAATAGGGATTCCTTCTCACCTTTTCGGTAAGCTGACCGCCCTCATCAAAGCCGACATAACCGGGCGGAGAGCCGATAAGACGGGAAACGGTGTGTTTCTCCATATATTCGGACATATCGAGTCTGATTATGGCGTTTTCGCTGCCAAACATAGCCTCAGCTAAAGACTTACAAAGCTCGGTTTTACCGACACCCGTAGGTCCTAAGAAAATAAACGAGCCTATAGGTCTGTTCGGGTCTTTAAGACCTACCCTGCCTCGCCGGATAGCCTTTGAGAGAGCAGTCACCGCCTCGTGCTGACCGACTATTCTGCTATGCAGAACATCCTCCATTTTAAGGAGTCTTTCGCTCTCCTCCTCGGTGAGCTGGGTAACGGGAACACCCGTCCATTCAGATACAATAGAGGCAATTTCCTCCTCATTTACGGTGCCCGAATAATGCGCGCTCTCGCTTTTCCATTTATCGGTCTCGGTATTTAGCTGCTCTTTTAAGGCGTTTTCTTTATCGCGCAACTTTGCCGCCTTTTCGAAATCCTGATTTTCTATGGCAACATTCTTTTCTTCCTCGGTCTCGGCTATTTCTTTTTCGAGTTCTTTAAAGTTCTTCGGTTGCTTTGTATTACGAAGTCTTACCTTAGAGCCTGCTTCATCGATAAGATCAATAGCCTTATCGGGTAAAAAGCGGTCGGTGATATAACGCGCCGACAGTTTAACGGCTGCCGTCACCGCCTCATCGGTAATTTTGACGCTGTGGTGCGCTTCATAGCGGTCGCGCAGACCCTTTAAAATAAGTATCGCGTCATCTATGCTCGGCTCACCTACCGTAACGGGCTGAAAGCGACGTTCAAGCGCTGCGTCCTTTTCGATGTTCTTGCGGTATTCAGATAGCGTAGTTGCACCGATTACCTGCAACTCGCCCCGCGCTAAGGAGGGCTTTAAGATATTTGCGGCATCGGTAGCACCCTCAGCAGCGCCCGCACCGATAAGGTTATGCACCTCGTCGATAAAGAGGATTATATCGTCCGATTCGGTTACTTCGTCGATAACCGCCTTGATTCTTTCCTCGAAATCACCGCGATATTTAGTTCCTGCGACCATTCCCGTGAGGTCAAGTGAAATTACCCGCTTACCGCTTAAAATAGCGGGAACGTCACCCGACGCGATTTTAAGTGCTAAGCCTTCGGCAATAGCGGTCTTACCGACGCCCGGCTCACCTATAAGGCAGGGATTATTCTTGGTGCGACGGCAAAGAATCTGTATAACCCTTTCTATCTCGGTGGTTCTACCAATAACGGGGTCAAGCTTACCCTTTTTTGCATCCTCTGTGAGGTCGTGACCGAATTTTTTAATATTCGGTGTGCCGCCGTCTTCTTCCTCATCCTTTTGCGCCTTAGCAGAGCCTTTTGGGGGATTCTGCACCGACTCCATATCGACACCCGATGCCTTAAGTGCGCTCGTGGTAATAAATGCGATATCGATACCGAGTTGTTTCAGGAAACGAATAGCATAATTATCGCTGTCACTCAAAATGGCTATCAGAATATGCTCTGTACCGACCAGCTTTTTACCGAGATTTCGGCTGCCGTTAACCGCGACCTCGAGTATCTTTTTAGAGCGAGGAGTCATATTTTCAGGCATCAGCACCGTCGGGGTACCGACACCTATCGACTCCTTAATTAATTTTTCGATTTTCTCGGCGGTAACGCCGTTTTTAATAAGCACCGTAGTAGCAACCGCTGCGGGTACCTTTAGAAGACCTAAAAGCAAATGCTCGCTGCCGATGTAGGTGTGACCCATCGTCTCGGCGGAATTTATGGCGTAGTTTAGCGCCTCATTTGCTTTGTTTGTAAAACCGTGAAAATTATATTTCATTTAATCACCTGCTTCAAACATTGATCTTATAATCTCGGCGCGCTTTATATCGCGTTCGTTCGCATCAAGCTCACCGAAGCGGCGGCACAACATATTAGGCTGAGTCTCAATCAGTATACTCGTAGCCAGCGTGCCGTCTAAATTGAGTATACCCTCGGTAGCGCCGAGTTTAATCAGCGATACCAAATCCATCATTTCTTTGGTTGACATAATCCTTGCATTTTTAAGCAGACCGTAGGCACGGAAAACCTTATCCTCGAGTACCGCTTTATTACAGGTTGCCCTCACGGCTGCCTCCTTTTCGACTATCTGCTGAGTTATAGCCTGCAGGTTTGAAAGCGCATCCTTTTCAGATATACCGAGGGTGATCTGGTTGGATAACTGATAAAGGGCGGCAGAAGACTCACTGCCTTCACCGTACATACCGCGCACGGTAAAACCAATTTTGCTTACCGAATCGGCGATGGCGGAAATTTCTCTTGTCGATTCGAGCATAGGCAAATGCAGCATTACAGACGCCCTCAGTCCCGTGCCGAGGTTGGTCGGGCAGGCGGTTAAATAGCCGATTTTCTGCTCAAAGGCAAAATGCAGTTTTTCGCAGAGTAACGTATCAATTCGCTCGGCAATATTATATGCCTTACCAAGCGCTAAGCCACTGTAAATTACCTGAATGCGGATGTGATCCTCCTCACCAACCATTACACAGACCGACTCATCCTCGGATATGATTATAGCCTTACCCTCTCGGTTTTTGGCAAAATCGGGGCTGATGGTATGACGCTCAACCATTGCGTAAACCTCGCGCTCAGGTACATCTTTCATATCAATATATTTAAGGGTTTTGGCAAACGGAGTATTACTCTCGCTAATAGCCGCCTTTACGCGTTGCTTTATATCCTCACGGGCGGCGGAATCAAGGCGCATACTGAACGGAATACCCGAAATATTGCGGGCAAGTCGCACGCGGGAGGTAACGATAATATCACTCTGTTCTCCTGCGGTTTTATACCAACTACTCATTTCCCGTTTCCTCCTTTTCGAGTTCGCGTATACGGTCGCGCACCTGTGCGGCTTTTTCAAACTCCTCGGTTTTAATAAGCTCGCCGAGTTCTGCGCGCAACACTTCAATTTCGCTCTTGGTATTAACTACCGCGAGCGGTGCGTTGTTAGGTATTTTACCCATATGCACAACATTACCGTGCACGCGCTTCAGGTACGGCAACAACTCATTATAAAAGGTTGTATAGCAGTTTTCGCATCCCATTTTGCCCGACTGCACAATATCCGAAAAGGCGCAACCGCACCTCTCACACTTTTTACCCGAAACCGCATTGTGCGAAGATGTGTCCCCAAACATAGATGCGAGCATATTTGCAATACCCTTATTGCCGATGCCGTTATATCCCATTTTTGCAGCGCAAGCCGAACACAAGTGTTTTTCATTTGCAACGCCGTTTACCACACGCTTTATATGCGTGGTTGCATTATTCTTACCACAGTTTTCACAAAGCATAAAAATACCTCCTATATTAAGGTGAGCATCATCTGTTTAAGCAGAGATGCGCGTAAATATTCGCGAAGTTGTACGGGTACATCCCGCATTACCGAGCCCGATATGGCAGCATTTATAAGTCTTGCCGTATCCTCACTGATTATTTCCGACTCAACACAGTTTTCTATCAGTATTCTGGCACTCAGCGAGTCAATAGTAGTACCTATAGAGTTGATTATATGCATAAGCGCCGAAGAACGGTTGAGTTTTATACGGGTTATGCGGATATATCCGCCACCGCCTCTGCGGCTTTCAATCAGATACCCGTGTTCGGGCGTGAAACGTGAGGATAAAACATAGTTAATTTGGCTTGGCACACAGCCCATTAACGCCGCAAATTCATTACGCTGAATTTCGGCAATATTATCAGATGAATCGTTTATCATCTGCAGTATTCTTTCGTGAATAATATCACTCATTCTCATATAAAACACCTCTTTGACTTTTACTGACCTTAATTATATTATACACGAAAGTCAGAGAAAGTCAAATTCTTTTTTAAAATATATTTAAAGTCTGCCGAAATTATACGCTGTAACAAAAAAATACCCGCGGCATAGTATGTAATAAAGTGGAAAGGAGGTCTGTCAAATGTGTAATTCTTTCGGCGGTAACAACTGCACTTGGATCATCATCTTAATTCTCATCCTCGTTTGCTGCGGTGGTAACAACGGCTGCGATACTTGCAACAACGGCTGCTGCTAATTCCATAGGTAAAAAGAAAACACCTACTGAAAAGTAGGTGTTTTCTGATTTTTGTTTTAAATTACTTATTGAAGATATCGAGGACGCTGATGGTATCGGTGTATGTATCATCATCTTCTTCAGAATTAGACATAAGCTCACCGAGAATATCCTTCTTATCTTCCTTCTTTTCGTCGCCAAGACCTGTAGCAACAACTGTTACGCGGATGGTATCCTCAAGGCTGTCATCAAGCTGAGCACCCCAAATGATGGTAGCATCGGGATGAGCCATTTCAGAAATGATAGAGGAAGCAAGCTCAACCTCTTCAAGGCCGATATCCTCAGAGCCTGTGATGCTGATGATAACGCCGCGAGCATTATCCATAGAGGTTTCGATAAGCGGGCTTGTAATAGCAGCGCGAGCAGCCTGCTCAGCCTTATCTCTGCCTGTTGCAACGCCAACGCCCATATGAGCATAGCCTGCATCGGTCATAATTGCGCTAACATCGGCAAAGTCTAGGTTAACGAGAGCTGTAACATTGATAAGCTCGGAAATGCTCTGTACGCCCTGACGGAGAACGTCATCAGCTATATCGAACGCATTCTTGAAGGTAATCTTCTGCTCGGAAACGAACTTTAAGCGCTCGTTCGGGATAACAACAAGGCTATCTACATGCTCACGGAGAGCTGCGATACCTGCTTCTGCCTGAGTCATTCTCTTCTTGCCTTCAAATGCGAAAGGCTTTGTAACGATACCAACGGTAAGAATGCCGAGTTCCTTAGCGATCTGAGCAACAACAGGAGCGGCACCTGTACCTGTACCACCGCCCATACCGGCAGTGATAAAGATCATATCTGCGCTACCGATAGCGTTTTTGATCTCGTCCTTAGATTCTTCAGCAGCAAGCTTGCCCTTATCGGGATTAGCGCCTGCGCCCATACCGTTTGTAGCCTTTGTGCCTATCTGTATTTTCTGGGAAGCCTTAGAAAGATAAAGTGCAGCCTTATCGGTGTTAATTGCGATAAATTCAACGCCGCGAACGCCTGCGTCAACCATGCGGTTAACAGCGTTACCGCCACCGCCGCCTACACCTACAACTTTAATCTGAACAACATCGTCTAATTCATTTGAAACTTCAAATGCCATCTTTAATTCCTCCACCTTAAACTTTATTTTAAAAGCATAATAATACACTTATAATAATATCATATAAATAATAACACATTACTTTATAAATTTCAATAGAAAAATTTACAAATTGTAACTTTTTTTACGAAATATCGGTAAGTTCGAGATATCCGTACTGATTTTTATTGGTCCAAGCGCTTAAATCAATGCGCCCTGTTGCCTCTTTACCGTTCTTTTGATCTATTTTTTCGAGCATACCGACAAGGTGCGCCACCTTGCCCTCAAGATTGCTGATACCTCCGAAATCAACGATAAAGCGGTTATTAATCAGTATTTCAGCGCCGCCCGACGTTATATCGATATATTTTACCGAGATACCGTTTTCACTCATAACATCGTAGATGCTACGGACTGTCACGAATTCATTCTCACCGACGAGCTGCACAGTATCGCCTATTTTAATTTCGGGTAATTTAGCTACCTTGATGAGTGTAGTATTCTCGGGTTGCGAGAAAAACGATGCGAGCGCCTTATTATCGGCGTCGGCGGTTATGAATTTTTCGCCCGACTGATAACAAAATACATCACTCGTTTCGTTAACTATTATTTTAAGTGTTGCATCGGGCAGCGCAGAACGCTCGAACTCGATTGTTTTTATGTAAGGCAGACGGTGTGTAAGGATATTTTCGGTATTTTTTTGCGAAATCCCGTAAAGCTTGTCCCCTATTTCAATACCCGAGTCGTTAATAATATCCTCGGCAGTATAAAGCGAATTGCCCGCCACAGTAATATTATCTATCGGGAAAAGCACAGTGTATGCCAGCACCCAAAGAGTAATAGCGAGAACAACTAAAAAAGAAACAGCAAAAACCACCGCGCGTATCTTTTTACGGCGGCGTTTTTTTGCCTTATTCACCTTTTGAACGCTGACTTCTCTGACTTCCATTCTAATCTTTCCTTTTAATTTCTGCACCGAGGGACACGAGATTATCCTCAATACTCTCGTAACCGCGGTCGATATGATATATACTGCCCACCTCGGTAACACCATCAGCAAAGAGGGCGGCTACTACAAGTGCGGCACCGCCGCGAAGGTCGGTGGACTCAGTTTTTGCTCCCGATAAGCGCTCGCAGCCTTCAATTAATGCCACATTTGAATGGGTTTTAATTTTAGCGCCGAGGCGCTGCAGTTCATCAATATACTTAAATCTGCTTTGGAATATGTTTTCAACGAAAAGCGATGTACCATCAGCCACCGCTAAGACCGAGAGTACAGGCGGGCCTGCATCGGTTGGAAAACCCGGATAAACCAAGGTTTTAACCCCGTTTACCCTTTTAGGTCGGTGCCGACAGCTTACGGTTATTTCCGTGGCGCGAATATTCATATCGCAACCGCATTCCCTGAAGATATCAAGGGTTGCTTTCATATGCGACGGGCAGGCATCCTTTACACAGACACATCCCCTTGTAACTGCGGCGGCTGCCATATATGTTGCGGCGGCAATTCTATCGGGAATGACGGTATGCTCTACCGCGTGCAATTTATCGACACCCGTAACAACAATGGTATCACTGCCCGCGCCGCGGATATCTGCGCCTGCTTTATTTAAAAAGTCGGCCAAATCGGAAATTTCGGGTTCCCTTGCGGCACCGTGTATGGTGGTAATACCGTCTGCCAAAGCAGCCGCGAGCATTATATTCTCGGTAGCACCAACGCTCGGGAACTGTAAAATAATATCCTTGCCCTTTAGTCCCTCGGGCGCTGAGCAATGGAGATAACCGTGGTCCTCTTCGATTTTAAGTCCCATTTTTCTAAGTGATGAAATATGTAGGTCTATGGGTCTGGGTCCGAGTTCACAGCCACCGGGACTACTGATACGCGCGCCGCCCGTTCTGCCTGCGACAGCGCCTAAAAACACAATGGACGAGCGCATTTCGCGCATTAACTCATCGGGTATTTCGTTTTTTGAAATTGACGATGAATCGACCGTTACGGTGCTGCCTTCTCGTTTGCAGTTACACCCGAGATGGGTCAGAATTTTCAGCGATGCCGTAACATCGGATAACTTTGGGCAGTTGTGTAAAATACATTCGCCGCCGCACAGAATAGTTGCGGCGAGCAGCGGCAGAGCGCTGTTTTTTGCACCGTGCACCCTGATGTCACCCTGCAGCACCTTACCGCCCGTAATATATAACTTTGACATTTTTACACCTCACATTAAAAGTGAAACATCTCACTCTCATACTATGTGAGGATTTAAAAAGTGTTATTTTATTTTTTAATTAATTCGGTAATTACATCGTAAATGCGCTCATTTGCGTTGATAATTGCCGACTTTTTTGCATTCTCAGCCATTCTGCCGAGTGTAGCCTCATCTGCAGTTAATGATTTTACAGTTTCAATGAGCTTTTCGCCGCTGAGGTTTTTCTCCTCAATAATCTCGGCAGCGCCGACATTTTTAAGGGTCATAGCGTTGTGGAACTGATGATTTTCGGCAACATAGGGCGACGGGATAAGTATTGCCGCCTTGCCGCATGCCTGCAGTTCACTTAGTGTAATAGCGCCTGCACGACAGATAACGATATCTGCCGCCGCCATACAAACATCCATATCGTAGATATATTCTTTTATCTCAATATCCTGCGACAGTTTCACATCTGAAAGATTACTAAGCATTGTTTCATAACCAGCCTTACCCGTAGCGTGGATATGGCGGAATTTACCGCTGCCGTTATGCCATTTGATAAGCTCGGTGACGGCTTCGTTAATGGGTCTCGCCCCCAGACTGCCGCCGAAGGAAAGAATAAGCGGGCGGTTAGTGATACCGAGTTTTGCCCGCGCTTCATCGCGAGAAATATTAAGTAACGCCTGACGGACGGGGTTACCCGTAATAACAGGCTCTTTTTTCAGATTTAAGTACTTTTTCGCCTCTGCCATAGCAAGCATTACACAGTCGGCATTCGGGGCGAGCATCTTGGTTGTAACACCAGGGAAAGCGTTTTGTTCATGAATAGCGGTCTTAATGCCGAGTTTTTGCGCTTCGCGAAGCACAGGACCGCTGACATACCCGCCCGTACCGATAACTAAATCGGGCTTAATGGTCTTTATGATTTTTCGCGCCTTTACAGACGAGGTTACCGCCTTAACGGCTGCAGAAATGTTCCTTGCGATATTTTTAGGGGTTAATTTACGCTGAAAACCCGCAACATCAATGGTATAAAAATCGTAACCGCATTCGGGTACTAATTTTGCTTCAAGCTTATTTGCAGTGCCGATATAACTGATTTTAGCGTCAGGGTGTTTTTCCTTTACGTAGCCTGCAATAGCGAGCGCGGGATTAATGTGACCCGCTGTGCCGCCGCCTGCAAAAAGTATATGCATATGCGTTCTCCTTTTATAGTTTTTCTACCGAGGACTGTCGGGAAATTGAGAGGACTATGCCCATTTGTGCGAGCAACAGTACGAGCGACGTACCGCCGTAGCTGAAGAAGGGCAAGCCGATACCCGTATTAGGAATTGTGTTTGTTACAACAAGGATATTAAGCACAGCCTGAAGACCTACCTGGAACGAAAGTCCGACGGCTAAGAGCGTGCCGAATTTATCGGGTGCTTTGAGGGCTATCGTAAATCCGCGCCAAACGAGCGCGCAGAAAAGCAAAATAATAATGGTCGCACCGATAAGACCGAGTTCCTCACAGACTATTGAGAAAATGAAGTCATTATGCGGCTCGGGTACCCAAAGGTACTTTTG
>JAZULY010000163.1:0-20884 GCA_045603355.1 Acutalibacteraceae bacterium | reverse complement strand
CAACACCATCCCCTTTATTGCGCGTTACCGAAAGGAAATGCACGGTACGATGGATGACCAGCTCATCCGCGAGATTTCCGACCGCCTTACATATCTGAGGAATTTAGACGCGCGCCGCGAGGAGATAAGAAACCTTATTACAGAGCAAGGCAATATGACCGAGGAAATCGCCGCGGCGCTCGAGAAAGCGGCAATTCTTTCGGAAATCGAGGATATTTACCGCCCCTTCCGCCCGAAGAGGAAGACCCGCGCCTCTATAGCAAAGGAAAAGGGACTGGGGCCTCTGGCAAACGAGATAATGGGGAGACAGAACACAAACGAAATTCCGATTATTTTGGCTGAGAATTACATCGACACCGAAAAGGGTGTGGAAACGGCTGAGGAGGCGCTGCAGGGCGCCCTTGATATTATAGCTGAAAGTGTGTCGGACAACCCCGATATCCGCCGCCGCGTGCGTAATATTATCAGACTCAACGGTCTTTTGTATTCCCGCGCAGCAAAGGATGAACAGGACGGCAACGTTTACGAAATGTATTATGAATTCTCGCAAGCCATCACCAAGGTTGCCGACCACCGCGTGCTTGCCATTAACCGCGGCGAAAAGGAAGAATTTTTAAAGGCAGGCATTTTGATAGACGACGAAAAACCGATGAACGTTATATACTCACTTATGGTAAAGGGAAACGGCAGCTGCGCCGAGGCTGTAAAGGAGGCATGCCGTGACTCATACAGCCGCCTTATCTTCCCGTCGGTTGAAAGAGAAATACGAAACGAGCTTACCGATAAGGCTAATGAATCGGCGATTAAGGTTTTCGGGGTTAATTTAAAACAGCTGCTTATGCAGCCGCCCGTTAAGGGCAAAACCGTTATCGGTCTTGACCCAGGTTACCGCACAGGCTGTAAGGTAGCGGTGGTTGATAAAACGGGCAAGGTGCTTGATACCGCCGTTATCTACCCCACCCATTCTGCCGCGCAGATAGAAAAGTCTAAAACTGTGCTGAAGGGCTTAATCGAAAAGCATAACGTAGACTTAATTTCCATAGGCAACGGCACCGCATCTAAGGAAACCGAGATGTTCACAGTAGAGGTGCTGTCAACCATAGACCGCAAGATACCCTATATGGTGGTAAATGAGGCGGGCGCATCGGTCTATTCGGCTTCAAAACTCGCGGCTGAAGAGATGCCCGATTTTGATTTGACGCTGAGAAGCGCGGTATCCATCGCGCGCCGACTGCAGGACCCCCTCGCAGAGCTTGTGAAAATCGAGCCGAAGGCTATAGGTGTCGGTCAGTATCAGCACGATATGCCGCAAAAGCGCCTTGCCGCGGCGCTCGACGGTGTAGTTGAAGACTGTGTAAATCAGGTCGGCGCCGACCTTAATACCGCCTCGGCGCCACTGCTTTCCCATATTTCGGGTTTATCGGCGGCGGTTTGTAAAAACATAATCGCCTACCGCGAAGAAAACGGCTCATTTAAAAGCCGAACAGAGCTTAAAAAGGTGGCAAAGCTCGGTCCTAAGGCATATGAGCAGTCGGCGGGCTTTCTGCGCGTAGCGGGCAGTAAAAATCCGCTTGATAATACGGGTGTTCACCCTGAATCATACCCTGCCGCCGAGCAGCTGTTACGGCTGACAGACGGTAATATTTCGGCACTCAGTGACCAAAAAATCAGCGAATTGGCAGAGAAAATCGGTATAGGTGTTCCTACACTCTGCGATATAGTAAAGGAACTCTTAAAACCCGGCAGAGACCCGCGTGACGAATTACCGCCGCCGCTGCTTCGCACCGATGTGCTCGATATGAACGACTTGAGAGAAGGTATGGTGCTTAAAGGTACGGTTAGAAATGTAATAGATTTCGGCGCATTTGTAGATATCGGCGTACATCAGGACGGCCTTGTGCATATCTCTCAGATATGCGATAAGTTTATCCGCCACCCGTCAGAGGTATTATCGGTTGGCGATATTGTAAACGTTAAGATTTTATCGGTTGATACCGCCAAAAAGCGAATAAGCCTTACAATGAAGGGCATATAACAAATAACCCACTCTTTCGAGTGGGTTATTTGTTTTTGGGGGTATTAAAAGGAATGTTTGTTATCTTTTCTTTATAAACATCATAAACGCTATACCGAGAATACCGAGCACGGCGGCGGTAATTCCTGCGGATTTTAAAAATGTCTTTTTGTTCATTTAATCCACCAATCCGTTATTTCCCTGCTCGTCGATATAAAAGGTATTTCTTTCCCCGATATTCATTTGCTGGAGCACTGCTCTCGAGTTTTCAAAGGACTCGATAACGGGCACGCCTACTGTGTAGTAGCCATATCCACTTTCCCCACCGCCTGCGGTGTTTATATATACCGTTTGACGGTCCTCGGTTAAGAAATAGTCTTCCTCTACATTCTTAAGGTCGAGCACATACGCGTCTATAAGCTGCTCTGCTTCGTTGGCGGTGATATCGAGGCTTATGCTCTCCCCGTTATATTCACCGTCGAGGCTAAAAAATTCACCGATATTCTCATCAAACTCTGCCTTGACGCCATCAGCAAAGGCATTTTTAACGAATGCCGCCTTTTCTTCTGTTAACAGCTTATTTGCCACGTGATAGATGCGGCTTACCGTTCTGCCACCCTTTAGCGTATAGTTAATTTCTATCATTTCGCGTGAGGTTGCGTGAGAAATTCTCAGATAGGTTTCACCGTTTTCTTCTGTATACTCGGTGTACTCATCCTCTATATAAAACTCGTCATTTTCATAGGCTTCAACAATAGCCGAGTGTAAATTGATTACCGATTCAATGCCCTCCTCGGTAGCCGTGTTTACGGTAACGCTTTTATATACAACGCTAACGTTATCGACATTGGATGCCGTCGGCACATAGGTTTCATAGCCGAATACATCTAAACCTATTGCGAAAAACGAAGCGAACACCAGCACTATTGAAACCACAGCGGGAATAATCGCCGCCTTTAGCTTTTTAAAGCCGCGGTTTACTATCGCATTGTAAACCACCGCCGCTAAAATACTGCCGATAATACCCATTATCATAAAGAATAGAGAGCCGCTGTAGCCGTCGAAGATATAACCGAACAGATGGAATGCCACAAACGAGATAATTATGCTTATAATAAGCGGCACAAATTTAAAGGCAAAGGGCTCACCTGCCTTTTCGCTCTTACGCTTATTATAAAGGTAAATATTAAGTGCCGAAAGCGCTGCTATTACGATAATATAGGTTATAACTCCCCACACCGTAAAGGGGTGTTCGGTATCTTTTAAACCAATATTCGCAAGGCTATATATCGCAAACCCAAACGGTGTACCGTAGGTAAAAGGTATGCCCGATACTGATGTGTGATATCCAAACAACGTGCTATCACACATATCCATTACGAGCATTATAATTACGGGTATGCCTATGTTGACCGCAAGGAATGAAATGATACTATCGAAAACGCAGCCCGAAGCGAATATAAATATCTGCGAAAATAGCATACATAAAGCCATCATTCCCACGGTGTAGATATAGCACTGTAAAAGCACCGCATTGTCACTGGCTACGTTCTCCATAAGACCTACGCCGAAAAGTCCTAAATACCCTGCAGTCAGCGGAATTAACGCACTGATGAAGCAAGCCGATATACGCGAGGCAAAAAGCTCGGTTCTGTTAAGCGGCATAGAATGGAAGGAATCACTGCCTGGTTTTGTGTTCAGGTAATTAAAATTCATTATCTGCAGCAGCCACGCAAAGGCGGCAGCCGCTACGGCGAGAATACAAACCGCCGCGGGAATAACCTCGCCCATATCAAATATATAGGTGGCTTTTTCGGCTTCGGTTAAGTGCTCAAACGACTGATTTATAGTGTTTATAATAAACGCAGGCGAAAACAGAAGCACCAGCACCGTAGCAATAGCGGTAAAACCGAGGTTTTTACGCAGCGTAAAGCCGAAAAGATTCAGCGCGGGGTTCATTTTATTCGAGGATGTTTTTAGCGTCATAACCGTTCTCCTCCAATTCGTAAATAAATATTTCTTCAAACGTGGGCGGAATTATCTCAACAAAGAGCGGGAAAAGACGATTAATATATCCCATAATCTCCTTTTCTTCACCGCGAACAACAAGCTGTACCACCGAGCCGCTCTTCTCGGATTTCAGCACATCAAGACCGTCGAAAACGCTGATATCGGGTATCTTATCAAATACCACTTGCACCTTGTGAATATTGCTTTTAAGGTTGTCGATTTCGTCACTAAAAAGAATTTTGCCGTTGTGCAGCAGACCGACGCTGTCGCAAAAGTCATCGAGGTCTCGCAGATTATGTGAGGATATTATCACCGTCATTCCGTCGGCAATACTGTCTACCAAAAGGGATTTTAATACCTTTCGCATAACGGGGTCGAGACCGTCGAAGGCTTCGTCAAGCAGTAGGTATTTAGGCTCGGTCGAGAGAGCTAGCATGAGCGCCGCCTGACGCTGCATACCCTTTGACATTGTCGATATTTTAGCCTTTGTATCAAGCGGAAAAACGGTACTCAGATGTTTGAATTTTTCCTCGTTAAAGGTCGGGTACATCAGTCGGTAGAACCTGACCATTTCATTTATATTTGCCTGATGTATAAAGTAAGGGGTATCGGGTAAAAAACAAATCTGCGATTTTATCTCGGGGTTATTAAATACCGAGTGACCGTCGACGGTAAGCGCACCCTCTTCGGGGGTATAAACACCCGAAATCAGCCTTAAAAGCGTCGATTTACCCGATCCGTTTGAGCCGACAAGGCCGTATATCATACCCTCATTGATAGTTATATTCACATTATCAAGGGCGGTTTTGTTCTGAAAGGTTTTTGTTAGGTTTACAATTTCAATCATCTTGTTCCCTCCTTAAATAACTCGTTTGTAAGCGCGGTAATGTCGTCTATTGTAAGGCCGCGCGAGGCAGCCAGCTCTAAAGCCTTTTTAAGTTCATCGGTTGCAATTTTTTTAATGCTCTGCTCGCTATCCTTATCCTCGGCAATAAACGAGCCCTTGCCCGGGGCGGAATAAATTATTCCTTTCTCTTCAAGCAGTCCGTAAGCGCGCTGCACGGTATTGGGGTTGATAGACAGCTTCGACGCGAGCGCTCTCACACTCGGCAACGGGTCGCCCGCCTTCAGCGCGCCGAGCGTTTTAAGGCGAATTATGTTGTTTATCAACTGGTCATATATCGGCACACCGCTTTTATAATCCAACTGAATCAAGACGCCATTCTCCTTTCTGTATCTACTGTACTATTTCGGTTAGTACAGTTGTATAATACACCCGTCTTCCCATTTTGTCAATAGTTTTTTAAAAAAATAAGGCGGAGGAATTTTTATTCCTCTGCCTTATAATTCATATTCTTCAATTTTGCCGCTATCGAGTGAGGCTTTAACGTCTATTATCCGCTGGTTTGACGAGCCGCGGAATTTAAGGGAGATATCCTTTAGCTCTTCTATAAATTTACCGTCGACAAGAACATCGATACACCCTAATAATTCCTTTGATATATCGGTATGAGCGCGGCTCTCCCCTAAAATTTCGGCATCCATAAGAAAGCCCGTATAGCACCAAATATTTTTATTCGGATATTCTGCCCGAATACGCTTTAATAGATGTAACAGTTCAGGCTGATTTTCGGGCTCGAACGGCTCGCCGCCCAAGAGAGAAAAACCGCTTATATAGTCGGGTCGCAGAGCCTCAATTATCTCATTCTCGGTATCATTAGTATAAAGTTTTCCGTAGGTAAAACTCCAGGTATCACTATTAAAGCAGCCCGTACAACAGTGACGGCAGCCCGATACAAAGAGCGAGACCCTGACACCCAACCCATTGGCAATATCGAATTTTTTGATTTCACCGTAGTTCATAATTTTTACAGATGCAATACGCGTTCCTTAATTTCCTGCGTTCTGCCCTGATTCCAATACTGTGTACCGATATATCCGCAGGTGCGACGCGCAACGTTCATTTTGCTTTGGTCTGTATTGCCGCACTTGGGGCATTTCCAGATAAGCTTATTGTATTCGTCCTTCTCTATAACGATTTCGCCGTCAAAACCGCATTCGTGGCAGTAGTCACTCTTGGTATTAAGCTCGGCATACATAATGTTATCATATATAAACTGCATTACCGAGAGCACCGCAGGGATATTATCCTGCATATTCGGTACCTCTACATAGGAGATAGCGCCACCGGGGGATAATGCCTGGAACTTGGCTTCGAGCGTGAGCTTATCGAAGGCATCAATAGGCTCGGTAACGTGCACGTGGTAACTGTTTGTAATGTAGTTTTTATCGGTAACACCCTCGATTACACCGAAGCGTGCCTGCAGACACTTAGCAAACTTATAGGTAGTGCTCTCAAGCGGGGTGCCGTAAAGGGAATAGTCTATATTTTCTTCCTTCTTCCATTTTGCGGTGTACTCATTTAATTTTTGCATAATTTCGAGTCCCAGCGCCTCGCCCTCGGGCTCGGTGAGTTTTTTGCCGTTTAAGGAATATACACACTCCCAAAGACCTGCAAAGCCGAGGGAAATTGTAGAATAACCGCCGTGGAGCAGTGAATCGATGGCAACGCCCTTGGGCAGACGTGCGAGTGCGCCGTGCTGCCAGAGAATGGGGGCGGCATCAGAGAGAGTTCCCGTCAGACGCTCGTGGCGGCACTGTAAAGCGCGGTGGCAAAGCTCCATACGCTCATCGAATATCTGCCAGAATTTATCCATATCTCCGCCCGCAGAAAGACCGATATCAACAAGGTTTACCGTTACAACGCCCTGATTAAAGCGGCCGTAATACTTCGCCTTGCCGTTTTCGTCAACATAGGGTGTTAAGAAACTGCGGCAACCCATACAGGTGTAGCAGTGACCGTCTCCGTTCTTATCCACCTTATTCTGCAGCATTACCTTTTCGGAAATATAGTCGGGCACCATACGCTTTGCGGTGCATTTTGCCGCAAGCTCGGTTAAGTACCAGAAGCGTGTACCCTCGCGGATATTATCCTCCTCGAGCACATAGATAAGCTTCGGGAAAGCGGGTGTTATCCAGACACCCTCCTCATTTTTAACGCCCTGAATACGCTGCTTTAGGGTCTCCTCGATAATAAGCGCTAAATCCTGCTTTTCCTGCTCGTTTTTGGCTTCGTTCAGGTACATAAACACCGTAACAAAGGGTGCTTGTCCGTTAGTAGTAAGCAGGGTTACCACCTGATACTGTATCATCTGCACGCCCTTGCGAATTTCCTCGCGCAGACGCATTTCGACCATTTTATTTATCTTATCCTCAGCCAAATTTTCACCGATAGCCTCAAGCTCCTTAGCCACCTGCATGCGTATTCTCTCGCGGCTTACCTGCACAAAGGGGGCTAAGTGTGTAAGGCTGATGCTCTGTCCTCCATACTGATTAGAGGCTACCTGAGCGATAATCTGTGTAGAGATATTACAGGCGGTAGAAAAGCTGTGGGGTGTATCAATTTTAGTGCCGCTGATAACGGTGCCGTTTTGCAGCATATCCTCAAGATTTACAAGGTCGCAGTTATGCATATGCTGAGCAAAATAGTCGGCATCGTGGAAATGGATTATACCCGCATCGTGCGCCTCTACAATTTCCTGCGGCAGTAAAATACGCTTGGTAATATCCTTGCTGACCTCGCCTGCCATATAGACACGCTGAACGGAATTGACCGTCGGGTTCTTATTCGAGTTCTCGTGCTTGACCTCTTCGTTATTGCATTCAATCAGGCTTAAAATCTGCTCATCGGTGGTATTAGACTTACGGATAAGCGCGCGGTTGTATCTGTATTTAATATAACGGCGCGCAACGGTGAATGCCTGCTGCTGCATAATGGCATTCTCTACGAGGTCCTGAATTTCCTCTACGCTCAGTGCTCTGTCAACACAGCCGCAGGTGTTCTTAACACTTTGTGCTATATCGTTTATCTGCTCAGGACTCATACGCTCTGACTCGTTAACGCTTTCATTCGCTTTTGTTACGGCTACGATTATCTTATTTATATCGAAAATTTCCTCCGAGCCGCTTCTTTTGATTATCTTCATACCCTTTTACCTCCAAACCACAATATATTGTGTATTAAAAATTATATGTATACAATTTATGGCTATTTCGCCAGTGTAATCCTATTATATCACATATTATAAAAAAATCAATACCCAAAACCACAATATTTGCTAAATATTTTTAAAAAAGCAATTTTTGTACACAATATATATGTATTTTAGAAATTTTTGGTACTTTCCCCAAAAATAGAAAGAAGGAACGGCATTTCTACCGTTCCTTCTTCGGTTTTTAATTATTCCTTTGCGGCTATTACCTCTTTTGCTAACATATCGGGCATTTCCTCATAACACTTGAATTCAAGTGTAAAGGTTGCTCTGCCCTGTGTCAGTGAGCGCATAGCCGTCGCAAAATCCGATGTCTGCGAAATCGGAATTTCACTCGTTATCATCTGCTGCTTGTTTTCCATCGGCTCCATACCGACAACGCGGCCGCGGCGCTTATTGATTTCGCCTATAACGTCACCCAAGCAGTCATCTGCCGTAATTACCTGCAGAGTACCGATAGGCTCTAAAAGTACGGGTGCGCATTTCGGCACGCCCTCTTTAAAGGCTAAGGATGCCGCCGTCTTAAATGCCATTTCAGAGGAGTCAACGGGGTGATACGAGCCGTCAAGCAGTGTTGCCTTAATGCCGACCATCGGGTAGCCTGCGAGAACACCCTGCTTAACGCTGTCTCTGAGTCCCTTTTCAACTGCGTGGAAGAAGTTTTTCGGTACGGCGCCGCCGAATACCTTCTCTTCGAATACAAGTTCATCCGAGTCACACGGCTCAAATTCTATCCAGACGTCACCGTACTGACCGTGACCGCCCGACTGCTTCTTATATTTACCCTGCACCTTGGCGGTTTTCTTAATTGTCTCGCGGTATGCAACCGAGGGATTTTTAAGCACGATATTAACGCCGAATTTCTGCTTTAAGCGGGAAACGATAACATCGATATGCTGTTCACCCAGACCCGAGAGTATCTGCTCCTTGGTTTCATTATTATACTGTACCTTAATGGTGAGATCCTCTTCTGCAAGACGGGCAAGTCCTGTAGCGATTTTTTCCTCGTCACCCTTATTTGCGGGGAATACCGCCATAGAAAGGTTTGCCACGGGGAAGGCGGCGGGTTTAACGGTATAATCGGCATCTCCGAGAGTGTCCCCCGTCAGCACGGCGCCCATTTTAGCAGCACAGCCGATGTCACCCGCGCCGATATATGCGGCGTCCTCCTGCTTACCTGCCTTAATATACATAACCTTGCCTGCGCGTACCTCTTCGTCGTTGCGCTTGATTTTAAGACGGGTGTCGCCCGCAATTTTACCGCTTACTACCTTAAAGTAGGAGAGCTTACCGACAAACGGGTCGGCAATAGTCTTGAATACATATGCAGCGGGTTTACCCGATTCATCGGGCAGAATATCGGTTTCCTCGTCCCCCATAATTACGGTAACGGGGCACTGGTCAGCCGAAGGTAAAATATTGTCTAATAGGTCTACCATAAGCGGCACACCGTCACCCGTCTGCTGAATACCTGCGAATACGGGAGAAATTTCACCCGATTTTACACCTTTTCTTATCGCGCCTATCTTTTCCTCATATGTAAAGGGCTCACCCTCGAAATACTTTTCCATAAGCTCCTCGTCCATAGAGGCAGTGGCTTCGAGCATAATATCGCGCATCTGGTTAACCTCGGGACTGTTCGGCATATAGCACTCGGTCTTGTTAACGCCGTCAAAGGTGTATGCCTTCTCGGCTACTAAGTCTACATAGCACTTAACCGCCTCACCCTCAACATAGGGTACTACCAGCGGGCAGATAACCGCGCCGTAAAGACCTGTGAGGATAGAGATTACGCGGTAAAAATGCGCGTGTGTGGAATCGAGCTTACCAATAAAGAAAGCGGTGGGTTTACCGAGCGCCTTTGCCTTTTGATAGCTCTGCTGCGCGCCGACCGTCATACCCGATTTACCCGAGAGAACTATTAGAGCACTGTCAGCGGCTGAAAGAGCCTCTGCCGCGCCCGCCTCAAAGTCGAAAAGACCGGGAGCATCAAGAATGTTCCATTTGCCCGCGCCTATCTCGAGCGGATATACAGACAACTGTACCGAGGTCTTTCTCTTTTTCTCTTCGGCATCAAAATCCATTACTGTGGTGCCGTCAGCCGTCTTACCTATACGTTCAACCGCTTTGCCATAATAAAGAATAGCATCGGCAAGTGTTGTCTTACCCGAGCCGCCGTGGCCGAGCAAGGCAATATTTTTGATTTGTTGTGACGTATACTGTTTCATCTGAATGCACCTCTTGTTTGAATATTGTCGGTCGTGGTGGGACTGCCCTACACGCCGATTCAGTTTAGAGTTATTATATCACACTCTTTTGTGAATTTCAACCAATTTTTATCAAACTTTTATTTTTGTTTCATTGAAAATATACAAATTGCACAAATTTTCGCCCTTACTTCTAAAAGTGTAACAATTTTGAAACTTTTTAAGCGTCTTTTGTAACCATTTTGATAACAATTTGTAATCAAAAAAAGAAGACTTTTTGATAAACAATAGATATAATAATATTACAGAAAGGTTGGTGTTATTATGAAACGTTTAATTGCTATCTGCTTATTCCTCGTTAGCTGTTTATGTATGAACGGTTTTATAACAGCGCCCGCCGCACCTGCCGCATCGGTTACCAATGATATTCAGCCGCAAGCAGAACTCGTAGTAAATGCCAAAATCGAGCATATTCTTAACATCAACAATATTTACGGTGAAGAATTTCTCGATAACGAGCAGCTTGTAAACAAGGCTGCTGTCTCGCTTCGCTCACACGCTGACGGTGGCGGCTTCATCCCCGAGGCTATCGTTACGGCATATATTAAGGACCTTTATGATATTGATATCGACTGTTTCGATAACATTAACGTAAATCTTCCCAAAAAAGAGGCTCACGTTCTGCTTATCCCCCGTGGATATACAACATATTCGCACTCGGTAATTTCGGTTACAGAGGGCGACGGTTATCTGACCGTTAAATCAAACGTCGTTTGTAATTATCACGACGGCGGCAGCGATAACGGAATTGCAACAACCATTCTGGTAGTTAACGAGAACAGTTCGTTCGGTTACAATATAATCGATTCCTATATTACCTACAACACCGCAACAGCAGTGAACATCTAAATAATATACAAAGCGAAAGCCGACCGTGGGGGAACACGGTCGGCTTTCTTTTTTAGGGGTTTTGAGGAGAAACCGAAGTCGGCGGATGGTCCGCCGTTTCGATATGCTAAAGGGTTGCGGCTCCCTTTTCGCAAGTTTATAATAACATTTATTTATGAATAATTTTTTAATTAAATGAGTATAAATTTAAAATATTTTCCCGATAATATCATCGAGAGGTGATTAATATGAAAGAGGAAAAAAACACGGTTATTTCCAAATTCTTTTCGGGAAAAGGTTTTTACGCGGTGCTCGGCGGCTGCCTGATAGCCGTAGGCGTTGCGGCATGGTCGGCGGTTGCGGCGGTCGGCGACATTACGGGCGGCGAGTCATATGACAGCAGCAGTACTTCATATAATAACAGTACCGTTATTTCAGAGCCCGACGAGCCTGTTCAGCAAGATGTAAGCGACGCGCCGTATGAAAGCTCTGAAGAGAGCGCGGAATCGGTCGAAGAAACACCCGCGATGCCCGTAGCCGAATATTTTGTTATGCCGATATCGGGTGAAATCATCAAGGATTTCAATAGCGAGGCGCTGCAATTTTCCGCAACCTATGGTGATATGCGGCTGCATACAGGCATTGATATTGAAGCAGAACCTGAGTCATCGGTGATGTCTTGCGGTGACGGTACTGTAACCGATATTTATACCGATAGTTTGTATGGAACAGTTATCGTTATAGACCACGGAAAAGAAATCGTTGCTAAATATTGCGGACTTGCAGAAAATGTACTGGTCGAGACGGGTGTAACGGTATCGGCGGGACAGAAAATAGGTACGCTCGGCACCGTACCGAGCGAGTGTGCAGACGAGTCACATCTGCATTTTGAAATGTATAAAAGAGACACAGCGGTATCCCCTATGGATACTATGGACATTCAGTAACCCTGCCCTCGAAAGCTCGTTTAGGGGCAACAAAAAAGAACAGCGGATAATATTATCTGCTGTTCTTTTTTATATATTCTACATCTTTTTCTATCTGCGATGTAAGCTCATCGACCGATGAAAATTTCTTTTCCTCGCGAATAAACTCTTTAAAGCGGATATCTGCCGATTTGCCATAAATGTCGCTGCTAAAATCCAATATATAGGTCTCGCAGGACACAAAATCATTCGCAAAGGTCGGGCGAACGCCGACATTTGTAATGCCTGCATATTTTTCAGAGTCTACCGTTATTTCGGTGCGGTATACACCGTGGCGAAGAGGCGCAAGTGTTTCGGGATAAAGCTGATTTACCGTCGGGAAGCCGAGGGTTCTACCGCGGGCGTCGCCGTGAATAATCTCACCGCTAAATCCGAACGGAGCGGCGCACATACGGTTTACGGTACCGACCTCGCCAAGTGACAATTTTCTGCGCAAAAGCGTAGAAGAAACAACCTCGTCACCATCCATTATCGGCTCACTGACCGATAGTGTAATGCCATTTTCTTCACAGAATTTGCGAAGAAGTTCTATATCCCCTGCCCCATCCTTACCGAAACGGTAATTAAAGCCGCAGGAAATATAGGCACAGTTATATGTTTTCTTTAAAAACTCTAAAAATTGCTCAGGTGAATAATCGCACACCTCATTAAAATCGAGATATACCGTCTTTTTTATGCCGAGGGAAGTGAGCAGCTCGTCCTTTTCGGCTCTGAGCTTCAAAAGTCCCGCATCCTTGCCGAAATAGGACTTCGGTGGCATATCAAAGGTAACGGCAACGGGTGTATATCCGCTACCGACAGCGTCCTCTATCACCTTTTTGTGACCTAAATGAACACCGTCAAAGGTGCCAAGGCACACCGCGGTACGGCGCGACTCGGTAATGGGATTTATAATACACCGAATACCTATATGCTGTTTTTCGATGTTAACACTACCGATGCCAAGAAAGGTGTCCCCATATTTAACGCGGACATTCTCTCCGTCTGCGTCGGGTGTGAATTTCAGTCTTTCTAAATCGAGCTGACCGCCGTTTGAAAAGCGTATAGCCTGCTTATAGCTGACTCGGACTGTCCTTAAACTCTCTACCGCTTTTTCTTCGTCAAGCAGATAGTCGGTTATATTTTCCTCGTTCAGTTTTTCGAGGTCTACACACTGGGACAGTTCAAAACCCGAGGTTGCCGTACGGCACAGGTCTGTCAAGGTAGCGCCGCAGCCTAAATATTCACCGATATCCTGGCAGAGCGACCTTATATAGGTCCCCTTAGAGCAGGAAACTGCCAACTGAATACTGCCGCCGTTTAATTGAGAAACCTTGGTTATGGAATTAATGGTAACCTGTCGCGCAGGTACATCTATCTTTTCACCGCGTCTCGCGAGTTTGTAGAGCGGCACGCCGTCCTTTTTTATAGCCGAATGCATGGGAGGCACCTGAGTTATCTCACCGATAAAGTGTGTAATAGCCTCGTCAATCTGTTCTTCGGTAATATCGGCTGAGGACTGCTTTAAAACACAGCCCGTTATATCACCCGTATCGGTAACTGTGCCGAAAAGCACGGTGGCAATATAGCACTTATCGGCATCAAGTAAATAAGAGGAAAGCGCAGTTGCGCGGCCGATAAAAATCGGCAAAACGCCCGTAGCCATCGGGTCGAGCGTACCTGTATGACCGACACGCTTTTCCCCCGCTATCCGCTTTATTCTTGCTACTGCCGAAAAGGAGGTTATGCCCTTCGGCTTATTCAGTAACAGTAACCCCTGCGTCATAACTTTCCATTGCCTTTCCTACTGCTTCAATAATCCGTCTTTTAACGTCGGCTAAATCGCCCATTAATGTACAGCCTGCTGCAGCCTTATGTCCGCCGCCACCGAGAGTCTTACATATTTCGGAAGCATCAAACGGCGGATATGTTCTGAGTGAAATCTTATATTCCTCGCGGTCCACCTGCTTGATAGACGCGCCGACGAGCACACCCTCAACCGAGCGCGAAATAGATGCAACACCGTCAAGGTCACTCGGCTCGCAGCCCGATTTTTCCTGCATTTCGCTCGTAACCGTAAGCACTAAGCAACGGTCACAGAAATGAAACTCAGCCGTATCGAGCACCATTTTCTCAAGCTCCACCCGAGATTTTGACTTTGTATCAAACATCATACGATTTATTTCAGCCGCATCGATATTGTATCTGTAAAGGTCTGCCGCTATACGGTGTGTTTTAGGTGTTACATTAGAATACTTAAAGCAGCCCGTATCGGTAGAAATACCCGTATAAAGCGCTGTGGCTATAAGCGGTGTTATTTTTATATGCATCTTTTTAAAGATATCATAAATACACTCCGCCGTAGCCGAGGCATCAGAATCAAGATAAAGATTTTTAGCATACCGCGTGTTAGAGATATGGTGGTCGATATTAAGCTCGATTTTGTCACTGTACTTTTCATAGAGTGAGCCGAGCAATTTCGGGTCTGCAACATCTACCGCGACTATGGTTTTATAGTCGATAGACTTTAAATCAGCCGCCTTTACAAAATAATTGTACTTAGCGGGGATTTCATCGTTGCATACAACATACGCCCGTTTACCGATGGATTTAAGTCCGAGCGCCAAGGCATATGCCGAGCCTAAGGTATCCCCGTCGGGGGAAATGTGGGTCAAAATTATATAATCGTTATGGGTTTTCAGAAATTTGCACAAGCTGTTTAGGCTCAACTCTTTACAATTACTGCTCATTATTATTCCCTTCTCGATCAAATGAATCGATGATTCTTGAAATTTGAGAACTTTTTTCGATTGAATTATCGGCAATAAACTTAATTTCGGGCACCTTGCGAAGCTTCATACGCGCGCCGAGCTCGCGGCGGATATAACCCGCCGCATTTTTGAGCGCTTTTACCGATTCTACAGTTTTCTCATACCCTTCAATGGCGCTTACATAGACGCTGGCATACGACAGGTCGTTAGATACATCGACCTTTACTACGCTCAGCAATTTGCTCACCCTCGGGTCCTTAACATCACGGAGAATATCCGACATCATTACCTTAACATCCGAGGTAATTCTGTTAATTTTATATCCTGCCATTAATCTCTGTATTCCTCCATAATAAAGGCTTCGAATACGTCGCCTTCCTTAATATCGCCGAACTTCTCAAGGCCGATACCACATTCGTAGCCCTGCGCTACTTCCTTAACGTCGTCCTTGAAACGTCTGAGCGAATCTATCTTATCTTCAGCCAGCACTATACCGTCACGTACAACGCGTATCTGACAAGCGCGGGTTACCTTACCGTCGGTAACATATGAGCCTGCAATAGTGCCGACACCCGAAATCTTATATGTGTTACGAACCTCAACCGTACCGAGAATAACCTCGCGGAATTTCGGTGCTAACATACCCTTCATAGCCGCTTCAATTTCTTCGATACAGTTGTAAATTACTCTGTACATACGAACATCTACGCCCTCGCGCTCTGCCATTTCCTTAGCAACGGCGTCGGGACGGACGTTAAAGCCTACAACGATAGCGCCCGAGGTCTGAGCCAGCACGATATCCGACTCGTTAACGGCACCGACAGCGCCGTGAATAACCTTAACGCGAACCTCTTCGTTGGAAAGCTTTTCAAGGCTTTCGCGAACCGCTTCAACCGAGCCCTGAACATCAGCCTTAACGATAACGTTGAGTTCTTTAAGCTCACCCTCGCTTAACTGGTCAAAGAGATTATCGAGTGTTACCTTCTGCTTAGCGTTGAACATATCTTCCTTAATCTTCTGTTTTCTCTGCTCAACGAGCTGACGGGCAAGACGCTCGTCAGACACCGCGTCGAAGGTGTCGCCCGCGGCGGGGGTTTCGGCAAGACCTGCAATCTCAACAGGAACAGACGGACCTGCTTCCTTAACCGTCTTACCGTTTTCGTTTGTCATAACACGAACACGACCAACGGCAGTACCCGCAACAACGATATCACCGCTTCTGAGCGTACCGTTCTGCACTAAGAGTGTAGCAATAGGACCGCGACCCTTATCGAGTCTTGCCTCAATAACAACACCCTTTGCCTTACGGTCGGGGTTGGCTTTAAGCTCCATCATTTCTGCAACAAGCAGAATGTTTTCGAGCAATGTGTCAATACCCATTTTGGTCTTAGCCGATACCGGAACGCAGATAACGTCACCACCCCACTCCTCGGGAACGATGGAATGCTCGGTCAACTGCTGCAGTACGCGGTCGGGGTTAGCCTCGGGTTTATCCATTTTGTTAATAGCAACGATTATCTGCACGTTTGCAGCCTTTGCGTGGTTAATAGCCTCAACCGTCTGGGGCATAATACCGTCATCAGCAGCAACAACGAGTACCGCGATATCGGTAGCCATAGCGCCGCGCTGACGCATTGCGGTAAAGGCTGCGTGACCGGGGGTATCAAGGAATGTGATGCTCTGCTCGCCAACATTTACCCTGTAAGCACCGATAGCCTGTGTAATACCGCCGGCCTCGGTATCGGTAACGGCAGAGTGACGGATAGCGTCAAGGATAGACGTCTTACCGTGGTCTACGTGACCCATAACAACAACTACGGGGCTACGCGGCTTCAGGTCCTCTGCGGTATCCTCAAAGTCATCCATAATCTGCTCTTCAATGGTAACTACTACCTGACGCTCGATTTTAGCGCCCATTTCGGTAACAACGATTTCGGCTGTATCATAGTCGATAACCTGATTAACGGTTGCGAGCATACCGAGCTTCATAAGCTCCTTAATAACCTCGGCTGCGGTCTTTTTAAGAGCAGCCGCGAGCTCGCCGACGGTAATTTCGTCACCGACGGTAACGGTAATAGGTGTTTTCTTGATTTTTTCAAGCTGAAGTCTGCGCAGCTTATCTGCCTCGGTCTCACGCTTAGCGCCCTGCGGACGGCGATAATCCTTGGATTTCTGCTTGATTTTCTGCTTGCCCTGATAATTATCTCTCATAGAGTTTGCAGGGGCAATATTCTCGTACTTCTCGTTGTATTTATCCATATCAACGTGCACAGTACGTGTATCAACGTGGCGAATCTGAGCAGGGCCGCGGTTGGGCGCAGCGCCCGGTACCTTGGTCTTCTTAGGCGGCGCCACAAGGATTTCTTCTGCCGCCACATCCTTCTTTTCTTCCGCCTTTTTCGGCTCAGCTTTTTTAGTTTCCTTTTTCGGCTCAGCCTTCGGGGTTTCCTTTTTCGGCTCTTTAGCAGCCTTTTCAGCCTCAGCAGCATTCTTTAACTGCTCGAGCAGAGCCATCTGCTCGGCGAGCTTCTTATCCTTTTCAGCCTGACGCTTTTCGGCAGCAGCCTTGCGGGCTCTCTCGCCCGTCTCAAAATATTCATCAAAGCTTTCTACCTGATTTTTCTGAGTCATTACCTCGAAAATTATATCAAGGTCGCGTTCTGTAAGCGCGGTGCCGGATTTCTTAGCCTCGCCTGTATTTGCCTCGATAATAGCGATTATCTCCTTGGCAGCTATGTTAAAATCCTTTGCAGCATCGCTGACCTTATATTTAACCATCATTGGCGTTTCCTCCTTTACTTGCCGATTTCTTTAAGAATGGCTTCGGCAAAGCCCTTGTCGTTGACCGACAGTATCGCGCATCTGTGACCCACCGAGTGGGAGAGCGTTTGCATGTCGCACCCAGTGAGTGTTTGCACGGTAGCATTTGTTTTGTTTGCAAAAAAGGTGATTTCTTTGAGTGATTTGCCCGATACGTCATCAGCCGTTATTACAAGCTGACTTTTTCGTTTCACTACCGCCTCGGCGGTCATATCCATACCAAAAGATAGTTTGCCCGCCTTGCTTGCAAATCCTAAAAGAGTGAGTATTTTACTGTTCATCAGCACTCAAATCCTTTTTAAGCGTATCGTATACGTCGCTTGATATCTGGGTATCAAAGGTGCGCTCAAGTCTTTTTGCCTTGATAGCCTTATTCAGGCAGTTTATATCGTGGCAAATATAAGCACCTCTGCCGTTTGCCTTACCCTTTAAATCGATGAATATTTCGCCCTCAGCCGTTTTAACAACACGTGTTAATTCCGCCTTTGGCTTCATTTCACCGCAACCGACGCACATACGCATAGGTATCTTTCGTTTTTGCATTGATTAGTCCTCGGTATCCTCGCCGTAGAAACCGCTTTCCGGTCTGATATCTATCTTCCAGCCGGTGAGCTTAGCAGCGAGTCGAGCATTCTGTCCCTTATTACCGATAGCCAGAGATAACTGTGCATCGGGCACGGTAACGCGGCAAACCTTGGGATTTTCGCTCTCGATTTCAACCGATACGACCTTCGCGGGAGAAAGCGCCTCACCGATGAAGGCTGCGGGGTCTTCGCTGTATTTAACTATGTCTATCTTCTCGCCGCCGAGCTCGTCAACTATGGTGTTGACACGAGCACCGCGCTGACCGATACAAGCACCTACGGGGTCGATATCGGGGTTTGCGCTGTAAACTGCAAGCTTTGTTCTCGAGCCTGCCTGACGGGAGATGGACTTAATTTCAATAGTGCCGTCGAAAATTTCGGGAACCTCTGTTTCAAAAAGTCTCTTTACAAGACCGGGGTGTGTGCGGGAAATCATAACCTTGGGCCCCTTTTCGGTTTCCTTAACGTCAACAACATAAACCTTTACGTGGTCGCCAACCTCGAGTTCCTCACCCGGTACCTGCTCAAGCTTGGGTAAAATGGTCTCAACCTTGCCGATGGTAACGGTGGCGTTACCTGTTCTCGGGTCTATCTGCTGAATAACTGCCGTGAGCAGCTCGCGGTTGTGGTTCTGGAACTCGGCTAAGGTGTGGCCGCGCTCTGCCTCGCGAATACCCTGACGGATAACGTGCTTGGCGGTCTGGGCTACGATTCTGCCGAACTGCTTGGTGTCGAGTTTGATATCAACAAAGCCGTTCTCGACAGCCTTAGTGTCGATTTTAACCGCCTCATCACGCAGAATCTGCGAGATGGGATCCTCG
Source organism: Acutalibacteraceae bacterium (assembly GCA_045603355.1). GTDB lineage: Bacteria > Bacillota > Clostridia > Oscillospirales > Acutalibacteraceae > SIG565. The sequence goes on along the minus strand of JAZULY010000163.1, from coordinate 1,692 downwards.
ATTTCGTCAACAACCTCTTTTCTGACTGTAACGGCGAAGATCATATTCTCAGTGTCTACCGTGCAGGAAACGATATCCTTGCCGCCGTAGTCCTTACGAAGCGCTACGACAATAGCATTGGCAATCTTCTCAGCAAGATATTCCTGCGGAACGCCCTTTTCCTCTTCCATTACCTTCAATGCCGCAAAAAATTCTTTAGTATCCTTATTCATTTTCCATTGTACCTCCGTTTATTAATCTAAATCATTAAGCCGTACCGATGAAAAATCTTTCTTCTCTAAATAGATTTCCTCATCGTCGACCTTTATTTGCAATCCACCGTCGTAGGATTTCATAATGCCTACGAGCTCTTTAGTTCCGCCGAGCGCCTTATAAAGCTTAACCTTAACAGAACTGCCTATAAATTTTGCGAAGTGCTCCTCGCGTGTCAACTCCCGCTCAAGCCCCGGTGAGCAAACCTCTAAATAATAGGATTTATCAATCGGGTCAGCCTCATCGATTACGGGGTCAATAGCGTGGGAAACATTCGTGCAATCATCAATGTTTATGCCCGCGTCACTGTCGATAAAAACGCGCAGATAGTAAGACGCGCCTTCTTTAACAAAGCGAACGTCCCACAGCCGCACGTTCTGTGCCTCAACCGTGTCTTTTATGAGGGCAAAAACTCTGTCTGCTACACCTGCCAAACAAATTCCTCCTAACAAAAAGCAAAGAGCAGGTCGCCCTACTCTTCTTTCCTACTTCTTATGCTAAAACAAGTATAACATATATAAATATAAATTGCAAGTGTTTTTTATCACAAACATCCCTAACCCCTAAATCCTTACCCTAATCCCTAAATCCTAAATCCTGATCTTACTGTTCCATTTGTTTGCCGAGGAAGGATGCCGCTACTTTAAGAAGGCGCATATCGCTGTCGTTCGCCGTGTGTCTGCCCTCGTTCGATACGAGAATTACCGAGCCTGTGATATCCCCCGCCGCTATTACGGGTGCTACTGCGCAAACGGGCTTATCATTTACGCTGATGCCTGCGCCGTCAAAGCTCTTAACCTGCCGCGAGTTCATTATCTCCTCGATTTCGGGGGTGAGCGACTTCCCTATAACGTCCTTTTTTGATACGCCCGACGCCGCCAAAAAGTGGTCGCAGTCGGTTATAATAATACCGAGGTCTGTCCCCGTAGAGAGCGCCTGCGCATACTGCGACGCGAAGGTAGAAAGTTCACCCAGCGGCGAGTATTTTTTAAAAATCACAAGCCCATTCGCATCGGTATAAAACTCCAGCGGATCACCTTCGCGAATCCTCATAGTTCGGCGGATTTCTTTTGGGATAACAACACGTCCAAGGTCATCTATTCTTCTCACAATTCCTGTTGCTTTCATATATTTTACTCCTTTTCTCTACTCTAAAAATGTGCCAAAAACCCAGTATTTATGCGGGTTTTCGACGTTTTTAACTTTGCTAAAAACGAGTGTGATTTTCTTAAAATTTTAGCGATACACCTCGTGTCAAGTATTCACCAAAAATTCTCTAAAAAAGTAAAAAACCCAGTGTTTATGCGGGTTTAGAGCAACCACACGCCCCAAATCCCCTGATTTGGGAAGACTCGTCGTTTTTGCTTGGTATTAGTATCACTCTTTTTATGGAAATTATGAGTCTGTTTTCCACAAATTTTTCAATTATTTTAAGAAAAG
>JAZULY010000162.1:0-8015 GCA_045603355.1 Acutalibacteraceae bacterium | reverse complement strand
TATCGCTTTGTCAACACTTTTTTTGAAAAATTTTTAAACTTTTTTCGGCTTTTCATTGACAAGCGTTTTTTAAAGCTTTATTATTGTTTTAGGGTGATTTTATGAAACTGTTTATTGCATCGGATATACACGGCTCTGCCTATTTTTGCGAAAAGCTGCTCGCAGCGGCAAGTCGCGAGAATGCAGATAAAATACTGCTGCTCGGCGACATTCTCTACCACGGCCCGCGAAACGATTTACCGAGGGGCTATAACCCTAAGGCGGTTATAGGAATGCTGAGTGAAGTAAAGGACAAGATTTTATGCGTCAGGGGTAACTGTGACACAGAGGTTGACCAGATGGTACTCCCCTTTCCCATACTCGCTGACTATGCCGTAATTTATGACGGTAAGACTACTATATACGCAACACACGGCCACGTTTACAACGAGGAAAATTTACCGCCGCTATCTACAGGGGACATTTTACTGCACGGACACACGCATATTCCGAAATGTGTAGAGCATGACGGCTATATTTGTATGAATCCCGGCTCGGTATCCATTCCTAAAGAAAACAGCCACCACGGATATATGATATACCAAAACGGCGCGTTTTTCTGGCGCGACCTTGAGGGTAATACAGTAAAGGAATTTAGTCTTTAATTTATATATAATAAAATAAATATTGACAAAATACCCTTTTTCGTGTGATAATGTTATAAATAGGTGGTGTATTAATGAGAGTAATTACCGGAACTGCGAGGGGCAGACGGCTTGAAACACTGAACGGCACAGACGTAAGACCGACTACCGACAAGGTTAAGGAAGCCGTTTTCAGTTCTATCCAGTTTGATATCGAGGGCAGGAATGTTCTTGATTTATTCGCAGGCTCGGGTCAGCTGGGTATTGAGGCTCTAAGCCGCGGGGCGAGCAAAGCAACCTTTGTTGATTTAAACCCCGACGCTATATCGGTTATTACCAAAAACATTACCGCTACGGGCTTTAAGGAAATTTCCACCGTTCGCCGCGCCGATTATTTCTCCTTCTGCGCGAGCACAAACGAAACATTCGATATCGCATTTATAGACCCGCCCTATCGAGAGGGTCTTTATGAAAAGGCACTCGGTGCCGTCACAAACGTGATGAGTGACTACGGCGTTATAATTTGCGAGCACCCCACAGATGTTGATTTGCCCGACAACGTGAACGGCTTTACGGCAGTTAAGCGTTCGCGGTACGGTAAAATCGCAGTTTCCTTTTACAGAAAAGAGGACTGACTAATATGAACAAAACGGTTATATGCCCCGGTAGTTATGACCCCATAACCCACGGACATATTGATATTATTGAGCGAGCCGCTTCCCTTTTTGATAAGGTTATCGTTGTTGTAATGATAAACTACAAGAAGAAATACAGCTTTAGCGTAGAAGAACGTACCGAAATGATTAAAAAGTGCGTGTCGCACCTTGATAATGTTGAGGTCGATTTCTATGACGGTCTGTTATCGGACTACGCGAAGGACAAGCAGGCTTACGCCATTGTTAAGGGCTTACGTGCTATGTCGGACTTCGAATACGAATTCCAGATGGCACTTGCTAATAAAAAATTAAACCCACAAATTGAGACGCTGTTTATGACCACTAATGCCGAGTATATGTATTTAAGCTCGAGTATGGTAAAACAGATCGCAAGCATGGGAGGCGACATTTCGGATTTCGTGCCGAATGTCATCCACAAGGACATTATTGAAAGATTGGGATAGAAAGGAAGTATTCAAATGAGCATTGAAGAATTACTTGAACAGTTAGAGGAGGCACTTGACGGCGGTGTTAAAATGCCCGGCAAGCGCAGAATCGTAAGCGAGGACAAAATTAAGTATGTTATCGATGAGATTCGCCTCAACATCCCCGGCGAAATAAAGCAGGCTCGCGGCATTGTAGCCGACCGCGCCGACATCATCACAAACGCTAAGCGCGAGGCTGACGGAATTATCCGCAGCGCAGAGGAGCGTGCAAATTCTATGGTTTCGCAGGAAGCTATTACAAAGCTCGCTCAGGAAAAGGCAGGCGAAATCATCGCTAATGCACAGACCAAGAGCCGCGAAATGCGCAAAGCCGCTCAGGATTTTGTTGATGACCTTATGCGCAGAGCCGACGAAGGTCTTACCGCTAATCTCGCCGAGATTCGCAAAACCCGCGCTTCTTTAAAGACTCAGGTTAATCATCCGACACAACCGAAAAACGACTAATTAAATTTTGAAAGCCTCGCACATCAGTGCGAGGCTTTTCTTTTACTCTGCAAGGGCGGTTGATAAATAACGCTCGCCCGTATCGGGAAGTAAAACTACTATGTTCTTGCCCTTGTTTTCGGGTCTTTTGGCTAAAACGGTTGCGGCATAAAGCGCGGCGCCCGAAGAAATGCCGACAAGCATACCTTCCGTTTTCAGAAGCTCTTTGGCGGTGTTTATGGCGTCGTCGTCGGTTACGGTAATAATCTCATCATAAATATCGCGGTCTAATATCTCGGGCACAAAATTTGCCCCTATACCCTGTATTTTATGCGGACCTGCCGTGCCGCGGGATAGCAACGGTGAGGATTCCGGCTCAACGGCTACTACCTTGATATCCTTATTTTGTTCCTTTAAATATCTACCGACGCCCGTAATGGTACCGCCCGTACCTACGCCTGCGACGAATATATCGACAGCGCCACAGGTATCGCGCCATATTTCAGGACCTGTGTTTTCATAATGCGCGGTGGGATTTGCTTTGTTGCAAAACTGGTTGGGAATAAATGCGCTTTTATACTGCGCGGCTAATTCTTCGGCCTTATCACACGCGCCTTTCATACCGTCAGCGGCGGGTGTCAGAACAAGCTCGGCACCGTATGCACGCATCATTTTTTTACGCTCTTCCGACATACTTTCGGGCATTATTATAACAGCGCGGTAGCCTCTTGCCGCCGCAACTGCCGCAAGGCCGATACCCGTGTTACCGCTTGTAGGCTCAATTATTACGGTATCCTTATTTAAAACACCGTCGCGTTCTGCCTGCAAAATCATATTAAGAGCAATACGGTCCTTCGCGCTACCCGCGGGGTTAAAGCACTCGAGTTTGGCTAAAATCTGCGCCTCGGCGCCCACCTTTTCGGCATAGTTTTTTACCCTTAAAAGCGGCGTATTACCAATTAGTTCTGTAAAAGAATTATATATTTTCATATGGTTATCCCCTATAGTTTTTAATATATTTAAAGGTCTCTTTTTCGCCCTTTTCTGCTAACATAGTGAGCCATTCTTCAATAAGGCGCGAGGTGTCGGCGTGTATTACGCGATTCGGTTTGCCCTTTAAAAAATAATTTAGCGGAGCTTCATCATTATATGCATCCTTCATATATATTTTGCTTGCCGCTACGCGGTCGCAAAACATTTCCTTGACAAACCTTATCGGCATTTTTACAGGTCGCATTATCTTATCTTTGGGACTGTAATCGGTCCAATACTCGAAGTGGTGGCGGTTTCTGCCCTTGTGGTGTATCCAGGCGAGAGAATAACCGTTGGTCTCCCTCTCCTCCTCGTTGGGACTGCGCGTTCCCTGATAATATTTAGCACCCTGACAAAATTCTGTCGGGGTGTATTTGGATAAATCGTGGAAAAGTCCCTGAAAACCGATACCCGCACGCATACAGTGGGCTATCACCTTGTGACGGTGATGGGTTATGGTTAAAAAATGTTTTATCGGATGCATTTACTATTCCCCTAAATACTCTAAAAATGCGGCACAACCGTCGACTACATCGCGGTATGTGTCCTCGAAATTTCCCGTATACCACGGGTCGGCAATATCTCCGCCGCGGACAGTGTAATCGAGCAAACGGTGTATTTTACCGAGTTTATCCTCGCCTATAATTCTTCTGAGTCCCCTTATATTTTTATCCTCCATCACAAGGATATAATCATAATTTTCATAGTCGGCACGTGTGAACTGAACGGCACGGCGCGACTCAAACGGTATACCTTTTTCGGTAAGTTTTGCACGGGTGCCGTAATGTATATCGCTGCCTATTTCTTCGGTGCTCGTAGCCGATGAACAAATTAAAAACCTATCGGCTATCCCCTTTTTAGTTACCATATCGCGAAGCACGAATTCCGCCATAGGCGAGCGGCAGATATTACCAAGACACACAAACATAACCTTTATCATTTTTTCTCTCCGTTAAATTACTGAAAATACTTTTTTGACCACTTTAAGGTCGGCGCGATTTCCCACCGTATCGACCGCTATTTTAAGCAGCTGCTGATTTATGAGTTTATTACCTGTCACTATCGGCAGAAAAACGATGCTTTTAACATTGTTTTGCACAGCGCAGTCGGCAGCGGCGTTATATATTCTGCGCGTCTGCGCTACATTGTCCGAGGTCAACCGATTTTGTATTTTGGGTGACGGGGTGTTAAAAATACCCTTGTAACTCAGCGCAAAACCGCTCGTTACGGTATCTTTTTCGATGTTCATACACGTTTTCTTAAATCGACTGCCGCCGTAAAGATAAAGTTCTGTCGATAAATCCTCCACGGGGTTTACCAGCATATCTGCCGAGAGCCTGTATGCGGGAATTTCACTTGCCGACAGTTTATACGAAAAGCCATCAAGGTTTGTTATACCTATATCCGCTAACTGCGATTTTAAATAGTTTTCCTCACTCTTTAAATAGGCGGCATTAAGGCGGCTGATATCGGCAGCCTCTATCAGTTCGCGATAAACTGCAAAGCATTCGTCAGGTGTAGTACATACGGGCGGTGTAACGTTATTCTCGCGAGCCAGATAGTTAATTAAAAATGAAGCAAGCTGCATAATATCCTCCCGTACAAATTACTGTTATATAATATTTATATCACTACTGAACTATTTTTTCAATGATAAGTTTGGTTGACAGGCTGACAAAAGCAGTATATAATTTTCTCGGTGATAATGATGAATTTGTGTGACTACTGCCGCGGCAGTTATGAATTTATTATGTTAGATACGGTGGACTCTACCAATACCTATGCGAAGCGTTTAGCCGAGGACGGCGCTCGGGAGAACACCGTTGTTATTTCGCGCCGTCAGTCCTGCGGCAGAGGAAGACTCGGACGGTCCTTTTTTTCCGACACAGACGGAATTTATATGAGCGTTATTCTGCGCCCCCGTGTATCTCCCGAGTATGTTCCGCTTATCACCACCGCCGCCGCTGTCGCAGTATCGGCGGCTATTGATGAGGTTTGCGGTGAGAAAACAGGAATTAAATGGGTAAATGATATTTTCTTAAATGGTAAAAAAATTTGCGGAATACTGACCGAAGGGTCGTTTGAACACGGAATGACACGCTACGCGGTACTCGGCATAGGCATAAACCTTTGCGGTAAGAGGGATGATTTACCAGAGGGCATCAGCGATATTGCAGGTTTCATATATGAAACCGAGTACCCTGATGGGCTAAAAGAAAAACTTATTGCTAAAATACTCGAAAACTTTAGTGTTTATTATAAAAATTTGACCGATAAAGCCTTTTTAGAAGAATACCGCCGCCGTTCTATTCTTATCGGCAGAACGGTTGAATGTATTTCGGCTGACAATGTTTTCAGCGCTACGGTGACGGGTATAGACGATAACGCAGGACTGATGGTTAAAAAAGAAGATGGCAGCCCTGCTGTATTATCGGCGGGAGAGGTGTCGCTGAGGCTATGAAAACCAACACAAAAAAATATGTTATGACGGCTCTGTTTGCTGCAATAATTGCCGTTTTCGCGCAGATACACATACCGCTGCCTTCAGGCATACCGCTGACTCTGCAGACCTTTGCGGTGGCGCTCGGCGGTTATTTACTGTCCCACACATACGGTACGCTTTCGGTAGCGATATACATTTTAGTAGGTCTTGTAGGCGTGCCTGTGTTTTCGTTTTTCGGGGCGGGACCCGCAGTGCTTTTCGGTAATACGGGCGGATTTATATGGGGATTTTTACTTCTCGCCGCCGCTTGCGGACTCGCAGGCAAGCAGAGAAAGAAATCTAACAAAATAATACTCAGTTTAATAGGACTACTGCTTTGCCACACAGCAGGCACGGTACAGTTTGCCGCCATATACAGCACCGATATTTTTGCCGCATTTTTAGTGGTGTCGTTGCCTTTTTTGCTAAAAGATGCGCTGCTTGTAACCGCCGCATACCTTTTGTCCGCCTCGGTTAAAAAAAGAATAAACATAGTTTAGGACGCGTTGTAAAAAACGCGTCTTTTTTTAACAGCTCGCGCCCCTTTTTCATATACTGAAAATGGAGTGGAAAATATGAAGTTAAGTGAAGCACTTTTAGGACAAAAATACAGAGTTACCGACATCGCCGTTGATAAGGACAGACGGCGGAGAATTTATGATATAGGTCTGACACAAGGTGCGGTAGTAGAACCGCTTTTTAACAGTTTTCTCGGTCAACCGACTGCCTACAGTATACGCGGCGCGGTTATAGTGCTAAGGCGCAAAGACAGCGACCGAATATTTGTAAAGAGTTTAGGGGGATAGAAATGCAGAAAAAGGATTATGATATTTTAGTATCTCTCGCGGGTAACCCGAATGTCGGCAAAAGCACGATTTTCAACCGCCTTACGGGTATGCGGCAGCACACGGGGAACTGGGCGGGAAAGACGGTAGACACCGCCTACGGTATCGCGGTACATAACGGAAAAAGAATAAAGTTGGTCGACCTGCCCGGCAGCTATTCCCTGCTTACCAATTCGGGTGAAGAAGAGGTGGCGCGCGATTTCATCTGCTTCGGCGGTGCTGATGCTAATGTCGTGGTATGTGACGCTACGGCTATCGAGCGAAATTTAGGACTACTGCTTCAGGTGCTCGAAATCTCACCGCGCACGATACTGTGTGTGAATCTGATTGACGAGGCTGCCAAAAAGGGCACCAAAATAGATACTACTGAGTTGTCCCGTAGGCTAAAAATACCCGTTGTAGCAACCTCGGGCAGGAGCGGAAAAGGAATAGACACTCTGCTTGATGAAATAGTAAAAATGGCTGATATTAAGGGATTTAACCGCGCATTTCAGCCGAAATACAGTGAAGGATTGGAAAGCGCGGTAAAAGGGCTATCCTCACAACTAATAGAAAAAGCTGCCGAAATAAGCGGTTTATCGGCGCGGTACTTAAAGCTCAGAGTGTTAGAGAATGATACTGCTTTTTTATCGTCGCTAAAGAAATTTACGGGCATTGAACTCGGTGATATTGCAGGCACAGAGTATGACGGAGATGTTTCGGGTGAAATTGCATCCTGCCTTATGAAAACCGCTGAGCAGCTGCGTTATGACACGGTACACAGCAGTAAAACTAATACCCGCGACCGCAAAATTGACCGCATCCTCACCCATAAATTTTTCGGTCCCTTAATAATGCTCTCTTTGCTCGCGGTAATTTTTTGGATAACCATCAGCGGTGCTAATTACCCGTCGGCATTCTTATCCGACTTTCTCTTTTCACTCGAGGACGGATTTTATAACGCATTAAGCCGTATCGGTCTGCCGACGGTAATTTGTGATATTATCGTGTACGGTGTATACCGAGTGGTCGCCTGGATAGTATCGGTAATGCTGCCTCCTATGGCGATTTTCTTCCCGCTTTTTACACTGCTTGAAGACCTCGGCGTACTGCCGAGAATTGCATTCAACCTTGATAGATGCTTCGAGAAATGCCGCACCTGCGGCAAGCAGGCGCTCACTATGTGTATGGGTGGTTTTATGCTATGATTGATTGACCTATATGCTTATATTGAATTACAATTTTTTGTTCTTTAGATTTAACACCATCAACATTTTGATACGAACCTTGGTGAATATAAATGACATCAATTAACCGTCTTATTATGTCTTGGTTTAATTCTGTTAAATTAGAAAAATCATCAAGAAGTTTAAAAAATTGATTATATTTATCGTATTCAGATTCGTTTGATTTGTGATTTAATATTGATAATTCTGCATTAATTTGCGCTTCTTCTTCTGTTAACGAAC
>JAZULY010000161.1:0-11945 GCA_045603355.1 Acutalibacteraceae bacterium | reverse complement strand
TGATACTCCTATCATCAAGGGTTCTGCTCTTAAGGCTCTCGAGGCTTCTAACGATCCTTCCGAAGCTGCTTATGCTCCGATTGCTGTGCTTATGGATGCTGTTGACAGCTACATCCCGACTCCGGACCGTAAGGCTGATCTTCCGTTCCTTATGCCGGGTGAGGACGTATTCACCATCACAGGTCGTGGTACAGTTGCTACCGGCCGTGTAGAGCGTGGTCAGCTCAAAACTTCTGAGGAAGTTGAAATCGTTGGTATCAATCCTGAAACCAAGAAGACTGTTGTTACAGGTATCGAAATGTTCCGTAAGATTCTTGACTATGCTGAGGCTGGCGATAACATCGGTGCTCTTCTCCGTGGTATCCAGCGTACAGAAATCGAGCGTGGTCAGGTTCTTTGTAAGCCGGGCTCCATCAACCCGCACACAAAGTTCAGCGGTCAGGTTTACGTATTAAATAAGGATGAAGGCGGCCGTCATACTCCGTTCTTCAACAACTATCGTCCTCAGTTCTATTTCAGAACTACCGACGTTACCGGCGTTATCACTCTTCCTGCAGGCACCGAGATGTGCATGCCTGGCGATAATGTAGTTATGGATGTTGAACTCATCACTCCTATCGCTATTGAAGAGGGTCTCCGTTTCGCTATCCGCGAAGGTGGCCGTACAGTTGGTTCGGGCGTTGTTACCGCTATCAACGAATAATTAAACCTTTTAATAAGCAGCAAGTTTTAAGCTTGCTGCTTATTTTTTATATGATTAGTTAAATAATTAACAAACTTTTCTTAAAATCGCTAAAATATCTTAAAAAAGTTGTTAAAATATTAACAAATCTATTGACATATAGTTTTTAAGAGGATATAATAGTCTCATCGATTTTTTTGGAGGTAATTTTAAATGGCAAGAGTTTATAACTTCAGCGCAGGTCCTTCTATGTTACCCTTAGAGGTGCTCGAGACCGCCGCTAACGAAATGATTGAATTTGGTACTACGGGTCAGTCGGTTATGGAGATGTCCCACCGTTCCAAAGAGTATGATGCAATTATTAAGGAGACCGAGGCAAATCTCCGCGAGGTAATGAACATCCCCGATAATTATGAGGTTCTTTTCCTGCAGGGTGGCGCTTCTACTCAGTTTGCTATGGTACCGATGAATCTTATGACCAAGAACGGCAAGGCTGACTATGTTGTTACCGGTCAGTGGGCAAACAAGGCTTATAAGGAGGCTGCCCGTTACGGCGAGGTTCGTGCCGTTGCTTCTTCGGCTGATAAGACATATTCTTATATCCCGAAGGTAGAAAAGGCGGATTTCGATAAGGATGCCGACTATGTACATATCTGTATGAATAACACCATCTACGGTACAAAGTGGCACAATATTCCTGATACGGGTGATGTACCGCTCGTAGCCGATATTTCTTCCTGCATCCTTTCTGAGCCGATCGATGTTACTAAGTTCGGTATGCTTTATGCAGGCGCGCAGAAGAACGTTGCCCCCGCAGGTCTTACCATTGTTATCATTCGTAAGGATCTGATAGGCAACGCTATGGATATCACACCCACAATGCTCAACTATGCAACACACGCTGAGAATGCTTCAATGTTCAACACTCCGCCTTGCTACACAATTTATGTTGCAGGCCTTGTGCTTAAGTGGATAAAGTCGCTCGGCGGCCTTGAAAAAATGGCTGAAATCAACCGCAAAAAGGCTGCTATGCTGTATGATTTCCTTGGTAACAGCAAACTCTTCAAGGGTACGGTTGTAGCTGAGGACCGTTCGCTTATGAACATTCCTTTCGTTACAGGTAATGACGAATTAGACGCTAAGTTTGTTAAAGAGGCTAAAGAGGCAGGCTTCGTTAACCTTAAGGGTCACCGCTCTGTAGGTGGTATGAGAGCCTCTGTTTACAATGCTATGCCTATCGAGGGCGTAGAAAAACTCGTAGAGTTTATGGCAAAATTTGAGAAGGAGAACGCATAAACGTTATGTACAACATTAAAACATATAACAAAATTTCAAAATCGGGCCTTGTGGAGTTCGATGCAGCAAAATATACCATCGGTGACGATGTGGAAAATCCGGTAGGCGCTATCGTTCGTTCGGCTGCTTTACACGATGTGGAGTTCCCCGAGTCACTCTTAGCCATAGCCCGTGCAGGTGCCGGTACTAACAATATCCCGTGCGACCGCTGCGCAGGTGAGGGTATCGTGGTTTTCAATACCCCGGGCGCTAACGCAAATGCCGTTAAGGAGCTCGTGCTCGCAGGCTTGCTGCTTTCTTCCCGCAGAATTATCCCCGCTATCGAATGGGCAAAGACCTTAAAGGGTAACGGCGACGATGTAGGTAAGATGGTTGAAAAGGGTAAGGGCGCATTCGTAGGTCCCGAAATCCGCGGCAAGAAGCTCGGCGTAATCGGTCTCGGCGCTATCGGTGTTTTAGTGGCTAATGCCGCTAACTCTCTCGGTATGCAGGTTTACGGTTATGACCCCTACTTATCCCTTAAATCAGCGTGGAATTTGACACACTATGCACACCGCGCTAACGATTTAAAGGAGATTTATGAAAACTGCGACTATATCTCTATCCACGTTCCGCTCACTCCCGATACAAAGGGCTTTATCAATAACGATGCATTCAAGCAGATGAAGGACGGCGTTCGCATTCTTAACTTTGCTCGTGCAGACCTCGTTAATTCTTCGGATATGATAGTTGCTCTCGAGAGCGGCAAGGTTGCAGCATACGTAACCGATTTCCCGACCGACGAGATGCTCGGCATAAACGGCGTTATCGCTATTCCGCACCTCGGTGCTTCCACACCTGAGTCTGAGGATAACTGTGCTACAATGGCTGCTAAGGAACTCGTTGATTATATCGAAAACGGTAATATCGAAAACTCGGTTAATCTTCCGTCTATTTCAATGCCGAGAAGCGGTGATAAGCGCATCTGCGTAATCCATAAGAATATCCCGAATATGCTCACTGCTATTACATCTGCCGTAGCAGAAAACGGCATTAACATTGAGAATCTTCTCAATAAGTCAAAGGGCGACTATGCCTATACAATGCTCGATATTGATGAGGCTGATTATGATACCATAAAGGCTAAAATCGAGGCTATTGACGGCGTAATCCGTGTTAGAATCATATAAAATAAAACAAAAAAGAGTTCGGTATTAACCGAACTCTTTTTCTGTTACATATTAAGCTGACCTACAATAAAATCGCTGACTTCGTCTGGTTTAATATTCATAGTAAACGCGAGCTCTTGGTGGATAAGCCGCTCGGCTTCCTGCAAAATCTTTTCATCAGATATATGCAGCCTTTTACCCGCCGATTGCTTTTCGAGTTTATGCTCATACAACTCTTTAATAAGTTCCATTATCGATACATGGTCGCCGCTTTTTAAGACCTGTGTAAATACCTCTTTGCGCTTGGCATCATTATCTACCCAAAGTGACCGAGCATTTGGCAGACTTTTTAAAATCTCCTTAATATCTTCTTGTGTCAGTAGTCTGCGCAGACCGATTTTATCGGAATTTACAGGCACGTAAATCGTCGTCTTTTCATTTTCATATACGGGCTTTAATATGTAAAATTCCTGCGTTTTCTTCATTATTGTCTGCTTCTTAATTTCTTCGATTTTGCATACGCCCATACCGGGGTGCATAACGGTGTCACCGCATTTAAACATAATAATACTCCTTTTAAAATAAAAAAACAGCCTGCTTACAACTGGACTTATGTTCAGCACAAGCTAACTGCACGTTGTTAAATTACGTATTTATTATAACATTTTTTCGCAAAAAATGTAATAGAAAATTTAAAATAAACCTTAAAAAATGTATATTTGTTCATAATTTAATGTTATACTCTAAATGTAGCTAAAGCATTCAAACTTGAATCAGATTTTGAAACAAGTATTTTTCGTTGTGGCTACGGAGGGGTATTATGAACAGATTTTTTGAGCGAATACAGCGTTTTATGTACGGTAGATACGGTATCGATTCTCTCGGCAGAGCATCAATGGTGCTTTATATTATCATAGCAGTGCTGAGCATCTTTATTTTCGATAACCGCGTAAAGTCGGTTATTTTTGCACTGCAAACGGCGTTGTTTGTTTTGATAATTTTCAGAATGTTGTCCCGTAATATATATGCGCGGCAGAAAGAAAACAATGCCTATCTGCGCGTTTTCGGACGTGTAAGTCCGAAACTGAAACTGCTCGGCAGACGAATAAAGGATATAAGGTTCAAACGCTACCGCACCTGCCCGAACTGCAAGAGCGTCGCGCGGCTGCCCATCCGCCGCGGTCACCACACCGTCCGCTGCCCAGGCTGCCACACCGAATTTAAGGTTTATATAATGTTTTAAGGAATAGATTAACCGCAGTCAAATCATTTGGTTTGACTGCGGTTTTATTTTTTTAACTTTTTTATAAAAAACTATTGCATTTTGCATAAATATACTGTATAATGCTAATAAAAGTGGTGAAAAGTGGCACAAAACTACACAAAAGTGGTTGAAAGTGGTTAATTGGGAGGTGAAATTCGATGCTTTACGGTGGTTTTGATCATACTGTTGATAAAAAGGGTCGAGTTTTCATTCCTGCAAAGTTCCGCGATGATTTAGGCGAGAACTTTATTATCTGCCGCGGCATCAGCGGTAAGCGCTGCTTATGCGTATATCCCGCCGCTCAGTGGGAAAAGTTAGTCGCAAAAATTTCCGAGCTTCCGAATTCTCAGGCAAGCGGAATTAAGCGTTTTATATTTGACGGCGCATTTAACGTTGAGTTTGACTCTCAGGGAAGAATAGTTGTACCGCCTACTTTACGCGAATACGCTGCTTTGCAGTCTCAGGCGCACTTAATCGGTATGGACTCCTATATTGAACTCTGGGCAGGGGAGCTCTGGGCAGAGGAAAACACCTTTACACCCGAAGAAATATTTGCCGATGCTGATAAATTCCAGCTCTAAGGAGAATATATATGGAATTTATTCATAAGCCGGTATTGTTTGATGAGGTAATTGAATCTTTAAATATTAAACCCGACGGTATATATGTTGACGGCACGGCGGGTGGCGCGGGTCACTCGAAGGGAATTGCCGAAAAACTAACCACGGGTAGACTGATATCGCTTGACCGCGACCCCGATGCTGTAAAAACGGCAACCGAGCGGCTCAGCGGATTCCCCGCAACCGTTATAAAAAGCAATTTCAAGGATATGGCTTCGGTACTCGCAGGACTCGGTATCGACAAGGTCGACGGAATACTGCTTGACCTCGGCGTTTCATCATTTCAGCTTGATACTGCCGAGCGCGGATTTTCTTATCACAAAGAGGCGCCCCTCGATATGCGAATGAGCAAAGAGGGTATGAGCGCTGCTGATTTAGTCAATAATTACAGTGTCGGTGAGCTGACCGACATATTCAATAAATACGGAGAAGAGAAATTTTCTTACCGTATTGCCCAAAGAATAGTGAGTGAACGTGAAAAAAGCGCGATTCTCACAACAACGCAGTTAGCCGATATAATAGCCGCCGCAGTACCTGCCAAGGCAAGACGTGACGGCCACCCTGCGAGAAAATGCTTTCAGGCGCTCCGTATCGCGGTAAACGGCGAGTTAGAAAGTCTTGAAACTGCGCTTGAGAGCGCATTCACACTTTTAAAACCCGACGGAATACTGTCGATTATCACATTCCATTCTCTCGAAGACAGAATGGTAAAATTAAAATTCAAGGAGTTATGCACGGGTTGCACCTGCCCGCCCGACTTTCCTGTATGTGTATGCGGAAAGTCGCCGCGCGGAACACTTGTGAACCGCAAGCCGATTTCGGCAGGAGAGAGGGAACTCGAGGAAAATCCTCGCAGCCGTAGCGCAATACTTCGTGCTATAAAGAAAAATTAAAAGAGGGGAATAATAGTGGACAACTTAAAGTATTACAATGACAGTCTGGCATACGACTTCGATTTGTTTATGCCGAAAGAAAAAAAGAATACTGACAATGTAATAAAGATGCCGTCCTCGGCGGTTAAGACGAAACAGCGCAGAAACGCGGCTAAAAAGGCTGTGTCCGTTGGTGTTACGTCGGTTTTGTTGTGCGCATTTTTTCTGGCTGCCCTTTGCGGCAATATCTTTTTAAGACTGAGAATTAACGAGGTTGATTCGCAAATCAACGATATCAACGCCGAAATAACCGAGCTTGAAGCCGAGCTTACAACACTTGATGTAGAGTTCGAGAAAATCATATCCTACACTAATCTTGAAGCCGCAGCCACCGAACTCGGTATGAAAAAGATGGATAAAGATCAGGTTGTATACATTCAGGTAAACAATAAAAATACCGCAATAACCGCCGATGGCGATAAGGTAGTTTCGGATGAATAAAATTTTCAGTAATAGGAAACGGCAAAAATAAATATACTAAATTACGACACGAGAGTTAAAATTTTTAACTCTCGTTTTCGAGCATTATTACGGAGGTAAGAAAATGGGCGAAAGACTGACTAAAAAGATGATGCAGCGCATAATTGCGACCTTACTTGTGGTCGTTATTTTCACTGTGTCATTATCTGTCGGAAGTCTTGTGAATATCTCTATACTCAACGGTGAAAAGTATCAGAATATGGCACTCGAGCAGCAGCTTTACGATACCCTTCTTACGGCTCCGCGCGGTGATATTTACGATGCAAATATGAATTTGCTGGCCACCAGCTCTACCGCCTGGACGATATATATCACCCCTAACGGAATTAAACAGATAGATGACGACAGGGAAAGGGAAACCGTAAAAAACACTATCGCAGACGGCTTGTCTTCAATTCTGGAATTAGATCGCGAGACGGTTTACGGCTACACCGAGAAAAACACCTACTATGTAACGGTTAAAAAGCAGGTAGATAAGGGCGTTGCCGATAAGGTGCGACAGTTTCTTACCGATAACAGCGACCTTGAGTTGTCCTCTTACATAGGTATCGACGAAACCACCAAGCGTTACTATCCTAACGGTAATTTAGCATCGGTTGTTTTAGGCTTTGTAGGCAGCGACAATCAGGGACTTTCGGGACTTGAGAGTTATTACAACAGTGACCTTACAGGCGTTGCAGGCCGTGTTGTTGCGGCGAAAAATGCACAAGGCGCCGATATGCGCTTTTCCTATGAAAGGGTAGAAGAAGCAATTCAGGGTAATTCACTTGTTCTGACGATTGATAACTATGTGCAGTATATTGCCGAAAAATACCTCGAAGAGGGCGTAGTGGCCAATTCCGCGCAGGATCGCGGCGCTTGTATTGTTATGAACGTTAATACGGGTGAGATACTCGCTATGGCTATTAAGGGGGACTTTGACCCTAACCAGCCCTTTACACTCTCGGCAGATGATCAGGCACTTGTTGATGCCGAAACCGACGACGACGCGAAAAGCGAGCTTAAAGCCAAACTGCAAAACAGGCAGTGGCGTAATAAAGCTGTTTCCGATACCTACGAGCCGGGCTCGGTATTCAAGGTAATTACCGCCGCGGTAGGTCTTGAAGAAAATCTTGTAAATACCAGCACCCCCTTTACCTGTAACTACTCAATAAACATAGCAGGTCAGACCTATCACTGCCACAAAAAAGGTGGTCACGGAACACAGACCTTCCTTGATACAATGGTAAATTCCTGCAACCCTGCCTATATTATGGTAGGACAGTTAATCGGCAGCTCTACCTTTTCTAAGTATTTCGAGGCATTCGGCTTCACCCAAAAGACTGGCATCGACCTGCCCGGTGAATCGGGATCTGTTTATCACAGCGCTGAAAAATTAGGCACCGTTGAACTCGCGTCTGCCTCCTTCGGTCAGACCTTCCAGGTTACCCCTATACAGATGATAACTGCCGTTTCTGCGGCCGTTAACGGCGGATATTTAGTTCAGCCGCATATCGTAAGCAAGCAGGTCGACAGCGATGGAAAAATCGTCCAGTCGGTCGGCACAACGGTTAAGCGTCAGGTTGTATCCGAATCCACATCGCAAACAATACGAGAGATGATGGGCGCCGTGGTATCTAAGAGTACGAGTAAAAATATGTACGTTGCAGGCTATAATACAGGCGGTAAGACAGGTACATCCCAAAAACTCGGTGCGACCATTATGAATGACGGAAGAGATTTATATATCGCGTCATATCTCGCAGTAGCTCCTGCTGATGAACCCGAAATAGCTGTTCTTGTAATGATAGATGAGCCGAGCGCAGGTCAGTATTACGGCTCTGCAGTTTCCGCGCCGATAGGTGCCGAAATACTCTCAGAGGTACTGCCGTATCTCGGTTATGAGCCCACATATACCGATGAGGAATTAGCCTCACTCTCCATCAGTGTTCCCCATGTTGTAGGGGATGACGTAACGGTAGCAAAGAGCAAGATAAACAATGCTAAGCTTACATACAAGATAGTAGGTAGCGGCGACGTGGTAAAGAGCCAGATGCCCGCCTCTACCGAGTCACTCCATTCGGGCGGCGTAGTTATTCTTTATACCGATGACTCAGGGGCACAGGTAACCACAACTACAGTACCCGATTTTACCAATTTAAGCGTATCCTCGGCAAATGCAACTGCGGTCAACTCAGGGCTGAATATTCAGTTCGCAGGCAATACCTCCTCGGGCTCGGTAGTAGCCTATAAGCAGAGCATAGCCGCGGGTGAAACGGTCGATACAGGTACTGTTATTACCGTATACTTCCGAGATACGTCGGCAGATAATGTAGCCGATTAGCGAGCAAACCACAGAAAGGTGTTTTTATGAAATTAAAGGATTTAATACCCGTAAATGATGCGGCACTGCAGGAAACAGAGATTTCCGGCATTACCTGTAATTCGGCAGATGTAAAAAAAGGATATGCCTTTATTTGTATTAAAGGCACCCGTGTAGACGGTCATACGTATGCCGAGTCGGCTATTCAGTCAGGGGCTGCCGTAATCATAAGTGAGAGGGATTTAGGCTATAAAAATCAGGTTATCGTTGAGGATACCCACGCGGCGTTCGCTACGATGAGCGCTAATTGGTTCGGCAACCCTGCCGATAAACTAAAACTCATTGGCGTTACGGGAACCAACGGCAAAACGTCGGTTGTGTATATGCTTAAAGCCATTTTAGAAAAAGCGGGCGAAAAAACGGGTATTATAGGTACTATACAGAATATTATAGGCGATAAGATTATACCCGCAAAAAATACAACGCCTAACGCCTATGAACTTAACTCCTTGTTCTCTTTAATGTTGGTCGAGGGTTGCAGCTATGCGATTATGGAGGTTTCGTCCCACGCGCTTGACCAAAAGCGTGTATATAACCTTAATTTCGATGTTGCCGCCTTCACTAATCTTACCCAGGACCACTTGGATTACCATATAACTATGGATAACTATTTTGAAGCTAAGCAAAAGCTTTTTAGTATGTGCAAAACGGCGGTCGTGAATTTTGACGATAAATATGCCGAGCGAATTTTAGACGGCACCAATGCTAAAACGGTGACATATTCGGCTACCTGCGATGCTTCGACCTACTCGGCTAAGGATATATCCTATAGCCCCGACTCAGTTAAGTATCAGATGGTAGGCTATAACCTCATAAGCCGCGTCAAGGTAGGTACGGGCGGTAAATTCACGGTATATAACTCTATGTGTGCCGCCGCTTGCGCGCTCGAGCTCGGTATCGATATTTCGGTAATCTCGGCAGCGCTTCGCGAAATGCACGGCGTTAAGGGCAGGGCAGAGGTTGTGCCGACAGGCAGGGATTTTACCGTAATAATCGACTATGCCCATACCCCTGACGGACTCGAGAATATCCTTAGCACCTTTAAGGAGTACAAAGAGCATCGCCTCGTAGCCGTATTCGGTTGCGGAGGAGATCGTGACAGACAAAAGCGCCCGATAATGGGTGAAATTGCGGCTCGTCTTGCCGATTTTGTAATACTCACAAGCGATAATCCGCGAAGCGAAGACCCCGATAAAATAATCGCGGAAATTGAAGAGGGCATAAAGGGTACAAAGACAAAATATAAAATTATCGAGAATAGGGTAGAGGCTATAAAATTTGCGATTGCTTCTGCAGTAAAAAATGATATAATTGTATTAGCCGGTAAGGGTCACGAAACCTATCAGATTTTGAGTACCGGCACAATACACCTCGACGAGCGTGAAATCGTTGCCGAGGCACTCGGTATGTAAAGGAGTCAGAAAAAATGGAGTTTTCACCGATAATTGCGGCTTTTGTTGCATTCGCAGTATGCGGACTTTCGGGTTACATTGTTATACCCTATCTGCATAAATTAAAGTTTGGTCAGACGATTTTGGATATCGGACCCAAGTGGCACGCCAAAAAGCAGGGCACACCCACAATGGGCGGTGTTATGATAGTTTTCGGCGTTCTTATGGGCACCGCCGTAGCGCTTGCAGTATCGGGAATTGCCAGAACTGAGTTTGTTCTCTCACTCGGTAATAACGGCGTCTTAACCCGCTTTATTGCGGGCATCGGGCTCGCTCTCGGTATGGGCTTCATCGGTTTTATTGATGACTATATAAAGGTCGCTCAAAAGCGCAATTTAGGACTTACCGCTAAGCAGAAAACCTTCCTTCAGTTCTTGGTATCTGCCTGCTATTTGCTTTCTCTCGCGCTTTCTGGTCTTAAGGCTACATGGCTTCCCTTTATCGGTAACGTATCGATAGTTGAGGGCTTCGGACTTGTCTTCTGGCCGATTTCACTCTTCTTTATCTACGGCTTTACAAATGCCGTTAACCTTACCGACGGCGTCGACGGTCTTGCCTCGACCGTAACGCTGGTTGTCTGCTGCTGCTTTATGCTGTGCGCGGGATATGCCGATAATATCGGCTATAATACATTAGCCGCTGCCGCTGCAGGTGGTTGTGCAGGCTTTGTTCTTTGGAATGCTCATCCCGCAAAGGTATTTATGGGAGATACGGGCTCAATGTTCCTCGGCGGTATGGTCGTAGCACTTTCCTACGGCATTAATGCGCCGATACTGCTTCTGCTCGTCGGTATTCTTTATCTGTGCGAAGCGCTGTCGGTAATACTTCAGGTGGTCTATTTTAAAAAGACTAAAAAGCGCCTTTTCAAAATGAGCCCGATTCATCATCATTTTGAAATGTCAGGCTGGTCAGAGGGTAAAATAGTTACTGTATTTTCACTCTTTACACTCGTGTTCTGCGCTATAGCGTTTATATTATTCAGAATTTAATTTTTATGGGAGATAAGTATGGCTCTGCAAAACTCGAAACGACTTAAAAAAGTTAATACAGGCAAAGTTGATGTGGTTTTTTTAAGCCTCGTTTTGGCGCTGCTTACCATAGGCCTTGTAATGCTCTTTTCTTCGAGCTATGCTTATTCCTATACCTACTATAGCAACAGTTATAAGTTTATTCTTAATCAGTCAATATACGCGGGAATCGGTCTTGTGCTAATGTTTATAACCTCTAAGATTGATTACCATTTTTACCGCAAATTTTCGTGGCTTATATTCGGCATATGTGTAATACTGCTCGGTATTCTCCTTATTGTGCCGCCTATGGTCAGCGGTATGGATGTTAAGCGGTGGTTTGCCATCGGTTCATTCTCGTTCCAGCCGTCCGAAATCGCGAAATTTGCCGTAATTTTGCTCTTTTCCCACCTAATCGCATTCAACTACAAGCAAATGGATAAATTCAAATTTGTCGCATTTCTCGTAGCGCTGCTCGGCGCAGTTTGTGTTTTGGTAGTTCTCGAGCCGCATATCTCGGCCACCCTTTTAATACTGCTTATCGGCGTCGTGCTTATGATAGTCGGCGGCCTCGGTATTAAGTATATTTTAGGCGGCACCATCGGTGTTGTATCTCTTGCGGCTATTGCTTATTTTACGGGAATTATCGGTTACGGCAACGACCGTATCAAGTATTGGCTCGACCCGTGGGCAGATGCTACGG
>JAZULY010000160.1:0-3164 GCA_045603355.1 Acutalibacteraceae bacterium | reverse complement strand
GGTCCTTTGCAACGAGGAAAAATACATATTCCACATTATCCCTTCCGGCTGTAAACGTGAAGAACTGACCTTCGGAACCTGATTTTATATCCATACTTACAGTGTAGTCACGAAGACCGTCCATCGTTCCGTCAGGCAGCTTACCGTAGGTATCGCTGCTTCCGTCCAGATAGAGAACCTTGCCCATTTCCGGATCATTTTCTATTGATGCATTGCCGTTCAGTCCGAGTGAACCGGTACCATTTTCAAAGTGGATGTTCAGAAAAGGCGTGGGCTTTGCGGCATTTTCCAGCGGAGTTCCGAACACCTTTACCTCATAGACGGTAGGCGTATACCAGTTATTTGTCGGATTATTATGCAAGGTCGCATTCTGGACATTAAGACGGACATAACGTGCTTTGCCGCTAAGCATATTGCTGTTGAATCCGTAGGTATTGCAGACTTCCTCACTGTTCTTGTCAGTATGGTCCAGAAGTTTAGTCCAGTTTTTTCCGTCAAGGCTGCCCTCAACAGTGTAGGTGTAGTATCCCTCAGAGCCTTTGCAGATATACCACGAGGTCTGTATATTTGAAAGTTCGCAGACTCTTTCCAGATCCACCTGTAAATAGAACGGCCACTTTTTATAATCACCTATGGCTGTGAATGATGTCTGATATGAACCGTCAAAAGCTCTGGCAGGGGAGCTGCTGTCCTTTGCTGCGAGCGATGATGATGCCGGTCTGTCCTGTGAGAGAAGTTCGCCCTGCTGAACAGGATAGAGATCGCCGGTAGAGGTGTTGTATCTGAAATATGGATAATAGTCGTAGAATGCGAAACCGTTATCGAAATACAGAGGACAAAGGGTAGTACCGCTTGTTGTGGAAGCTCTCAGCCAGCGATATGCGTGCATAAGGTAGTTTCTATCATTCAAATTGACCACCCAGCCGGACTGTGATGAGAATGTTGAGGTATTGCCTATGCTACGGAGTTCGCTCCATTCGCCGTAAATGTCTTTTGTAACACTGTATGCGCCGCTGCTGGGATACCAGCCTGCCGCCTGAGATGTGAACAGGAAGTAGTATCCGTCTTTTTTGATAAGATTCGGGAATTCACGGTACTGATTATCGAAAAGCGTGGTAACTATCTCCGTGACATCACTGTAATCGTCGTTCATACGGAAGATATATATAGTCGCATTCGCTCCTTGTCCTTCCTTGTTTGCGGCGGCGATGAGATAGCCTGTACCGTCGTCATCGAAGAATATTGCCATATCACGCACTTGTATTCCAAGGGGATTATAGACGTGGTGTACGGCGAAGTGTCCTCCCGGAGTGCCGGTGATAACGAGGGCTTTTCCGTCATTGTAACCGCTGGGCTTTTCCCAGTGTGCCCACACAACAACCTTGTTTTTCTCAGGGATATAGTCGATATGCACCGATTCTATCTTGCAGCTTTCGAGGGCGGAATTCTGGGAGCTATCCGCAGCATTTCTGGCATTTCCGAAGTACTTTCCGTCACTAGAAGTTGTTTCCTCAAGGTATATATCGTCCTTTCCGGAGTGTTTTTTGAGCGAGTAGTTATAGTAAGTGCTACCGACTTTGTATCCACTTGTCTGATAGACAAGGCTGCTGCCTTTCTGATTATCGTATGTATTTAGTCCGGAGGGAAGTTCGCAAGGTGTAAGTTCCTTTACTTCCGAGAAAAGCTCCCTGCCTTCTGAGGCGACTTTCAGCTGATAATAATAGGTGACTCCGGGCTGAAGGACGTTATCCTGGAAGGAAGTTCCGCTGCCGCTGTATATCGGTGTAAAATTTCCGTCAGGTTCGGTTGAGCGGTAAAGGGTGTAGCTGTCTGTGGGGAGCGTGGTCGCCCATTGGAGTGCAGCGTTGTCCGCATTATTTCTGTCACCGATACAGAAAAGATTTCCGACAAGTCCTATCTCATCGGATATAACAGCCTTCTCTGATACAGCCTCTGAGGTACGGAAGCTGTTTATGCCGCTGACAGTCAGAAGCAATGCCACACTGCATACCGCAGCTGCGGCTCGTTTAAGTATTCCTTTGTTCATAAGATTTATTACTCCATTCGTTTTTAATATTTTTATAAAGTACATTATATCACGGAAAGCGATGCCCTTTCCCATTACAACAATTCGGCTGAATTTGAATTCTTTCTGTTCAGCAAAGAGAAAATCAATGCTGTTACACACCCTGAAGCCACAATAATTAACAAATCTATTGGAGCAAAAACAATTCCAGGGATACTGTTGAATATAGTGCCCGAACCAAAGTTGTATAAGTATCCGTTTAGTAAGAACATTTCGCCGATATACATAAGGAACGTCATCACAGAAGCCACAATCGACGGAATAAAAATAGAAACGAGTTTTCGCTTTTCCAAAAGGAACGAGCCAACAAACACGCCTACTGTTACACCTAAAAGGATAAAAAATACCGCCATTAACGTAGCCGACAAAGGAGATACTCGGATACTTCCGTCTCTCCAAAACGCTGTAAAGCAAGCGAGTATACACAATCCAAGGAACGAAAGGGAACAAACCGACTGCAAAATCAAAGATTTGAGACGCTTCTTATCCCCGTTCTTTATCATTTGCCCGAAGCCATACAAGCAATTCAAGATAGTAATAATCAATACAACAGAAATAATATAAAAGTGCAATTTAAATGCAGGATTATAATCTCCCATCAAAATATCTACGGCTGTTTGTGTCTTATATTCCGTTGCCGGGACAAAACACATATACATCTGCCAATCAACGATTTTAGCATTAGATACTACGACTTTCTGTTCAAACAGCAATTCGATGGCGAAGAATATACCAGTTGCTATGGAAGCTCCACCGGCAAGGGCAAATCTCTTAAATAGTTTGATACACAAAGGCATTAAGAGAACTCCTATAATGATTGCTATGCTTATTGGCGTGTACGGAATGATATATTTGGGATAGTTTTCTTTCAGCACCGTTCCATTAACAATCATATCGGTAATTACCCGAACTCCCATTGATAAAGGATAATACGAGGCAATCAAAACGCTGATGCAAGAAAGTAGATAATAACGATTTAACGATTTGTTTTTCATATTCATTCTCCTTTCATCCTGCATTTGTCAGTAGTGCATAGAAAATGACACCGATCAATGCTACAAATACTGCAAACGAGAGC
>JAZULY010000159.1:0-5400 GCA_045603355.1 Acutalibacteraceae bacterium | reverse complement strand
TATTCTCTTTATCTATACCGTTAAACGGCTCGTCTAAAATATAGATGTCGGCATCGCGGTTTATTGCCCTCGCAATAGCCGCGCGGCGCGCCATACCGCCGCTGCACTGTGACGGGTAGAGTCCCGCCGCTGACGAAAGCCCTATTTCCTCAAGTATCTGGTCGGCACTCTCACCGTCACCGAAAAGGGTTATGTTTTCTTTTACGGTTTTATGCGGCAGTAGTCTGTCCTCTTGAAAGGCTACCGATATTTTTTTGCCGTCGAGTCCCGTAATCTCTCCGTCATTACATTTTTCAAGACCCATTATAAGCCGCAGAATGGTAGTTTTACCGTAACCCGAAGGGGCGAAAAGGCAGATGCGCTCACCTTCCTCGATAGTCAGCGAAAAATTCTTTAAAACCTTGCGCGAAGCATAAGAAAAGGTTACATTATTAAACTTTATCATAGCCGCGCTCCCTCCAGAAAAATTTTATAATATTTTCTAAGATAAGGCTTAGTATCACAATGGTAAGCACAAGCGCGAAAACGCGGGCATACTCAATATTGCTTTTGGCGTGTGACAGCATAGCACCGATACTGCCCGTCGGGTTACATATAACCTCTGCCGCAACGCCCGATTTCCAGGCATAACCGAGCCCCGTAATGCAGGCTGCGCGAAAGGACGGCAGCACCGCGGGGACCTTAATATTTTTCACTATTCCCTTTTTATCCATTCCCATCACCGTCGCCATCTCGACAAGGCGGTTATCGACCGATAGAAGTCCTGTTTCGACCTGCGTCCAGACTATCGGAAAGACCATTAAAAAGGCTATAAAGGACGGGATGGCAGACGAGGGAATCCACAGCCACGCAAGGATTATAAACGCCGCTACGGGTACCGAGCGGATAAGCCGAGCGACGGGCGAGGTTACGGCTTTAAACACCGTACTGCTGCCCGACAGCAAGCCGCAAACAAGCCCTAAAACCACAGCAGACAGAAAACCCGCGACGATATGCCAAAGGCTATTACCGCATGACAGCCAGAAACTCGGCAGTTTCACACAGTTTATAAACTCGCGCAAAGTATCTATCGGCAGGGGTATTTTAAAAAGCAGGTCTTTATTCGTGGCGGTTGCCGCTATATGCCAAAGCAGGATCCAAAATACAATGGACCCTGCCGTGAACAGCGCTTTTTTAACTCTACTTTGCTTCATAATAGAAATCCTCTGCCGGCAGCTTGCCGCCTACGGCAGTTTTATCAGCGTTATAAAGCACGGCGAGATAACCTGACAGCTTGGTCTGCATTTCTGCACCGCTTACGAAGCATAGGTTGCAGTTCGGAATAGCCTTTTTAGCAACCACTGCCTTGGCTACGATGCCGTAGGTCTCGCAAAGAGCGGCGGTGGTATCAAGATCACTGTTTGCAGCGTCAATAGATGCCTTGTATTCCTCTAAGAACTTTTTAACTGTTTCAGGGTTTTCCTTTAAAAACTCGTTGCGAACAACAACGCAGCCCATCATAAGGGCAGAGCCATCGCCCACCTTTGCCCACTCATCGGTAAGGTCTATCGCGATAGCGGCGCCTTTATTCTGAATGGTCAGTGTGGTGGCTACGGGCTGAGGCGCAATAATTACAGCGCTCGGGTCGTTCGCCCAAACGGTGAGCAGCTCGGTGCCCTCTGCCTTGTATTCGAGGGAGACCTCGTCGGCAATACCATTTTTCTCAAGCAGATAGTTAATAATGTATTCGGGGTTAGAGCCCTGACCTGTGGTATAAACCTTTTTACCCTTAAGGTCAGCAAGGGACTTAACCTCTACACCCTCAGGTGTTACAACATTTAAAACACCCATTGTGTTTACTGCGAGTATCGAAATGCCGCCGTTTGTCTTATTATAGAGTTTAGCGGCAAGGTTGGTGGCAATAGCCGCAATATCGGCTTCGCCGTTCGAAATCTTACCGACTACCTCGTCGGGCTGAGCAACAACCGTCACGTTGTAGTCTACCGCCGTCTCACCCTTATCTGCTTTGTCTTTGAGGTTAGCGGCGCCGATACCCGTCGGACCTGAGAGTACGTAAACGTTAGTCTCGGCATACTCTACAGGTGTGTGGCTTGCTTCGTCACCCTTTTCGGCTGCACCGCAGGCGGCGAATGTGAATACGAGTAATAAGCTCATTAACAAACTGATAATTTTTTTCATTTTAGTTCACCCTTATTGTATTATTGTTTCTTGTAATGCGGCCCTCTTTTTCCAGCTCGTCGAGCGCGCGGTAAAGGCTGGTTCTGCCTACCCCCACAAGTCGCGAGAGCGTTGACATACTCTGCAGTGTCACCGTACCGTCATCACCCTTGTTGCTCTCAAGGAAGCTCTGCAGCTTAGATGCCGCATCGGGACTCGACAGCTGGTCGATTTTCTTGTTCAAAAACCGAACTCGGCTCGAGAGAAAGGCTATGTAGTTAAGCGCGGTTTGCGGGTAGCGCGAGAATATTTCCCGCAAGGTCTGCTCGTTTATAAACTGCACCGTGCAGTCGCTCTTCGCAACTATTCGGCTCTCGTAACTCTCACACTCGCCAAAAAGCGCCGCAACACCGAAAACGTCGCCTACAGAGAATGTGCGTTTTATAATATTTTCGCACACGGCTGACGCTCTGCCGCTAAGCAGTATACCCATCGCGGTATCTCTGCCGTTCGCAGAGTAAATCTGCTCGCCCTTGCGGTAGACTACCGCCGAAGGCAACTCTTTTAAAATTGCTTCGCGCTCACTCCTGCTAAGCCCCTCAAACAGAAATATTTTTTCCGCTGAAAACATAAGGCCGCTCCTTTGAAAAACTTGTTCCATTTGGAACACTTTTATTATATGCAAAAACTCCCCGATTGTCAACAGGGAGTTTTTCCTTCACAGACCCCTGAATCCTAAATCCTAACCCCTGATAAAAAAGCACCGCTTCGGCGGTGCTTTTTTTATCCTATCAATTTTTTCATTATATCAGGGCCGTGTTCTACAAAGATACCTGTAGCGCGTGCGGTGTTTTCCGTGAAACATTTGACACCTTCTGACGCCTCTCGGCTGTCATAAATTAAATACGGCACGGGTGTGCGAGAATGGGTTTTGGTGTTTAAGGGCGTCGGGTGGTCGGGCATAATAAGTATGCGGTAATCACCTTTTGTATCTAAGAATTTCTTCATTTCGCCGACTACCTTTTGGTCGATTATCTCGATAGCCTTTACCTTGTTTTCTGCTTCACCGCGGTGACCGCACTCGTCGGGCGCTTCAAAATGCAGGTATACAAGGTCACTACCCTTCTCGAACGCCTCTTTCGCCGCCGTTACCTTAGCATCAAAATCGGTATCGATATAACCTGTAGCGCCCTCGACCTCGGGCACATCCATCTCGGCGCAAATGCCGATGCCTTTCAGTAGGTCAACCGCCGAAATAACGGTACCCGAAATGCCGAACTTTTCCTTAAAATTCTGAAGCGCAGGCTTCCTGCCCTCGCCCCAAAGCCAAATGGAATTAGCGGGGCTGAGTCCCTTTTTCTGTCTTTCTACATTAACAGGGTGATCTTTTAAAAGGCCATAGCTTTTCTTCATAAGGTCTATGAGCGGCGCAGCGTTTTCATGCCGACTTAAATATTCCCCTATCACCCTGCCGCTGATATCGTGCGGAGGTGTCATCTCGCCGAGTTCGGTCGTGCCTCCATTTACTATAAGGCAGTGTCTGTAAGCAACACCGGGGTAGAATTTATAAAGGTCATTACCGAATGCCTCTTGCACACTCTTTATAATTTCGCGCGCTTCCTCTGTAGAAATGTCACCCGCGCAGTAATCCCTCATCGTTTTATCCTCGTATTTTTCTTCATCCGAGAGCGTTACTATATTACAGCGCAGTGCAACGTCGGTATCCTTCATATCGACACCGATGCTCGCCGCCTCAAGCGGGGAACGGCCTGTATAACAAACCGCAGGGTCGTAGCCCATAACGGTCAGATTTGCTACGTCGCTGCCCGGTTTTAGTCCGTCGGCTACCGTTTTGCATATGCCGACTTCACCCACCCGTGCCATAGCGTCCATATTAGGCTTGTGCGCTGCCTCCATCGGGGTCTTACCGCCGAGTATTGATGCGTCACTCTCGTCTGCCATACCATCGCACAAAATAACAAGATATTTCATACTTAATTCTCCTTTACAGAGTTTTAATTTAGTTTATTATATAACTTTTAACCTTTCAAGTAAACAATTAAATGCTTTTTGCGACAAAATTTTTAAAAAAGACTTTAAATTTATGCCGTTTTACTATAAAATAGATTTAGAAGAAGTTTTCAAACGGAGGTATGGGCTATGGCTAATAATATTCGTTTAAAAATCGGCGGAATTGAGTATTCCATTTCTGCTGAGGAGGACGAGGCATATATCCGCAGAATTGCCGCCGAGCTTGAAAGGCGTATGAACACCGTGCAGGCGCGCAGTCCCTTTTTGTCCACAACTATGGCTGCCGTTATGACGGCGCTCGAAACACTCGACGAGGCTAAAAAGGCAGAAAACGAATGCGAAAAACTGCGCCTTGAAATAAAGCGGCTCTTAGAAGAGACCGCCATGGCTAAAATGGATGCCGAAATTTCCCGCCGTATGCTCGAACAGGTGACGGCGAAAACTACTCCCTTTTCTCCTGCGGCGCCTATAGTGCCCGAACAGGACGACGAGGAAGAGGATGAAGAGGAATTTACCGAAGAAACAGTGCGCGAGCCGTTCGACGACGGCACCCCCGCAGAGGATTTCGACGAGAGTCCCTTTTACCCGATGACCGACGGAGATTTACCTTTTTAAGGAGAAATAAATGGCAGAGAAAAATCACAGCGCAGAAATTCTCGCGCCCGTCGGTAACCGCGATATGCTTATCGCCGCCGTTCGCAGCGGCGCAGACGCGGTTTATCTCGGTGCAAAGGATTTTAACGCGAGGCGGAACGCCGATAATTTCGGTGAATTCGACCTGAAGGAAGCAATAGAATACTGTCATATCAGAGGGGTTAAGGTTTTCTTAACCCTTAATATCATTTTATCGGATGACGAGCTGATGGGTGCTTTCAATACTGCTCTCACCGCCTACAATTACGGGGTGGACGCCGTTATCGTTGCCGATTTAGGACTTATAAAACTGCTGCGCGAACACCTTCCCGACCTGCCGCTTCACGCGTCGACACAGATGACGGTGCATACCCCCGCGGCTATACCTTTTTTAAAGCAATTCGGCATAAAACGGGTGGTGTTATCCCGTGAACTGAGTGAAAAAACCATACGCGAAATCTGTAACGAGGCGCACAAGAGCGGTATTGAGGTCGAGGTCTTCGTACACGGCGCGCTTTGTATGTCGGTATCGGGTCAGTGTCTGCTCAGCGCGATGCTCGGCGGCAGAAGCGGTAACCG
>JAZULY010000158.1:0-2374 GCA_045603355.1 Acutalibacteraceae bacterium | reverse complement strand
GTGGTTTTATCCCCCACACCGCCTGTGCTGTGCTTATCGACGGTTTTGCCGACGAAGGCAGAGAGGTCCACCTTATCTCCCGAGTCGCGCATAGCCGCTGTCAAGTGTACGGTCTCCTCTTTAGTCATACCATTCAGAAATATCGCCATACATAAAGCTGATGCCTGATAGTCGGGTATGTTATCGGCTGTATATTCGGTAATAAACCACTCTATCTCCTGCCGAGTCAAGGTGCCGCCGTCGCGCTTTTTGGCGATTATATCGTACATTCTCATTTGTTTTCTCCTAAATTGAACGAAAATGGTAATATTTCATTCAAGGTAAATTCCTTGTAATTCTCGGTGTCCTTTGCGCAGATGATTTTAAAATCCTCATCACAAAATTCACTAAGCACCTGTCGGCAAACGCCGCAGGGCATACAATATTTATTTTTATCACTGCTGATAACGGCTATAGCACAAAACCTTTTGACGCCATCGCTTACCGCCTTGAAAATCGCGGTACGCTCAGCGCAAACCGTAGGTGTAAATGATGCGTTTTCGATATTACAGCCTGTATAGATTTCACCGTCGGCAGTAAGCAGAGCGGCGCCTACGGAAAAGCCCGAATAGGGCGAATATGAATTTTGCCTTGCTTTATCGGCAAGTGCTATAATTTCCTTTATATCCATCACAGTCCCAATTCCTTTTTAAAACTTTTGCCGTGGGTTTGATAATTCACACCGAAAATATCGGCAACACTTGCCGCTATATCGGCAAAGGTAGCTCTGACACCGAGGTCAGTGTTAATAGGTGCGCCGTATACCAAAAGCGGGGTGTATTCCCTTGTGTGGTCGGTGCTGACGTCCCCAGGGTCGCAGCCGTGGTCGGCGGTGATGATAAGCATATCTTCTTCCCCGAGGTTTGGTAAAAAGCCGCCAAGCCATCTATCAAAATTACTGAGTGCCTCGGCATAACCGTCAATATTATTGCGGTGGCCATAGACCATATCGAAATCGACTAAGTTTATAAAGCATAGTCCTCTAAAATCTTTACCGAGCAGTTCATCCGCCACAGCCATACCCTCATTATTATCGGCGGTATGAATACTCTCGGTGATACCCGAGCCGACGAATATATCGTTAATTTTACCGACTGCTATTACGTCATACCCGTCCCCCTTTAACGCATCGAGCACCGTTTTGCCTATGGGTCTCAATGAAAAGTCGTGACGGTTAGAGGTGCGGGTAAATGGATACTCACCTATAAACGGACGGGCAATTACCCTGCCGACGCCGTGCTCGCCCTGCAATAGTTCGCGGGCTATTTCACAATAGCGGTAAAGCTCATCTACGGGTACTATATCCTCGTGGGCGGCAATCTGAAACACGCTGTCAGCCGAGGTATAGACTATCAGCGCGCCCGTTTTAATGTGCGCGTCCCCATAGTCCTTAATCACCTCGGTGCCCGAATAGACCTTATTGCACAATACCTTTCTGCCCGTCCGTTCGATAAACCGTGTGATAATATCCTCGGGGAAGCCGTCAGGGTATGTCGGGAAAGGGTTTTCTATTTTAAGACCGGCTATTTCCCAGTGCCCCGTTGTTGTATCCTTACCGTGTGATACCTCAGCAGACTTGCCGTATGAAGCCCACGGCTTATCGGTTTCGCCGAGGTAAGAAAGCCCCTTTATATTACCTATACCTAAGGTTTTAAGAATAGGTATATTAAATTTTTTCGAGACGGAAATGCTGCGCATAGTATCGGCAGCAGCGTCACCGTAATCAGCGGCATCGGGTAATGCGCCGACACCGACGCTATCGAGCACTATAAGAAAAATTCTTTTCATATTATTCAGCCTTTACTGCAACATTTAACGCTAATTCCATCATATCGCGGAATGAATTCTGTCGCTCCTCGGCGGAGGTTGCCTCTCCCGTTACGAGGCTATCAGATACGGTGCAGACTGCGAGGGCTTTTTTACCCGCGCGCGCGGCGTTCATATAGAGTGCTGCCGCCTCCATTTCGACCGCCATTACGCCCATTTTAGACCACTGAGCGGTAGACTGCTGAGAAACGGGTAAATATGTTCCCTCGTCCCCATAAAATGTATCTGACGAAATCAGATTACCGACGTGGTAATTAAGCCCGAGTTCCCGCGCGGTTTCCACCGCCGATTCCAAAAGACCGTAATCGGCTATGGGTGCGAAGGTGCCGGGCAGACCGAACTGAGCGGCAAAATTTGAATTAGTGCAGGCAGCCTGACCTAAAACGATATCACGAACCTTAACACTCGGCAACAGCGAGCCTGCCGAGCCGATACGGATAATATTCTCAACCCCGAAAAAGTTGAAAAGCTCATAGGAATAAATACCGATAGACGGCATACCCATACC
>JAZULY010000157.1:0-3120 GCA_045603355.1 Acutalibacteraceae bacterium | reverse complement strand
AGTTTATTTTATCACACATTTTATGTGATGTGCTGATTCTGCAACTTAAGAGTTGACAAAAATTTTAAAAATCTATGCTAAACTTAATTTGTAATATTATTTTCTATTTGTATAACAAAAACCACGCGTAGTCGCGTGGTTTTATAGAGGTCAACCGATGAAAATAAAAAAATAGGATTAGACACCAATAAAATAAGGCTTCCCCTCAAGGGGAAGCCTTCTAAAAAAGTGCCCATTTATGTTATTCAGGTATAAATCCCTCAAAAATCGGGATTTCGTTATCGTTTACTGCTATGTTTAACTCATCTTCAGATTTTACCGTCCAGCTGACTATCGGCATTTTCCACAGCTTTTTGCATATTTTGTAGGGAATATCCCGTCGGTCGGAGTATCGGTAGGCG
Organism: Acutalibacteraceae bacterium; assembly: GCA_045603355.1. Lineage (GTDB taxonomy): Bacteria > Bacillota > Clostridia > Oscillospirales > Acutalibacteraceae > SIG565. The sequence continues at coordinate 2,719 of JAZULY010000157.1, read as the reverse complement.
ATAAAATCGGGTTTGCCTAAAAAGTTAAAAACAAGGCTTGTCAAAAACAATTTCCCGATAAAGGGAATCTTTTTTTCTCTTTTAAAATAGTTTTCAGCAAGCTGCCCTCTTACCCATTCGGGGCGGTTTTCAGCCAACCAATAAACACACCGAGGGTCAAAACTCTCAAGGCAGTAAAGACCTTTATAGTCCTTTAGTGCATCACATACCGTACGGCACAGCTCAGCGTAGTTATTTTTATCAACCTTTAGCTCAATAATAAGCGGAACGCTGCCGTCTATTTCTTCGAGAACATCCGAAAATGAGGGTATAGTTTCGGATGTTCCTTCAAGGTAATACATACCGAGCTCGGCAGAGCTGAGGTCATAAAGCATTCGGTCGGCGCCAGCAGTGCGCATCAGTGAGGAGTCGTGCATAACAGCGAGATTTCCGTCGGCAATCAAATGCACATCAAGTTCGATGCCGAAGCCGCGCTCTTTTGCCGCGCGGAATGCCGCTATACTGTTTTCGGGTATGTAGCCCGACTTATAAAGTCCTCGGTGGGTAAAATAAAACTTCCCGAAAGCCGATAAATCGGTACCCGACCTGCCCTTTAACGACAGTGCATAAAGCACCGATAAAACTATCAGCACAAGTATAATAATTAATATGGCTTTCATATTATCTTAATCGTCAAGGTCGAAGGCTTCAAGACCGACCTTTGCCTGAAATTTACTGTCACCGTGTTTTACAAACAGCATTGTTGTGAAGGAAACGAGTACTGCGACAGCGGCGTATATAAAGAGGGTCTTAGGGTTCAAACCGTAAAGCGCGCCCGAAAGGATAGGCGTGATGACCTGAGCCGACATACTGAAAGCGTAGTAGTAGCCTGTGAATTTACCGATATCTGTGCCCGAGCACATTTCAACCACCATTGGTAGGCTGTTAACATTGATAAATGCCCAGGAAACACCAACGAGCACAAAGACAACATAAAGTGACGGATGGAATTTGCTCGCAAACAGTGTGTACAGAAAGGCAACGCCAAAGGAAGAGGCGAGCAGGGCTGCGCCGATTTTTATGGTGCGTGCACGACCGATTTTGCCTGCAACGGCACCCGCAGGAATATAAGATGCGATAGCACCTACGGTAGCAATAGTAAGGCAGAGCGACGCGCCGCCGTCGGTCATATCCCACTGGCTTGTGGCATAAACCGAGAACCAGGTGGTAACGGCGTTGTAGCCAATATACCAAAAGGCAACCGATAAAAGAAGGAAAATAAGACTTTTCCGAACCGCCTTCGGCATAATTGCTTTTTTCTTGGTTTCGTCGATTTCAGTGAGTTGCTCTTCAGGGTGAGCCGCCTCGTATGCCGCCTGTTCTGCTGCGAGCCGAGGTTCGTTGACGAAGAACATAACGATAAATAAGGCAAATAGCATTATACCTGCTACAATTAAGAATATCGGAAAGTAGTTCAGGTGTTCTTCAGCCGGCTTGCTGCCCGAATACAGAACGGTGTTGACTACAAGGAAAAGCACGCCGCCGACGGCACCCATAAGGTTTATAATCGCGTTTCCCTTACTGCGAAGCGGCTTGGGGGTAACATCGGGCATAAGTGCTACTGCAGGCGAGCGGAATGTGCCCATAGCGACAAGGGTTAAGCAAAGAAGCACAATAAACGCAATAAGTTTAGCGGTGGTAGGAATAGCTGCAAAGCTGTTATCGACTATAGGCAGAGTTATCATAAGCGCGACTGCTAAGAGTGTACCTACCAGAATAAACGGCTTTCTGCGGCCCATCTTCGCGTTACAGCGGTCAGAAAGTCCACCAAAGAAGGGGAGTAGAAACAGCGCAAGAACATTGTCCGACGCCATTATCATACCCGTAACGGTCTCATTGAGACCAAAAGTATACTGCAGTATCAACGGGATTTTATTATCGTACATCTGCCAGAATGCACTGATAGCCAAAAATGCAAAGCCAACCAACACGGTGCGTTTTACGTTAAGTTTCATATTTTTTCCTCTTAATTTCTAAAATTTGGGAATATGTAATAATTATACCCGCAAAATCACAAAATGTCTATACAAAAATAAGACCGTCCGCTCAGGACTATTGAACTGACAAATATAAAGTGGTAAAATATAAGAAATAAAGTAAGGGGTATTATGAAAATGTTTTGGATTATCCTATCTGTTGCGGCGGTGCTGATACTGCTCGCACTCATAACCGCCTATATCTGCTTTCGTATGGCGTTTTATGTTAACAGAAAAAAGCAAAAAGCGGCGCCCGAGTTCGATTTGCCGCCCGAAGAAATATATCGGCCGTATCACGATAAAATGCGCGAATGGATGAAGGAAACCAGCAGCTGGAAATATAAACGCGTGTATACCACATCGTTTGACGGGCTAAAGCTCTCGGCTAAATACTACGAGGCTAACCCTGGCGGCCCGATAGAGGTGCTGTTTCACGGATATCGCGGCACGGCAGAAAGGGATTTATGCGGCGGTATGCAGCGCTGCTTTAGTCTTGGCAGAAACGCGCTTATAGTCGACCAGCGAGGCGCGGGGGAAAGCGGCGGCAGCGTTATTTCGTTCGGTATTAACGAAAGCCGCGATGCGCTCAGCTGGATAGATTACATAAACGAAAATTTCGGTAAAGATACGAAAATTATTCTCGGCGGTATATCTATGGGCGCTGCAACGGTTATGATAGCCGCGGGGAAAGAACTGCCCGAGAA
>JAZULY010000156.1:0-7397 GCA_045603355.1 Acutalibacteraceae bacterium | reverse complement strand
CTAAGACCGCTTGGCCTCCGACTTGGTACTGTACAAATCTGGGTCATTTGCCTTCAGATAGTCTAAAAAACTCTTTTCGGCAATACCCGATACCGAATCGTTTATGCAGTATTCATCTAAAATTACCGATACTGTAAAGGATAACAAATACTGACGCTGAATGAGCATTTGCGAATCGGTAGTATCATCAGCAAAGGCAGTATTAACCGAGCCGCAAAAAACTTTAGCTATCTCGGTGCCGAGAGCCTTCGCGGAACTTATAGTGTCGGTGTTCAGCCTTTCATCGGATTTATTCTCGTTTTTCTTAACGCTCTCCGACGGCTTATCGCCCGCAATTTTTACATCAAAATCGTCAAACATTCTACTCACCTTTTTGTGATTTAATCTGTTTGAGGGCTTCTGCTAACTGCGCGGGGCAGGATGTGTTTTTAAATCCACACTTAATGGACTCGAGTTTCTCAATAACATCGTCCATTTTCATACCCGTAACAAGGTTAGAAATGCCCTTCAGGTTACCGTTACAACCACCGAAGAATGATACCGATTTGATGATATTATCGTCATCTACTTCGATAGTTATACTTCTTGAGCAAACACCAACAGGTGTGTAAGTATATGTCATTATCTTTTCTTCCTTTCAAATGTCACGTTTCCGAGCGTAGACTGCATATATCGGCTTACGTCATCAAAAGCATCTTTAAAATAACAAAAACCGTTAGGATGTGTACAGGCACCGTTATCTGCAGTGCATCGGCTGAAATTCAGCGTGCCGCAGATAAGCTCAATTACCTCAAGCAGGGTAATCTCCTCGGCTTTTTTTGCCAATATGTAGCCACCGCATGCGCCCTTAAAGGATTTAACTATACCGCCGTGAGACAACTTACGCAGAATTTTAAGCGAGTACCTCTGAGTAACGCCCGTTTTCTCGGCGATAGTATTCGCGTCAAGACGCTCATTATTATCAGCAAGGCAAGCCACTATGCGAATAGCATAATCGGCTTCACTGTTCAGAAACATATTTTTTTACCTATCCTTAAATTTGTTACTACGTACGGGGTGACGTAATTTTCTGAGCGCCTTAGCCTCAATCTGACGGATACGCTCTCTCGTTACATTAAACTCGGTACCAACCTCTTCGAGGGTGTGACATCTGCCGTCATGCAGACCGAAACGAAGGCGGATAACCGCCTCTTCCCTTGGGGTGAGTGTCTTAAGTACACTGTCGATATCCTCGTTAGTAATGGTCTTCAGAGCCGCCTCATCGGGTGCGAGCGCATCTTCATCGCGGATAAAGTCCATTAATCGGCTGTCCTCCTCAGGACCGATAGGAGTTTCCATAGAAACGGGCTCCTGCGCGACGCGCATAATTTCCCTTACTCTTTCAACCGACAGATTCATCTTCTCAGCAATTACCTCTTCGCTCGGCTCATAACCGTTTTCGTGTAAAAGCTGACTCTGAATCTTTTTAAGACGGTTTATGGTCTCAACCATATGAACGGGAATACGGATAGTACGCGCCTGATCGGCAATAGCGCGGGTTATTGCCTGACGGATCCACCAGGTAGCATAGGTCGAAAACTTGAAGCCCTTAGTATGATCAAACTTATCAACCGCCTTAATAAGACCAACATTACCCTCTTGAATAAGATCGAGGAAATACATACCTCTGCCAACATATTTTTTAGCAATACTTACAACAAGACGAAGGTTGGCTTCTGTAAGACGCTTTTTGGCGTTTTCGTCCCCCTCGCTTATCTTAATCGCAAGCTCAATCTCTTCATCAGAGGAGAGCAACGGTACACGACCGATTTCGCGAAGATAAACCTTTACGGGGTCATCAAGCGAGATTAAATCAAGATTGATATCCTCTTCGAGGTTATCAATATCCATTTCCTCAAGTTTCAGGTCTTCGTCGGTCGGCTCACTGTCAAAATCAAGAAGCGGCGGCTCGGCGAAAAGCTCAGCCATATCCTCGGGAGCGTTTTCAAGCTCATCAAGGGAGTTTTCACTCGTGCTCTCTTGTTCCTCGGTAACTTCCTCAGGAACTTTAAGTTCGTTTTTTTCGTTTTCGAGTCCTTCAATAATCTTTTTCATTCCCTAATCTCCTTTTTTAATATCACTGATTTTCTTGAGTCTCTCGAGCCATTCGTCATCCGACGTGTACTCGGTCTGTTTTTCAGATTTCAGTGCACCCTGTTTTAATATACCACGGACACAGTCGGTTAATACGGTATCCGGATTTTGCGCGGCTCGCTGACTGTTTTGCAGCATTATAACATAACCCATCTCTGCGCTTGAGAGTTCATCCCCTAACAAGGAGATATCGAACTGACGACCGTCCTGCAAAATTCTCGATAAGGCTACAAAAATGCGACGGTTTAAATCGGTGACCATCTGCTCGGGGGCTATCAGTTTTTGTGCCTTTTCAAACAAATTCGGGTGTTGCAACAGCACCGCTAAAAAGGTCTCCTCAGCCGCGGCGGCGGCTTTATTGCCATACCGCTCGGGATTAATATCATCCTTATCATATTTCGGGGTTACAATTTCTTTAATTTCCTTGCGCTGAGCCGATTTTGCCTTTCGGCGGCGCAATTCCTCAACCGACATCAGTATCGTCGCTTTAGATATGCCGAACTTTTCGGCTAAGCGGCTGACATAAATATCAACTGCTATGCGGTCATCCGCAGTAGCTAAAATCTTAGCGGCTTCGTTGAGATACCGTCCTATGCCGTCTTCACTCGCAAGATTAATACCGTTGGAGGCAACTGCGAGTCTATATTCAAGCGCGCTCGGTGCTAAATCGAGCAGCTCTTTGAATTTCTTGTTACCCCGTTTTTTAATAAATTCATCGGGGTCTTTACTGTCAGGAAGTACCAAAACACGTATCGGAATACTTATATCCTTCATCGTTTCGAGCGCCCGCATTACGGCTTTTTGTCCTGCTGAGTCAGAGTCGAAAGTTACAACAATTTCCTTTGTGTAGCGGCTGAGCAGCTTTGCCTGTTCCTCGGTAAAGGCGGTTCCGAGCGGTGCTACGGCATTGGTAAAGCCTGCCTGATGAAGTGAAATAACATCCATATTTCCCTCAACCAGAATTATCTGCTCTGAGCAGTCATTCTTAGCAAGATTTATACCGAATAGATTTTGACTTTTCTTATATATCGGTGTATCTGAAGAGTTTATGTATTTAGCTGATTTATCCTCACCCGGTCGCGCTCTGCCGCTGAAGGCAATAACATTGCCGCGAAGGTTGATTATCGGGAACATAAGGCGGTTTCTGAAACGGTCATAAAAACGCCCGCTGCTGCCCTTTGAAATGACATTTGCCATTTCCATATCGACCTCTTTAAATCCCTGCTTTTTAAGGTGTTTTAAGAGCGCATCCCAACTATCGGGCGCGGCGCCAAGTCCGAAACGCTTTATGGTTTGAAGGTTCAGTCCTCGGTCGGTATAGTAATCCATCGCCCACTTACCGTCCGGCGACATTAAATAGTTATGGAAAAATCTTGCAGTTTCGCGGTTTATATCAAGTATCGTCTTTTTAAGACGCTGCATCGAATCGTCATATCCGTCATCGGGTATAGTAACGCCCGAACGCTCGGCTAAGAGCTTAGCCGCCTCGATATAATCAAGATTTTCGATATTTTTAATAAAGGTGAAAATATCCCCGCCGACACCGCAGCCAAAACAGTAGAAAGAGCCGTTCTCGGGGTAAATGGTAAAGGAGGGTGTCTTTTCATTATGGAAAGGACACAGTCCCTTTAAATTCTTGCCCGCGCGTTTCAGTGTTACATAAGGCGAAATAACATCCTCAATATCATTACGGTATTTAATTTCTAAAATTACATCCTCAGGTATTGCCAATGTTATCCCTCCTTTTTAAATTATAAATTCCAAGATTTCGGAATGTAAATATCGTTATATGTAAGAATTGCGAAATGGTCAGTCATACCCGAAATATAGTCGATTACTGCACGCTCTACACCGTCATTTATGCAGATGTCGGCATATTCGCCCGTAAGACGATCAGGGTGAGCCATAAAGTAATCGTACAGTCCCTTCATAATTCCGTAAACCTTGCTCTCCTCACCTTTGGCTTCGGGATTGAGGTAAACGTTTTTATAAAGGAAAGAATGGAGCATATCGTAATATTTAAAGGTTTCGTCGTCCATTTTTATATCGTCGGTACTGTTGTTGACCACCGACTGTACCATACTGTTTATTCTCTCACTCTTGCTGTGCCCGAGATAATCGGCGGCGCTCACGGGTATATCTTTTTCACTGATAATTCCCGCGCGCATAGCGTCATCAATATCGTGATTTATATATGCTATTTTATCGGCAAAGCGAATAATTCTGCCCTCAAGCGTATCGGCATCGGTGCCTCTTGTATGGCAGAGTATACCGTTTAATACTTCATGTGTTAAGTTGAGTCCCTTACCCTTTTTCTCGATCGATGTACAGACCCTGACGCTCTGCTCAAAATGGGTAAATTCAAAGGAGGCAAGCTCGTTTAATGCGCGCTCTCCCGCGTGACCGAAGGGTGTGTGACCAAGGTCGTGACCAAGTGCGATAGCCTCGGTTAAATCTTCGTTAAGCCGCAAAGCCCGTGCGATAGTTCTCGCTATCTGCGCTACCTCTAAGGTATGGGTAAGGCGGGTGCGGTAATGATCCGATTCGGGAGATAAAAATACCTGAGTTTTATGCTTTAATCGGCGGAATGCCTTTGAATGAATTATCCTGTCTCTGTCACGCTGAAAAGCGGTGCGAAGTTCACACTGAGGCTCGTCCACTGCCCTGCCTTTTGTATCGGCACTGTGTGTCGCGTTGTCACTCAAAAACTGCTTTTCGAACAATTCTGACTGCTCACGAACGGTCATATTATCCCCTCCTCTTTTTCCTCTGTTAATATATTCGCCAAAAAATTGCAAAAACCTTTATTTTTTACAATTTTATAGGAAAAAATTCTGATTTTTTCTCAGTTACACCCATTCTGCCGTAAAAAACATCAACTATTTTTTCCTGCAGCGGTAAAAAAAGGTCCTTTTTAATATAAAATTCGATTTTAATCCTATTCTCAAAAACCGTATCTGTTATAATCGCGCCGCTGTCAAGCAGTACTACTTTCAGTTTTTCATACTGCGCATAGTCGCACTCTGTCTCGGCTATAGAACACTCTACCATTTCGTAGATTTCGGCAGTATCACAAGCACTGATTGCGGCGCCCGAATAGGCACGCACAAGCCCGCCTGTTCCAAGCAGTATACCGCCGAAATACCGCGTTACTACAATAGCCACGTTTTTAAAACCTCTGCCCGAAATAACATCAAGCACAGGCTTACCTGCCGTACCGTGCGGCTCGCCGTCATCGGAATAGCGCACCAAATTATTATCATTAAGAATATAAGCAAAAACATTGTGACGAGCGTCCCAATATTTCGCCTTCATTTCATTAACAAAAGCCGTCGCTTCTTCTTCGGTTTCGACGTGGCGGAGCGTCGCAATAAAGCGAGAACGCTTTTCCGTAAGCTCTGCCACTGTTTCATTGATAACCGTTTTAAATGATAACAATTTTTACACCTCCGAAATAAAGAAAACCGTAACCTGGTCCGGTTACGGTATACTTTAGAAAATTATTTGTCTTGCAAACCAAAACGCTTGTTGAATCTGTCAACACGTCCGCCTGTATCTACAAGTTTCTGTCTACCTGTAAAGAACGGATGACATTTAGAGCAGATATCAAGATGTATATCCTTTTTAGTAGAGCTGGTCTCAAATTCAGCTCCGCAAGCACACTTAATTACAGTCTTTTCATACTGTGGATGAATACCGTTTTTCATGGTGTCACCCCTTTCAAAAATTCGATAACAAGATGATGATATCACAAACCTTGCGAAATTGCAAGTAAAAATTACTTATTTAATATAATTTTTTTAAAATATTCGAAAATTTCCACCGTTTTAAATCTGATTTTGTAGTTTTTTGAATTTGTTGCGATTTGAGCGCTGTCATCATTTACGCTATCCCCGAGTTCTGCATCGGCCGACGGAACACATAATGCGGGAAACATTACGCACCACCAGTTTTTACCCTTACCCTCACCTATTTTTACGATTAAAGAATTATAAAATCCTGCGGGCAGAGTAAATTCATCATACTCCCTTGTATCAAAATACGCCTTATCGATATCAATTTGGACGCTATACGCGTACCCGTTACTTCTTATAACCTTTTCAGCCACCGCCTTAAAAGTATCTACCGAATTTTCCGCCGCAACAATTGCCTCATTTAAATCGATGCAGTTTTCAAACTCTACACAGCCTGTTTTCAGAATTTCATCGCGCACCAACAGTTTTAATTGCTGGTCAGCCTCACTGTCGGAATTGGCAAGTATATGCAGTCTGAATACATTATTTCGCAAATCCTCGCACTTAGCGTCAAAGCTTACCATACTGATAACTATGCAAAGCACAAGGCTTATTAAAACCGATATCCTTAATTTATTTAAAATTACCTTACTCATAAAAAAACTCCTGTCAAAATTTTCAAGTTAAATATTGACAGGAATTTTAATACTTATTCAAAAATTATAGCCGAAGCGGTCGGTTCGGTTAAAAACGCCGTTATATTCGCGTCAAGCAAAGCCTTGTGGCAGGCGGCTGCTTGACGAGCATCTTTAAATATTGCAAAGTATGACGGTCCGCTGCCGCTAAGGGATACCGCATCAGCTCCACAGCCGCGCATTATATTTTCAACATCCTCGCAGTTCCAAAGCTGCGAGAAAACGTTTTCAGCCGCCTGGCAGAGCAGTGTTAAATCCCCTTTTTCGAGCGCCTCGCGGGCTTTTGCATTATCGGGATGATAGACTGGCGATGAATCAATTCTGCGGTACATTTCCCCCGTTGAGGGCTTCGCCGCATTTTTAGCAATTACTATATGGCAGTGCGGCATATCCTGCAGCCGCTCGAAAACATCCCCTATACCCGAAACCGCCACCGTACCGCCGTGCAGAAAATACGGAACATCGGCACCGAGTTTTAATGATAGCTCCTCCAACCTATCGAGTGACAGCGCATCACCGAAAATCCTATTAAGCGCCAATAATACGGCTGCCGCGTCTGCACTGCCGCCGCCGAGTCCCGCCGCTGTAGGAATTTTCTTATCGATATATATCTTTACCCCTTTATGAGAACAAACCGCCTCTAAAAAGAGTTTTGCCGCTTTGTAGGCGATGTCATCCTCGCCGCCGAGCGTATTGTTCGATGATGTTACCTCGATAACACCGCTGTCATCGGTCTCGACCGTCAGACGGTCGCAGAGACTGACCGACTGCATTATCATATCCAAAAGATGATACCCGTCATCCCGCACGCCCGTAATATCAAGTGTTAAATTAA
>JAZULY010000155.1:0-2474 GCA_045603355.1 Acutalibacteraceae bacterium | reverse complement strand
GAAATTTGATAACTCTGCAGTAAAACAGGTGTCAAGCGTAGGCTTCGACCCGATATACGGTGCTCGTCCGCTTCGCCGCGCGATACAAAGCAGTATCGAGGATCTCATCAGTGAACGTATACTTGACGGCAGTATTAAAACAGGGGATAGCCTCGTTTGCCGTTACTCTGATGACAAATACGAATTTACAGCAGAATAATTTAAGAAGAGATGTAATTTAATTACATCTCTTTTCCTTTTACCCTTGAATTTAATTCACAAAAATAGTATAATTAATGTATCTATACAAACATTTTTCCAATAATATATTTGGAGGAATGTTTATGGAAAATAACAATAATAATCTTGATAACAAAAGCACGCCCAATGACGAGCAATTAGAGCATATTAAGGAGATCGGCTCGCTGACTGTAGGAAAAGGTAAACACAATGTTTTTTGCCTTACCATAGTCGGTGAAATTGAGGGGCATACAGCCCTGCCCGAGCAGAATAAGACCACAAAGTATGAGCACGTTATTCCGCAACTCGTGGCTATCGAACAGGATAAGGATATTGAGGGACTCTTAATTATCCTTAATACCGTCGGAGGGGACGTTGAGGCAGGTCTTGCCATCGCAGAACTTATAGCGGGTATGAGAAAACCTACCGTATCCTTGGTGCTCGGTGGGGGACATTCTATCGGTGTTCCGTTGGCAGTAGCGTCTAAACGGTCCTTTATAGTGCCGTCGGCTACTATGACAATTCATCCCGTGCGTATGAACGGCCTTGTTTTAGGCGTACCGCAAATGCTTAATCATTTCGAGCGTATGCAGGACCGTATTACGGGATTTGTAACATCCAATTCCCGTATTTCACCCGAGCGTTTCACCGACCTTATGATGAACACGGGCGAGTTGGTTACCGATGTCGGCTCGGTGCTTAACGGTGAAAAGGCGGTTAAGGAGGGGCTCATTGACGAGCTCGGAAATTTATCGGATGTTATAGAATGTTTAAATAATATGATCGAAAATAAGGACTGATGTCCTTATTTTACATACAAAACAGGGGGAAGTAAAAATGGCAAGGAAGGCTTCGTCATCTAAAAAAACGAGCGGTAAAAGGGCTCGAAAAAATACCTCGATTACCGATAATGCCAAGCGTCAGATACTGTCGGTAATATATTTTGCATTGGCGGTATTTTTCTTGTTTGTGGTGATAATACCGGGCGAGAATGTCTGGAATTGGTTACATAAAACATTTTTCGGTTTATTCGGTGTTACGGCATTTTTCTATCCGATATTATTAGGCTTCATAGCAGTTATGTACGGACTTGATAAATTAAGAGGGCTCGTATTTATGCGCACCATCGGCGTTACGGGACTCGTAGCCTTCATCGGAGCCGCAGTTGATATCTTTGTGAAGAATGAGGGTGCCACCTTCGGCGAGCATTTGAAGTTAGCGTTTACAAGCGGGGCAGAGCTTAAAAGCGCGGGTTGGTTCGGCGCGCTTGTCGGTGAGCCGATAGAAATGCTTTTTGGTAATGTGGGCGCAATAATTACGGTTATTCTGCTTATTTTCGTTTTGTTAATGCTCATTACAGGCACCTCGCTTGTTGCCTTCTTTAAAGCGGTTGCAAAACCCGTTAAGAAGATCGAAGAGCACGCAGGCGAGGCTATCGCAAATATCGAAAACAACAAAAAGGTTGCCGATGAAGCCCGCCGCAGAAGCCGCGTGGATATACCTGTTGATGAAAAACCCGTGCCAAAGACGGATGACCTTAGTGACCGTCAGAAAAGACTGGTTGAAACCTATAACGGCATTGAGAGTGAAGTACCGCTTGACGAGGCTGACGCTCAGATAGATGATGCTTTAGAGGAGACCAAAAAAGAAGCCGAAAAGGTACAGCGCGAGAGGCTCGGCAAAGAGGAAGAAGAAAAACTTATTGCCGAAATCGATGAGGAGCAAAAGAAATCCTCAATGCTCGTTACCGAGGATGACGGATATAAGTTCCCGCCTATTTCTCTCTTGAAACCTCCCGTATTTGAGAATGCAGCAGCCACCGAAAATGACCTTGATACCACCGCAGCTCATCTTGTGGACACCCTTCGTAGCTTCGGTGTTGAAACACGTATTGTTGATATCAGCCGCGGACCGACAGTAACCCGTTATGAGTTGCAGCCGTGTGCGGGTGTTAAGATAAGTAAAATTACAAACCTTGCTGATGATATCGCATTAAACCTTGCAACCGCAGGCGTGCGTATTGAGGCACCTATCCCCAATAAAGCCGCCGTCGGTATAGAGGTACCGAATAAGTCGAGCAATATAGTTGGTGTTCGCGAAATTCTCGAATCGGCTATGTTTACAGGCTCTAAGAGTAAACTAACGGTTGCCTTAGGTAGGGATATCGCAGGTAACGCGATAGTTACTGATATCGCTAAAATGCCGCACGGTCTTATCGCAGGCGCTACGGGCTCGGGTAAATCGGTTTGTATTAA
>JAZULY010000154.1:0-6347 GCA_045603355.1 Acutalibacteraceae bacterium | reverse complement strand
CGTCATTATTCATAGGTGTTACAAGAGCGGTAGCAGCACCTTTAAAAATAGTCTTTTTCATAAATAAGCCTCCACTTAGTCGATATATCCCTCAGCGCAGAGAAGCTCTGCAAGGAGAACGGCACCGCCTGCAGCGCCACGCAGTGTATTGTGGGAAAGACAAACAAACTTATAGTCATACTGACTGTCTTCACGCAGTCTGCCAATGGAAACTGCCATACCGCCCTCAAGGTTGCGATTGAGTTTTGTCTGCGGCATATTGTCCTCAGTAAAGTAGTTTAAGAACTGCTTCGGAGCAGAGGGGAGAGATAACTCCTGCGGACGACCCGAGAAGTTCTTCCAGTCTTCAAGGATTTCCTCTTTAGAGGGCTTGTTTTCAAAGCTTACAAAAACAGCAGCCATATGACCGTCAGACACAGGAACGCGCAGACACTGTGCTGTAATGTTGGGTGTAGTAGAATTAACTATCTTGTCACCCTCAATTTTACCCCAGATTTTAAGCGGTTCTTGCTCGGATTTCTCCTCCTCACCGCCGATAAAGGGGATTACATTATCAACCATTTCGGGCCAACGCTCAAAGGTCTTACCTGCGCCCGAAATTGCCTGGTATGTACAAACAAGGCTCTTACTTATGCCGTATTTTGAAAGCGGGAAGAGCGCGGGCACATAGCTTTGCAGCGAGCAGTTGGATTTAACCGCAACGAAGCCGCGCTTTGTACCGAGACGCTTACGCTGAGCGGTGATAATCTCGGCGTGCTCAGGGTTAATTTCGGGAATAATCATCGGAACATCGGGTGTGCCGCGGTGAGCACTGTTGTTTGAAATAACAGGGCATTCAAGTTTAGCATATGCCTCTTCGAGTGCTCTTATCTCATCCTTTTTCATATCAACCGCGCAGAAGACAAAATCAGCCTTCTCGGCAATTTTTTCCATATCCGCAGTAGCATCGAGTACAGGCATAGCCTTAACCTCTTCGGGCATAGCATCTGTCATAGCCCAACGGTTGCCGACAGCCTCCTCGTAGGTTTTACCTGCAGAGCGGCTTGATGCTGCTAAAACCTCGATATCGAACCACGGATGATTTGATACGAGCAGAACGAAGCGCTGACCTACCATACCTGTAGCGCCAATAATACCAACCTTATACTTTTTCATTAAAATCAGCCTTTCTGAAATGAACTTTGCAATTTTTAAAATAGGTATTGCGAAAACGCAGAAATTGCAATATAATACAAAAGATATGTATTTTATATATAATATATTAAAATATAGCACCGTTTATAATGTTTGTCAAGAAAGGACAGCCATTTAATTTATGAAGAAAAGTGATTTTTTTTACCAATTACCCGAAGAATTGATAGCGCAGACCCCGCTTTCACAGCGGGACGCGTCGCGGCTGATGGTCTTATCCCGCGAAAACAAAACGGTATCTCATACCGTTTTCAGTAGTATTTACGATTATTTAAAAGCAGGGGATACCCTCGTTCTTAATAATACCCGCGTGCTGCCTGCGCGTATTTTCGGTACCCGTAAGGATACAGGCGCCGTCGTAGAGTTTGTTCTCTTAAAACAAAAATCCACCCTCCTCTGGGAGTGTATCGCAGGCCCCGGCAAAAAGGCAAAAGCGGGGCACGAGTTTATTTTCAGTGAGGCTCTCAGCGGAACGGTAACCGATGTTTTGGAGGACGGCAACCGAATTATTGAATTTACCTGCAAGGGTGAATTTTTCTCGGTGCTTGACACTGTCGGTCAGATGCCGCTACCGCATTATATCAAAGAAAAACTTGAGGATAAAGAGCGGTATCAGACCGTTTATTCTAAGGAACTCGGCTCAGCCGCCGCACCTACGGCAGGACTGCATTTTACGAGTGAGATGTTAGACCGTCTGAGAGATAAGGGCATTAATATCGCCTATGTCACGCTTCACGTGGGACTCGGTACCTTCCGTCCCGTAAAGGTGGACGAAATAACCGAGCATAAAATGCACTCTGAGCATTACAGTATATCCCGCGAGGCTGCGGAAATTATAAATAAAACCAAGCGCGAGGGCGGCAGGGTAATATGCGTAGGTACAACCTCCTGCAGAACGCTTGAGAGCGCAGCCACCAAATTCGGCGAAATTAAGGAGTGCAGTGACGACACCGATATTTTCATATATCCGGGTTATAACTTTAAGGTTATGGACGTGCTTATTACTAATTTTCACCTGCCCGAGAGCACCCTTATAATGCTGGTGTCGGCTTTTGCAGGCTATGAAAACACAATGAACGCCTATAAAACTGCGGTTGAAGAAAAGTACAGATTTTTCAGTTTCGGAGATGCGATGCTCATCCTATAGCGGATGAACAGGTAAGAAGTAAGAGGTAAGAGTGAAAAGGTAAGGAACGATTAAAATGTTTAAACTTATTAAAACGCAAGGAAGCGCGAGGCTCGGCGAATTTCATACCAATCGCGGCGTGGTAAAAACACCCGCTTTTATGAATGTTGCAACCCAGAGCGCAATAAAGGGAGCCGTATCGGCAGAGGACCTGAAAACAGTCGACTGTCAGGTAATGCTCAGTAATACCTATCATCTGCACGTGCGACCGGGTGACGAGTTAATAAAGGAGTGCGGCGGTCTGCATAAATTCTCCACCTGGGACGGCCCTATACTTACCGATAGCGGTGGATTTCAGGTGTTCTCACTCTCGTCGCTTCGCAAAATCAGCGAAGAGGGTGTTACGTTTGCCTCCCACGTTGACGGCAAGCGTATATTTATGGGACCTGAGGAGAGTATGCAGGTGCAGTCTAATCTCGGCTCTACTATTGCAATGGCTTTCGATGAATGCGTTGAAAACCCCGCGGAGCACAGTTATTCTAAAGCCTCTTGTGAGCGCACTACACGCTGGTTAAAGCGCTGCGCCGCCGAAATGAAGCGTCTTAATTCCCTTGATACCACCATAAACCGCGAGCAGATGCTTTTCGGTATTAATCAGGGCTGCACATATAATGATTTAAGAACAGAGCATATGAAGGAAATTGCCGAATTAGACCTTGACGGTTACGCTGTAGGTGGACTCGCAGTAGGTGAGCCTACCGAGGTTATGTATGATGTTTTAGACCACGTAGTACCCCATATGCCCGATAATAAAATACGCTATTTAATGGGTGTCGGCACACCGCTTAATATCCTCAACGGCGTTGAGCGCGGTATCGATTTATTCGACTGCGTAATGCCCAGCCGTAATGCGCGCCACGGTCATCTTTTTACATCTAAGGGAATTATTAATATCAATAACCAAAAGTATGACCGCGATATGGCGCCCATTGATGAAAACTGCGGCTGTCCTACCTGCCGCCGTTTCAGTAAGGCATATATCCGTCATATGCTTAAAAGCGGTGAGATGCTCGCGCAGCGTCTGTGCGTGCTGCATAACCTGTATTTCTATAATCATTTAATGGAGGATATCCGTTTCCACCTCCAGAACGGCACATTTAGTGAATATAAACGCGAAAAAGAGGAAATATTAGGTAACAGAATATAAATAACACTTGCAATTAACTACTAAAGTCAGTATAATGTTTCTATAAAATATTGGAGGTACAAAAAATGTATTTATTAGAAGCAGCTGCTTCGGATGCAGCAGTAAATCAGGGCGGTTCAATGTGGCTTATGATAGGCTATCTGGTAATCATCGGCCTTGTTTTTTATTTCCTTCTCATTCGTCCGCAGAATAAGAAGAAAAAAGAAGAAGAGAAAATGAGAAACAGCCTGCAGATAGGGGACGAGATACTCACTATCGGCGGTTTCCACGGTAAGGTAGTTTCCATTAAGGAAGACTCTATCGTTATCGAGTCGGTACTTGACCACACCAAGCAGAAGCTTGCTCGTTGGGCAATTCAGCAGAATCTTACCGTTCACGATGATGAACCTGCTAAGAAATAACAGCGGTATAAAATTAACCCCCTTGGAATAGTATATTCCGAGGGGGATTTTTTATGGTTAATAGTACTGTTACAGATAAAAAAAGCTTTTACATAAATGTTCTCATAGGCGCAGGTATCGGTGCGGCCGTCTGCCTTGTTTTATTGCTCGGTATAGCTGCCGTTATGGTGCTCAGCGGTATCGGTAACACCTATGCCTCCCCGCTATCGAGTGTTGCGGCGGCAGTGGGGGCCGGTATCGGCGGATATTTTGCCGCGCGCCGCAATAAATCGAAGGGACTCATATGTGGCGCACTCGTGGCGGTAATTATGTTTCTCGTCTTTTCTGTAATCGGCGCGGTTCTCGGCAGCAGTATAACCCTTATGTCACTTATCCGTTTCGTTATACTGTTGTTATCAGGCGTCATCGGCGGCATTTTAGGGGTCAATAAACGGGATAAACGCAAGATAGTATAGTTGACACGAGTCACGGTAAAATGTATAATTATGGTAGTAGAAACAAAGGAATTTAAAGTATGGATCTATGGCAGTATTTAAGCACCGTTACCCGTCCGATATTCCTTTACGGTACGGGCAACGGCGCAGATAAAATTTTAAATGAATTAGAGCGTCGCGGTATATCTGTTACGGGTGTTTTTGCCAGCGACGGTTTTGTGCGCAATCGGGATTTTCGCGGCTTTCACGTGGTGTCATTCAGTGAGGCACTGCAAAACTATCCCGATTTAATTGTCCTTGTCTGCTTCGGCTCGCAGCTGAGTGTGGTTATGGATAACATTAAGCGCATTTGCGCAGAGGCTGAAACCTACGCGCCCGATGTTCCCGTAATCGGCGATAATGAGGTTTTCGATATAGAGTATGCGAGGCTTCACCGTGAGGAACTGAGCGCCGCCTATAATTTATTAGCCGATGAGCCCTCTCGCCGCGTATTCGAGAACACCGTAATGTATAAAATTACGGGCAAGCTCGATTATATAATAGACTCGGAAACCGATAAAAGTGAAGCCTATAAACTGTTAAACCTGGGCACCGACGAGCAATATTTAGACCTCGGCGCATATAATGGGGACACCGTAGCGGAATTTTTACACTATACGGAAAACAAATACAGTAAAATAATCGCAGTAGAGCCCGATGTTAAGAATTTCCGCAAGCTATCGGCAAATACTGAGAATATAGAGAATATCACACTTATTAATGCAGGAATCAGCGACCAAAAGGGCGAAATGCTCTTCTCAATGAAGGGCGGAAGAAATTCGGCATTAAATTCGGGTGGTAAGACTATACCGTGCGAGAGTGTTGACAGTATACTAAAAGGGGATAAAATCACCTATATTAAAATGGATATCGAGGGGCTCGAGCTTTCAGCCATTCGCGGCGCCGAGCAAACCATAAAAATGTACAAGCCCCGCCTTAATATAGCGGCATACCACCGAAATGAGGATTTGTTCACCCTGCCGCTTTTATTGCACAAGTTTAATCCGCAGTATAAAATATATCTGCGGCATCACCCGTATATCCCCGCGTGGGATACTAATTTTTACGTTATTTAGGAGGCAATAATGGATATTAAAGAAATTCTCTCGAGCGTTGACCATACGCAGCTGTCCCAAAACGCTACTGCCGACGATATTAATATGCTGTGCGACGATGCTATAGAGTATGGCACCGCTACTGTTTGTATCCCTCCGTCATACGTAAAGCAGGTTAAAGAAAAATACGGCGAAAGCATTAAAATTTGCACCGTAATCGGTTTTCCAAACGGATACAACACTGCGTCGGTCAAGTGTTACGAAGCGGCTGAGGCGGTAAAAAACGGCGCAGACGAAATCGATATGGTAATTAATATCGGCAACCTTAAGGATAAAAAATACGACGACATTTTAAATGAGATAAACGCCGTTAAAGAAGCCTCGGGCGGCAGGGTGTTAAAGGTCATAATTGAAACTTGCCTGCTCTCTGACCAAGAAAAGATAAAGATGTGTGAAATAGTATCCGTGTCCCGTGCCGATTTCATTAAAACCTCAACAGGCTTTTCTACTGCGGGCGCAACGCAGGCTGATATTAAACTCTTTAAAGAACATATGACAAACGGTAAGCGCATCAAGGCGGCAGGCGGCATACAGTCACTCGCTGATGCCGAGGAGTTTTTAAAGAATGGTGCCGATAGGCTCGGTACCAGCCGAATTGTAAAAATCGTAAAAGGAGAAAAGAAAAATGAACAAACCGTATCCGACTCCGCATATTAACGCCGTGCCCGATGACTTCGGCAAAACCGTACTAATGCCGGGCGACCCACTAAGGGCAAAATTCGTAGCCGAGAATTATTTAACACACGCGTGCCTTGTAAATAATGTTCGCGGTATTCAGGGTTATACGGGTCTTTACAAGGATGTAAAGGTATCGGTTATGGCAAGCGGTATGGG
>JAZULY010000153.1:0-4469 GCA_045603355.1 Acutalibacteraceae bacterium | reverse complement strand
TCATATTCAATAGCATATGCCGTGCGGATTATTTTAACATTTTCGAGTCCCTTTATGGTGCGGTAAAACTGTATCTGCACTTCTTCGGGTAATGATGACGACATACCCTGCAGATACATCTCCTCTGTATCGGCGCCGCAGGGCTCAATAAATAATTGGTGGCGCTGCTTGTCGGCAAAACGGACGATTTTATCCTCAATGCTCGGGCAGTAGCGCGGACCTACACCCTCAATAACACCCGCGTAAAGCGGCGAGCGGTGCAGGTTATCGAGTATTATTTTTTTGGTTTCATCGTTTGTGTATGCTATATGACACATTACTGTGTTTTTAGGAGCACCTTCAGTCGAAAAACTAAAGGGCACGGTCTTTTCGTCCCCCGCTTGCTCCTCCGTCAGGGTAAAATCGATACTGTCCCTTGCGACTCTGGCGGGTGTGCCGGTCTTAAAACGGCGCAGCGGCAGACCTAATTTTTTAAGGGACTGAGAGAGCATATCGGCAGGGAACTGCCCGTCGGGGCCTGAGGAGAAACTTACCTCGCCCACGAAAATTTTACCGCCGAGAAACGTACCCGTAGCGAGTATTACTGCGCGGCATATGTACTGTGCGCCGAGTCTTGTAGTCACTCTCCAGCCGTTATCAGCTTTTTCTATATCGGTAACCTCGGCTTGCTTAACATCGAGGTTTTTCTGCAGCTCTACCGCGTGCTTCATATATCCGCTGTAGGCTCGGCGGTCTATCTGCGCGCGCAGGGAATGTACCGCAGGCCCCTTGCCGCGGTTTAGCATACGGCTTTGCAGGGTTGTAGCGTCTGCCGCCTTACCCATCTCACCGCCGAGCGCGTCAAGCTCGCGCACTAAGTGCCCCTTTGCCGTACCGCCTATCGACGGGTTGCAGGGCATATTGCCTATCCAGTCTGCGCTGACCGTAAATATTACCGTTTTACAGCCGAGCTTAGCGGCTGATAAAGCCGCCTCGATGCCCGCGTGACCCGCGCCTATAACGGCAACGTCATAATTATCTGCAAAATAATTCAAGTTTACACCCTCTATTTTCCGACGCAAAAACGACGGAATACTTCATCTGCTACCTCGTTTGTAACGCGTTTACCCGTAAGCTCGAGCAGAGCCGACAGTGCGTCATCAATGCAAACACCCACCGCGTCGATACTGATACCGCTGTGCAGCGTTTGGTAGGCGAACTCGGCGGCCGATAATGCGCGTACGGCGCAATCCCTCTGCCGCTCACTTCCAAGCACCGCCGCGTCGGGGCTAAGGTCTGCCACGTGTGTTACCTCGGCAACGGCGGCGCAGAGTTTATCATATCCGTCGCCCGTCTTCGCCGAAACGGTAACAACCCTCATATCACCGAAATCGTCGGCGGTTATTTGGCTGCCGATATCGGTTTTGTTAATAACTACAATGGTCTTTTTGTCTTTTATGCGGGAAAGCAGCTCGGTATCGTTTTTATCGAGCGGCAGGCTCGCGTCAAACACCGCGAGAACAAGCTCGGCGGTATCAAGCCGCTGCCGAGCTAAATCCACACCGATTTTCTCAACCGTATCCTCGGTGTCGTGTATGCCTGCGGTATCGGCAAGGCGCAGGGTAATATCGCCTACGAGCGCGGTTTCTTCGATAACGTCCCGCGTAGTGCCTGCAACATCGGTTACAATGGAGCGGGCAGTGCCGCTAAGCAGGTTCATAAGTGTGCTTTTGCCCACGTTCGGTTTGCCGACTATCGCCGTTTCAATACCCTCGCGCAAAATTCTGCCTGCGTCATAGGTGCGAAGCATTTCACCGAGTTCACTGGTAACCTCACCGAGCATTTTATCGAAGTTCTCGGGGTCACATTCGGGCAGGTCCTCGTCGGGGTAATCGGCATAGACCGCAACGTTAGCGGCAAGCTCGGTGAGCCGCAGTCTTATATTCTCGATTTTTTCACTGACGCGACCTTTAAGCGTTCCGCTCGATAACCTTAATTCGCTTTCGCTCTTAGCCGAGATAAGCCCCATTACGCTTTCAGCCTGCGTCAGGTCAAGTTTTCCGTTCATAAAGGCGCGGCGGGTAAATTCGCCCGCGTCGGCGAGGTGCGCGCCGCTATCGAGCACGAGTCTAAGTACCTTTTTAACAAGCAGCGTGCCGCCGTGCACCGACAGCTCTACAACATTCTCGCCCGTATAGCTCTTAGGGGCGCGAAAAACGGTGGCAACCGCCTCGTCGATAATATCACCGTCGCACACAATGTTGCCGAAATGCGCGGTATAGCCTGCGGCGTCGCTCAGTTTTTTACCTGATACGCACCTGAAAACCCTATCGGCTACCACTGCGGCGTCATCACCCGATATGCGTATGATACCTATACCGCCGCTCATAACGGGGGTTGCAATAGCGGCTATTGTACGACTGCTCATATTATCACCTCTAAATAATTATTTTACCATAACGCACCTGCCATTTCCACTAATTTTTAATTAATTGTAAAAATTATTGTTATTTTATAGATTTAATGGAAAAAATGATATATAATGAAATTACTAAAGGAGGAATTTTCCAATGAAGAAAAAAGGATTAATTATTTTAGTAGCAGTTATAGCCGTGGTGGGAATTATTATCGGATTTTTGGTCGGCACATATAACGGCCTTGTTGAGGCTGAAGCTGAGGTACAAAACCGTGAAGCACAGATTCAGGTACAGCTTCAGCGCAGAGCCGATTTAATACCGAATTTCGTGGCTACCGTAAAGGGATATTCCGATTACGAGCAGGAAACCTTTACCGCTGTCACTAATGCGCGCGCTGCTGTAGCAAATGCCGATACGGCAGGCGAAATGGCCGACGCTGAGGCTCAGCTTAACGGCGCTATTGACGTCTGGGTAAACGCCGTTACCGAGGCATACCCTGAACTCAAGGCTAACGAGCAGTATATCGCGCTTCAGGATGAGCTTGCAGGCACCGAAAACCGCGTAGCGCAGGCACGAAACAACTATAACGAGGCGGCAAAGGAATACAACGTATCGGTACGCAGATTCCCGAAAAATATCTTCGCGTCAATGTTCGGCTTCGACGAGGTAGAGCTTTTCGAGGCTGACGAGTCGGCTTCAAGCGTTCCGCAGGTTAGTTTTGATTAATTATGAAAAAGATTAAAGGGATTTTGAGTGTTATCGCGGTACTGCTTCTCGCCCTGTCCTTATGCGGCTGCGAAAGCACAGCACCGCTTAACCCTACCGAGAGGTTTTTTGTTAATGACTTTGCCGATGTCATAACCGACGCCGACGAAAATACAATATATAGTGCGGGCGTCGCGCTCGATAAAGCCTGTGGCGCGCAGGTTGTTGTGGTTACGGTGGATAGTCTCGGCGGGGAAAGTATTGAGGACTTTTCATACGACTTAGCTACCGAGTGGCAGTTAGGTGACGAGGAAAAGGACAACGGAATACTGCTGCTTTTATCGGTAGACGACCGCGAGGTAAGGGTCGAGGTAGGCTCGGGACTTGAGGGCGCATTACCCGACAGTAAGACGGGCAGAATACTCGATACCTACGGTATGGATTATTTCGCGGATGATAATTTTTCTGCGGGGCTGACTAATGTCTACTCGGCGCTCGTTAATGAGGTTCATATCGAATATGGGCTGCCTTATAATGACGGCTATACCCCGATAGATGAAATTGAGTATGTTGAGGACGAGATGAGCGTTCTCGATATAGTGATAACGGTTATAGTCATTGCGGGCATTATTGCCTTCTTTGCCCTCCCGGGTGGTCACGGCGGCAGCAAGTTCGGCAGAATTATGCTCTTTAATTCGATGTTCGGCGGCCGCGGCGGTTTCCACGGCGGTCATAGAGGCGGATTCAGCGGTGGCGGTTTCCGCGGCGGCGGCGGAGGCTTCTCGGGTGGCGGAGCGTCCCGCGGATTTTAAAAAAATTCGCGAAAATTGCAAAAAAATCTCCCATTTTTCTTGACAATACAAAAAAATGGGAGTATTCTTAAAAACATATAATATATGGAGGGGATATAAATGTTTAAAAGTGAGTATTTAAACAGCGTTTATGATACCGTTGTTAAGCGTAATCCGGGCGAAAAGGAATTCCATCAGACGGTTATGGAGGTTCTCGAATCCATCGAGCCTGTGGTTATGGTTCATCCCGAGTATCAGAAAAACGGCGTAATTGAAAGAATGGTTGAACCCGAGAGAATTATTAAGTTCCGCGTTTCTTGGGTTGACGATAACGGTAATGTGCAGGTAAACCGCGGCTACCGCGTGCAGTTTAACTCTGCTATCGGTCCGTACAAGGGCGGCCTTCGTTTCCATCCGTCGGTAAATGAAAGCATTATTAAGTTCTTAGGCTCCGAGCAGACCTTTAAAAACTCCCTTACAACCCTGCCTATGGGCGGCGGTAAGGGCGGCTCTGACTTTGACCCGCAGGGCAAGTCTGACGGAGAGGTTATGCGCTTCTGCCAGAGTTTTATGGCCG
>JAZULY010000152.1:0-5990 GCA_045603355.1 Acutalibacteraceae bacterium | reverse complement strand
ATGGCTACGATCCGACTTGTTTGAAGAAACGATGTGGAAAATAAACGACAAAGGCGAAAAGGAAGAACAGCCGCCCTATCCGACAAAGAACGTAAAGACCAGCGCAACCTATTTCGAAACACTCGAAGAGAATCAGGTGGGCTACGGTAAGCCCTACGTTGCTCCGAATGAGGCAGAGATTTACGAAATGTTCCTTGGCGATGCAGAGCCGGAATTAGATCCGTTCGCAAATGTATCAGGTTTAGCATCAGGCACAACCTCCGGTACAGATAACAACAACACAAGCGGCGGCACAACAACTGTTGTAGGCGGCGACATGATGGGAGAGCTTATGCCTATCCTCATTATCGCAGGCTGCATCTTTGGCGGACTTATTCTTATAATTATAATTGTAGTTGTTGTAATTGTAGTTGTAAATGCTAACAAGAAAAAGAAGAAGAGAGCAGCACGTGCAGCAAAATTAGCAGCAGCTAAGGCAGCCGAGGCAGCTCCCGAGGCAGAGGTAGCAGAGCCCGCAGCAGAAGAAGCGGTAGCCGAAGAGGTTTTTGATGAACCCGAGGCTGAGGCAGAGGATGCTGAATAATTCATTTTGACCCAAAGGCTGAGCGGTCTGCTCAGCCTTTTTTTGATAAGGTGAATATTATGAAAAAATTTTTAAACATATTACTTGTTTTAATCCTGGTATGTACATTTAATCTCGGCGCAGCGCTTCCCGCATCGGCTGAAGAAATTGAGCCGCCCAAAGACGTTAATTGGGATGACTGGGACATTGAGGACGGCGTTCTTTACGGTTACTATGGTGACGAAACCGAGATAACCGTTCCTTCGGTCGACCAATACGGCGTTCCCGTAACCGAGTTATACAGCTCGGTCTTTATGGATAATACCACGGTTAAAAAGATAGTTGTAAGTGAGGGTATAGAGATGATAGGCGGTCAGTGCTTCCGCGGTTGTACCGCCCTTGAGGAGTGCGTTCTGCCGCAGTCGGTTAATACCTTTACCTGGGGCGTTAACTTTTCTGACTGCACAAGTCTTACAAAGGTTAACCTTCCCGCCGCTTTAGAGGAGATTCCTCTGTCTGCCTTTAGTGGTTGTAGGTCGCTTAGTGAAATAATCATAACCTACGGTATAAAGAGAATACAACCTCACGCATTTTGTGACACTCAATTAAAAAGAGTGGTGCTTCCCGAAACGGTTGAGCAGGTAACCTCCCGAGCATTCAGCAACCTTAGAACCGAGGGAGAATTCGAATTGATTATCTGTAACCCGAATTGTGAACTCGGCGGTGCGTATAATGATGAGGGTGTAGAGGTTAATCTTTTGGGCGCCAGAAATGAGATAGAGTGCCGTGTTATAGGTCACGAAAATTCGACCGCAGCAGAGTTCTATGCGCAAGAAGGCATCTTACCTGAGACCGAATTTGTGGCAAAGTCGGCGGAGTATTTCGAAAAACTTCCCGAAAATCAGGTTGGTTACGGCGTTGATATCGATAATGCCGATAGCGTCCTTCTTTGGATAATCATAGGCGCAGCGGCGGTTGTTGTGTTGGCCGCAGGCGCAGTAGTTATTGTTATAGTTATCAAGAAAACTAAATCTAATGATGAGGATGAAGACCTCGAAATAGAAGAATAATAAAAACGGCTAAGTGAAAACTTAGCCGTTTATTTTTAAGGTTATAAAATCTTTGCCGAGTCTCAGTGCCGCTGCCGCGATATGCGCTACGCGAACCCTTACCACCGTATCTAATGTGACGGTGGTTTTTTCTTTTGTAAAATCACAGCGAATACTTATCTTTTCGCCCGATTTGTTTATATGAATAATGCTATTAATGTATTCATATGCGGGGTAGACCACCGCGCAGGTTCTGCCGTAGTTTAGCGCCGCGTCGGCAGCGTCCTCATCGGCGCAGACGATGTTAAGATGAAACCGAGTTACGCGGCA
Organism: Acutalibacteraceae bacterium; assembly: GCA_045603355.1. Classification (GTDB taxonomy): domain Bacteria; phylum Bacillota; class Clostridia; order Oscillospirales; family Acutalibacteraceae; genus SIG565. The sequence continues at coordinate 4,049 of JAZULY010000152.1, read as the reverse complement.
GTGTCTTATCAGTTTGACGAGTTGCCTGAAGAATGAGCCGATAACGCCGAGCAGTTCTTCGGGGGAGAGGGATAGCGGTGTCTTTTTCTTTTGCTCTTCTGCTTTTTCGCCGCTCTTTTTATCCTTTCTTATCAGCGATAAAAACCATTTCTGCAGGCTTTCTTCAGCCGATGCCTCTTTACCGAATGTAAAGAACAAAACGCGGCAGAGCACCCTAAAATCCCCGTTTTCGTCAAAATATAAAAACAGACGGACAGGTAGCAAGAGTATCACGACAGTTATCAGCACTAAAACTGCCAGCACAATACCGATAATCTCAAGTACCATACAAGTACGCCTTTCTTTTTACATAAATTTTTCGTAAGCGTCGAGAACGGTGTTCGTATCGCCTAACATTTTAATTTCACCGTCGTGCAGCCAAAGCATTTTGGTACACAGCTTGCGAAGTGTACTGATACTGTGCGATACTATCATAACGGTGCGGTTTTCGTCATTTATGAGTTCCTTGATTTTTTGCGAGCTTTTTTTCTTGAAATGCTCGTCACCGACCGACAATACCTCGTCAATCAGTATTATTTCGGTTTCGAGGAATGCCGTAATCGAGAAGGCGAGTTTTGAGTACATACCCTTAGAGTAGTTCTTTACAGGCTTGTCAATAAAGTCACCAAGCTCGGAAAATTCGATAATTTCCTCCATTTTTTCGTGGATGAACTTCTCTGAAAAGCCTAAAAGCAGACCGTTGAGTATTATATTATCTCTGCCGCTCATATTTTTCTGGAAGCCGACGCCAATGGAAAGCAGAGATACCTTTCTGCCCCCGAGGTCAACCGTGCCGCTGTCGGGCGCGAAAATGCCCGCAACGGTATTAAGAAGTGTAGATTTACCGCTTCCGTTTTTACCGATAATACCGAGTATCTCGCCCTTTTCAACGTTCAGGGAAATACCTTTTAGCGCGTGAAAGGTGTTTGACTGATTTTTAGTACCTTTGAGCAGCATACGCTTAATGGAATATGCGCGCAGCTCTTTATAACATACGTTAAGGTTTTCTATACGAATTGCAGTATTTTCCATTTTTATAACACCTTCACATAACTGTTTTCGTTTTTCTGGATAAGAAGGATGCCGAGTACCGATAACAACACACCGATAACGGTCCAGATGCCAACCCACAGCAAATTAGGCATAACGCCGTAAAGCAGACTGTCTCGCATTGCCGTAATATAGAGGGCGAGGGGATTTATGCGAACTATCCAGTAACCGAGCACGCCCGTAACCTTGTCGGCAAGGTTATAGAAAACGCCCGTAGCATAGAAGAGAAGGCGAAGCGCTATGTTGGTTATATTGCCTAAGTCCTCAATATATACACCGAAATGCAGGAAAACACAGCAAATACCGAAGGTGAAAATAAAGAAGGAAAGAACACAGGGTATAAACCATAACATATGTAGACTTATCGGTATGCGGTTTACTATCATCAGCAGCACCACTATTGCAAAGCTGATGGCGGTTTTAAAGGCGTTGAGCGCCATTTTTTCAATTACGAGCACGTATTTAGGCACATATACCTTCGATACTATCGCCTTATTGCTTCGCACCAGCTTTACGCTTGTTTTCAGCATTTTATTGAAAAATTCCCACATTGTAATACCGAGGAATATAAAGGCGGTAAGATACTTTACCTCGCCCTTAAAGAAAAAGTGGAACACGAAAGAGTATATGCCCATAAAGCATAGCGGCTCTAATATCCACCATACCCAGTTAAGGTAGGAGCCCGCTACCTCACTTTTCAGCTCGGATTTTGCCGAATAGTACATATAGTACAAATATTTTTTAACGTCTGCAAAGAATTTCTTCATCATTTTCTCCTAAATCTAATGTGAGAACCGTGTGGCGCTCTCGCGCGTCTACGGGGGGAATCTCCATATAATCTCCGTAAAGCGCGGTTAAATATTCGTGCGGGTCGTTCATTATATAAAGCGGTCTGCCTTCGAAGGATATCTCCTTTTTCGGGTAGTAGGAAGCGCGTGTGCATTTTTCCCCAAAGTAGTGTTTTCTGCCACTCGGGTAGGAAACATAGCGGGAGTTTTCGTTTTTGCATTTTGACGACCATCTATCGGCTATGCGGCACCATTTATTAAGACTGTAAAAACCGATGAGTGTTCCTAAAAAGGCTTTAAGTTTAATAAGACGGATTGCCTTTTTATTCTGGAGGTAGTCTAAAAATCGCTCCTTTTTCTCCTTTACCCTGACACACGAGCAGCAAAGGAACAAAAAGTCAGATACAGCGCCGTGGAAAAACCGAAGAACGGCGTTATCGGGCAGATTATCGAGCGGATATATGTCGATAAAAATTCCCGCCGATTCGGGTTCGGTCTCGAAAAGCTCGATATATTTGGTACCCTTTTTGCGCACCTTCATAAAGGCAAGGTCGTATTTTTCGCCCGTGTAGATGCTTTGCAGGTGGTATTTATCACCGTATTCTGCGGTAAATGCTTTTCTGAATTTTTCAAAATCGCGGCGGGGCATACCGATATCGGCGTCCTCATCCCACGGGATAAAGCCACCGTGACGTACTGCACCAAGCGCGGTGCCTCCGCACAGAAAATAGGTGAGGGAATGCTTGCGGCAAAAGGCGTCAAAATCATCTATCATACCGAGCAAAACGCGCTGGATATCCTTGATATCCCCGTCGGTCAGCTCGGTCAGCTTTTCGTTGCCGATAGCAAGCCGCCTGAACATTACATTTGTTTCTAACACAAAATCGCCCCTTGCTATATGGTGAATAACAGGTCGGAATAATCGGGGAAGGGCCAATAGTCCTTAGCGCAGAGCAGTTCCGCCTTGTCGACGGGCACGCGCAGTTCGCTCATTATAGCGTTTACCGAGTTGTTGTATGCCTTGGCTTCATCAAGTCCCGACAGACTCTCGGCCGCGGCCACCGCCTTTTCAAGCCTGTGAACCAATTCGTATATACTGCAAAGGTATCGGTTTAGTTTACCGACGATTTTTTCTTCTGTGGTGCAGTCGATTTCGCCGAAAGCCGCCTTTTTATTAATTACTGTAAGGCTTAAATCGTTTATATAGCGACTGATGGCGGGTATAATATTCTTCCTTACCATATCGATAAGGGTGATTGCCTCGATGTGTATCGTTTTGCAGTAGTTTTCAAGCGCAATATCGAGTCGGCACTGCAGTTCTACGCGCGAAAGCACGTTATGACGGGCGAAAAGCTCGATGTTCTTAGCGTCTATCCAGTGAACTACCGCGTCAACCGTGCTTCTGAGATTGAGAAGACCGCGTTCCTTAGCCTCGATTTCCCACGCGTGGGAATATCCGTCACCGTTAAAGATGATGCGCTTGTGCTCGCGGTAGGTTTCCTTAATTATAGCGTTAACCTCGCCGACGAAATCATCGGTACCCTCAAGCCTATCGGCAAATTCCTTTAAAACATCGGCAACTATCGTGTTGAGCACCGTGTTCGGGTCGGAAATCGATAGGGTAGAGCCGAGCATACGGAATTCGAACTTATTACCCGTAAATGCAAAGGGCGAGGTGCGGTTGCGGTCGGTATTATCCTTCGGGATACTCGGCAGAGCCTTTGCGCCGAATTTCATAACACCTGCCTCGTGCTTAACGAAGGGCTTGCCCGATTCGATGGAATCGAGCACTTCGGCAAGGTCGTCACCGAGGAACATCGAAATAATGGCAGGCGGCGCTTCATTGGCACCGAGTCGGTGGTCGTTGCCCGCCGACGCTACAGATAAACGTAACAGGTCCTGATTAACATCTACCGCCTTAATAACTGCGGTTAAGAAGAGCAAAAACTGCGCGTTATCTTCGGGTGTCTGACCCGGGTCGAGCAGATTAACGCCCGTATCGGTCGAGAGTGCCCAGTTATTATGCTTGCCGCTGCCGTTAACCCCTGCAAAGGGCTTTTCGTGCAGAATACAGATAAGTCCGTGCTTTTCGGCAACCTTCTTCATAACCTCCATTGTAAGCTGATTATGGTCAGCCGCAATATTGGCGGTGGTGAAAATAGGTGCCATTTC
>JAZULY010000151.1:0-3963 GCA_045603355.1 Acutalibacteraceae bacterium | reverse complement strand
GGTAGTTATGGGCACCGAAAAGCGTTCGCATATCGTTAAGGATAAGGACAAGTGGATAACCGCATACCACGAGGCTGGCCACGCTATCGTTTCTTATTTCTTACCGACACAGGACCCCGTTCATCAGATTTCCATTATCCCGCGCGGTATGGCGGCAGGTTATACTATGTATGTTCCTACCGAGGAGAAGGGTCACGTTTCCCGCAACACAATGCTTGAGCAGATATGCTCGCTGCTTGGCGGCCGCGCTGCAGAACAGCTCACACAGGATGATATCTGTACAGGAGCTTCAAATGATATCGAGCGTGCAACCGACCTTGCTCGTCAGATGGTAACCCGCTACGGCATGAGCGAAAAACTCGGTCTCGTAGTATACGGTAACGATAATAATGAGGTATTCTTAGGCAGAGATTTCTCGTCTACTCCTAAGTATTCCGATAAGATTGCCGCATCTATCGATGAGGAAATCGAATCCATCGTTATGACACAGTACGAAAAGGCTCTCGGTATCCTTAAAGACAATATGGATAAGATGACGGTTGTTGCAAACGAGCTTTTCCATAACGAGAAAATTGACGGTAACGATTTCCGCCGCTTAATGGAAGGCGGCACTCTCGATGACGCCGAAATTACCGAATAATAAGTCTGAAGGGCAGCTTAGCTGCCCTTTTTTATTGGCTAAAACGCTTTAGTGTGCTAAAATGTAGTGTGAAAGTAGGTGCTGATATGGATAAATTAAAAAGTCAGTTCAATGACGAGTTTTTCGAGGCCATTTTAACCCTCGAAAATATAGAGGAGTGCTATAAGTTTTTCAGCGACGTTTGCACTCCGAAGGAGATAGATACTATAGCTCAGCGTTACACCGTTGCCACAATGCTCAAAGAAGGTAAGGTGTATAACGAGATAGTCAGGTCCACAGGTGCCTCTACCGCTACCGTCAGCCGCGTTAAGCGTTCTATGGGCGTAGAGGATAACGGTTATAAAATTGTGTTTGAGAGATTAGGGAAATGAGTTCTTATAATGATTTTGCGTATGTTTACGATGCGCTCACCCGCGATGTTGACTATGAAAAACGCACCGATTACCTCTGCTCGCTTTTTTTAAAACACGATAGATTACCGACTCTCCTGCTCGATGTAGCCTGCGGTACGGGTAACTTTTCTACCGAGTTCGCGCGCCGCGGTATGCAGGTAATAGGTGTCGATAAATCGAGCGATATGCTATCGGTCGCAAGGGATAAGAATACGGGTGGCACAGATGTTCTCTATCTTTGTCAGGCGGCAGAGGATATAGAGCTTTACGGTACGGTGGACGGCGCGGTTTGCTGCCTTGACAGTATTAATCACATTACCGATAAAAACACCCTAAAAAAAGCATTTAAAAGAATATCCCTCTTTTTGGAAAAGGACAGGCTCTTTATATTCGACGTAAATACCGAGTATAAGCACGAGCGTGTTTTAGGGGATAATACCTTCGTAAGTGAGCAGGACGGTGTGTATTGCGTTTGGCAGAATTTTTACGATAAGCGCCGCAAGGTGACCGATATAATGATAGACATCTTCGCCGAGGAAAACGGTGTTTACAACCGTTTTTGCGAGGATTTCAGCGAGCGTTTTTATTCGGACGGGGAACTGAGGCAGTTGCTCTCCGCCGCAGGGCTTAAAACGGAGGCTGTGTATGCGGAAATGACCGACACATCGCCTGAAAAAGACAGTCAGAGAATTATCTATGTAACAAGAAAGGTTTAATTATGGGAAAGCTTATAAGATGTATTACAAGCAACGGTCAGGTTATGGCAACCGCCGTTGATACAACCGATATTGTAGCGCGTGCCGAGGGTATTCATTCTTCTTCCGCGGTAGTAACCGCCGCGCTCGGACGTCTGCTCACCGCCGCATCTATGATGGGCAATATGCTAAAGGGTAAGGATAACTCCATAACCCTTCGCGTGGCGGGTGACGGTCCTGCAGGCTCATTAATAGCCGTGTCGGATTTTAACGGCGACGTTCGCGGATATGTAACTAACCCTATAGTTGAGCTGCCGCTCAATGAAAAGGGCAAGCTTGATGTAGGCGGTGCCGTAGGCAAAAACGGTAGCCTGTATGTAATTAAGGATTTGGGACTTCGCGAGCCCTATAACGGCTCTGTGCCGCTCGTATCGGGCGAAATCGCCGAGGATATTACGGCGTATTATGCTTTAAGCGAGCAAACGCCTACCGTGTGCGCTCTCGGTGTGCTCGTAAACCCCGACCTAACGGTAAACGTAGCGGGCGGATATATTATTCAGCTGCTTCCTGCGGCAGAGGATGCGACTATCGATAAGTTAGAGGACGGCATTCGGGATATTCAGTCGGTAACACAAATGCTGTCCCTCGGAATGACACCCGAGGATATTCTTCGCCGCGCCCTTAAAAACTTTGAGGTTGAAGTTCTGTACAGTCAGGATATCGAATATAAATGTAATTGCAGCCGCGATAGGGTAGAGCAGGCGCTTATCAGTATGGGTAGAGCGGAATTGACCGATATGGCGCGAGAGATGGAAAACGCCGAAATCAAGTGCCATTTCTGTGACAAGATTTATAATTTTTCGCGCAGCGAACTCGAAAAACTCTCACAAAAATAAAATTATAAAAAACTTCAAAAAAATTATAAAAAAGTGTTGACATTCGAACGGTGATGTGGTAATATAATGTTCGTCGCTGGTGAGTTTCAGTAGGAAGCAATGCCGCGTGGCACAAAAGTGGGAGCATAGCTCAGCTGGGAGAGCATCTGCCTTACAAGCAGAGGGTCACAGGTTCGAGCCCTGTTGTTCCCACCACTTTGGCCTGGTAGTTCAGCTGGTTAGAACGCTAGCCTGTCACGCTAGAGGTCGTGGGTTCGAGCCCCATCCAGGTCGCCATTATGCCTCTGTAGCTCAGTCGGTAGAGCAGGGGACTGAAAATCCCCGTGTCATTGGTTCGATTCCGATCGGAGGCACCATTATTTGCGGATTTAGCTCATCTGGTAGAGCGCCACCTTGCCAAGGTGGAGGTAGCGAGTTCGAGCCTCGTAATCCGCTCCAAGGACGCTTAAAGGTTTTTAAGCGTCCTTTATTAAACTAAACAAGATAAGGCACCATAGCCAAGTGGTAAGGCAGAGGTCTGCAAAACCTTTATGCCCCGGTTCAAATCCGGGTGGTGCCTCCAAAAATCCCGTTCACGAAAGTGGGCGGGATTTTTACTTATTACTTATTACTTCTTCACTCTTACTTCAAATAATGTTTTGAACGGGATTTTTGGGAAGTAATAAGTAATAGGTAAGAGGTAATAAGTATTGCCCCTCCGCCGCTTTTATGCTATAATACACCTAAGGCGGTGATACTGTGGAACATTTTTTTGAATTAGTTGCTGAACTATTGTTTGGCTTGGCAAAACATAGTCCTGATAAAATGCCAGATGATATTACGTATAAACCTAATTTTATAGTTAAGCATCCAATAAAGAAAAATATTGCAAGAATACTAGCAACTTTAATCATTATTATTACTTTTTCATTGCTATGGATGATGGTTAAAAACGAAACACGTTATTTGTTTGTAATATTTGTTGTTTTAGGTTTTGCATTGCTTGTATTATCATTAATTTCTTTTTCTTTTCGTTGTTCTGTTACGGAAACTCTTTTAGAAAGCAGTTATTGGGGCTTATTGAAAAAACAAATTCAGTGGAGCAATGTTCAGTGTGTAAGAGTTGTTGAGAAAACAGATGAAAAAAGCGTAATTATTGCGATTTATAATGAGAGTGGTAAATGCATAATTGACTTTAATACAGATATGGAAAATGCTTGGTATGTTGTTAAAATGGCAGAAGAAAATAGGATTACCATAAAACAAGAAAAAGATTTATCTTTAAAGCAAATATCTCATCTTTAAACTAAAAAACAGTTAATTTAATGAAAATCAGTTTTTTAGAACGGTTCTATTTTGAG
>JAZULY010000150.1:0-1532 GCA_045603355.1 Acutalibacteraceae bacterium | reverse complement strand
GCTTTGCACAGGCAGATGCAGGTGGTGCGCTACCTTTTCGCAGTCCCGCATAGCGTCAAGCAACTCCTCGGTGCAGTCCTTCGGGTGCGAGGTCATAAATCTTATACGGAATTCGCCGGGTATATCGTTTATTTTGCGGATAAGACCTGCGAAATTGATATCCTCTTCGAGGGTTTTGCCGTAGGAATTTACATTTTGTCCGAGCAAGGTTATATCGCGAATACCCGCATCAATCATTTCCCTTGCCTCGCGCAGTATTTCGTCGCTCGCGCGCGACCTTTCGCGACCGCGAACATACGGCACAATACAGTATGTGCAGAAATTATTGCAGCCGTACATAATCGGGAGCCACCCTTTAACCGAGCGGTCTCTATGCACGGGGATACCCTCGACAATATTTTTATTATCGGTAGAAATATCGAAAATACGCGCACTGCCAGATAGGCGGCGGAAAATAAACTCGGGTAATTTATGCATAACGTGGGTGCCGAAAAGGATATCGACATACGGGTAGCTGTGCTTTATCCTATCCGCCACAGCCTGCTGCTGCGCCATACAGCCGCAAACGGCAACTATCATATTGCCCCTCGCCTTTTTAAGCTGCTTCATCGTGCCGATGTTACCGTAAACGCGGTCCTCAGCGTGCTCACGAACGGCGCAGGTATTAAAGAGAACAAAGTCGGCATCCGACGGGTCACAGGTAATTTCATAACCCATTTCTTCGAGCATACCTTTTATATGCTCTGAGTCACTCACGTTCTGCTGGCAACCGAAGGTATTAACGCACGCCTTTGCGCTGCCGTAGATGCCGGGCAGCATATCTTTTACCCTATCTATGTACACCTGCTGCGTGTCAAAAACAGCATCGTTTTTTTGTAGCATTATATAAAACTCCTATTTTACTATACAGATAGATTTATTATAACTTATTATGTGTTTTTTATCAAGTATCGCGGCACAATATTTGCATATTTTTCATTAGTTTATAAAAATATTCAGCAGTTGATATCTACCGTATAGTTTTCTCATCAAAAACTAAAAAAGGTCTTGATTTAAAGCTTTTTATAGTGTATAATGTTGTTGCTGTTGCGAAGTCGCCGATGTTGCAAGTGTGCGCAGCCTCGGATGACAATAACAGAATAACAACGGGAAACCGTTAATATAATTAAAACAACTAAATATGCCGGTGTGTTGGAATTGGCAGTTTTGGGTCGAGCGCGTCCGGTGGACGAGGCAGCGAGAACCCAAAAGACGCCGCAACACAAGCTTTGGAGTGGCAACGACATAAGCGCCGATGTTGCAAGTGTGCGTAGCCTCGGCTGGCAACAATTAAGCAAATAAATAAAAACGGGAAACCGTTATTAAAATTTAATAAATTAAATATGCCGGTGTGTTGGAATTGGCAGACGAGGTGGACTCAAAATCCATTGATGGCGACATCGTGCGGGTTCAAGTCCCGCCACCGGCACCAAAATATCGAGTTAGACCTTTAGGTTTGACTCGGTATTTTTTTGTTTGCAGATACGGGACTT
>JAZULY010000149.1:0-12729 GCA_045603355.1 Acutalibacteraceae bacterium | reverse complement strand
TATGCTATTGAATATGACTGTATTGACCCGCTCTGCCTCGCCGCCACCCTCGAAATCAAGGGCTTTGACGGGCTTTACGGTGCGGGACAGTTCAATGGCTCGTCGGGTTACGAAGAAGCCGCCGTTCAAGGCTTTATGGCGGGAGTTAATGCCGCTCTGAAACTGCAGAACAAGGAGCCGCTCGTGCTCTCGCGCGCCTCGTCATACATCGGCACGCTGATAGATGACCTTGTGACAAAAGGTTGCTCGGACCCCTACCGTATGATGACCTCGCGCAGCGAATACCGCTTACTGCTGCGCCAAGACAATGCCGACGAACGCCTTATGCCGACGGGCAGACAGTTAGGTCTTATTGATGACACCGCGTGGGAAAAATATTGCCAACGCGTAGAACTAAAAGAAAAAGAAATCGCGCGTCTGCGCTCGACAACCCTGGCTCCCAGCGCACCTCTTAATGCGATGTTAGAAAGCCGCGGCACCGCGCCGCTCGTTACGGGCTGCCGCCTTGATGACCTGCTGCGCCGCCCTCAGCTCGACTATGAGTGCTTAGCCCCCTTTGATAAGGATAGACCTGCGCTTCCCGACAATGTTGCCGAAAAGGTAGAAATAGAGATTAAGTACGAGGGATATATTAAGCGGCAGGCGGCTCAGGTTGAAGAAATGCTGAGACTTGAAAAGCAGCGCATACCCGAAAGCCTTGACTACGACGACGTTTACGGACTCAGACTCGAGGCGGTAGAAAAACTTAAAAAGGTAATGCCGCGCTCTATCGGTCAAGCCTCGCGTATATCGGGCGTTAGCCCTGCTGATGTTGCGGTGCTTATAATCTACCTTGAAAAACTGCGACAGGAGGGAAAAGGATGATAAACTTCCCCATAGAAAAACTCGTTCCGCTCTGCCGTGAGTTCGGCGTGGAAATAACCGAAAGTCAAAAAGAAAAGCTTAATTTATACGCTAATTTACTGATAGAATGGAACGAAAAAATAAACCTCACCGCCATTACCGACCCAAACGAAGTGGTAATAAAGCATTTTTATGACTGTATTCTTTTCTTTAAAAATATAGATGTGCCTCGTGACGCTAAAATAATTGACGTCGGCACGGGCGCGGGCTTCCCGGGTATGGTACTTAAAATTATCCGCCCCGACATCAGTCTCACTCTGCTTGACGGTCTGGCTAAAAGGCTGACCTTTTTAGAAGAGGTGCTCTCCCGCCTCGGTCTTACCGCCGACACGGTGCATATGCGCGCAGAGGACGGCGGCAAAAACGCAGCATATCGCGAGCAGTATGATATCGTTACCGCGCGTGCCGTAGCAAGACTTAATGTTTTATCCGAATACTGCCTGCCGTTTGTGAAAACGGGCGGTTGCTTTGTTGCTATGAAGGGCCCCACCGCCGAAGAAGAAATCGCAGCATCCGAGAAGGCTATAACTCTACTTGGCGGCGGTAAACCTGAAATTATATGCGAAACTCTCACGGGAAATGAGGAAAGAAGCTTTGTAATAGTAAAAAAGATATCGCAAACTCCGCCAAAATATCCGCGAAACCCCGCGAAAATATCAAAACAGCCGTTATAACGCGGCTGTTTTTGTTTTTTTGTGGCTTTTTGTGTCGACCTCTTTTTCTTGATTTCGTGCAGCACCCGCCGTATAATTAAGACACACAAGAGGTGGTGACCCGAATTGACGCTGAGAATACCCGACCGCACAAGGCTCGCGCAGATAAGCGTAAGCGACATACTGCCCGATGGCAGCCAGCCGAGAAAATTTTTCGATGAATACGAGCTGCAGCTTTTGTGCGACAGTATTAAGGAAAACGGAATTATTCAGCCGCTCTCGGTTCGCCCACAGGGTGGGAAATATATACTGATAGCGGGTGAGCGACGGCTCAGAGCCGCTGTGGCTGCAGGTCTTAAAAAGGTGCCCTGCATAATACACCGTACCGACGAAATGACTGCGGCATATTACTCGATAATCGAAAATCTGCAACGGTGCGACCTGACAGTTTTCGAGGAGGCAGAGGGTATTAACCGACTTGTCAAGGAGTGCGGGCTCCCTTACAACGAGGTTGCCGCAAAACTCGGTATTGCCGAATCTACCCTATCAAACAAACTGCGGATACTCCGCCTCAGCGACTCGATTCGTAACCGCATTACCGCCGCAGGTCTTACCGAGCGGCACGCGAGGGCACTGCTGAGGCTCCCCGGAGACGCTCGCGACTCGGCGCTCGATAAAATAATCGGCGAGGGACTCACCCTCAGAGAGAGCGAAAAATATATTGAATCCCTTTTAGTAAATAAAGAGGACTCCCCGCCCGATACCCCTCGGCGCAAGACCGCCGTAGGTGACCTCAGGATTTTTACCAACAGCCTTACCCGCCTTGTTGACACTATGACTTCTTCGGGAGTTACCGCAGCACTTGAGCGCAGCGACAACAAGGAATTTATAGAATACCGCATAAAAATACGCCGCGAGGAGTTAAGAAAAGAACGTCCGACGCAACTGCGTATGGCATTGCGGTAATAACTTCACCTTCCCCTATTCATCCCCATATCCCCAAAAGGGAAACAGCCGAGGAGTTATTCCTCGGCTGTTTCTCTTTCTTCTTTTATTAAAAGGACTTTCTTTTCTTTTTTGTAGCACAGATAGATATAATAACCTATAAATATCATTACCACAAGCGCAGTAATAAAGGTGGCATTTTTTGAATGTATTAAAGCCGCGTTTCCGCTAATCAGTAAAAAGAACTGCGGCAGGGCATATGTGCCGCAAAGCATAAAGGACAGCACCGAAACGCCCAGAATTTTTCCTAAGACCTTATCGGTAGTAACGCCTGCCATTAATTTTGCCCAGGTTAAAAAGTAAATCAAAATTCCGCAGATAGCACCAAGCTCAAAAATATTTTCGGTTATGGTGGAAAGCGACGTGTAATTCGCAAAAATTATGATAAGCTTCATCATCCAAAGGAGTGCGAGGGATATATACATCATCGGTCTGTCGGGTAGGCGCAAAAGGGTAAACGTACCGCCGATAATCAGCACCAACGCGGCAAGTGTAGCCAGAATAATATGCATAACTACCTGCCAGGCGGGGGTTGCAGCAGACACTTCGGTCAGGAAGGCTTCAAGTATAATTGATACCGCCAAAAGATAATGCACCGCCGCGAAGGGACGCGTTTTCGGGGGCACTTTTTGCGGTTTGTCTTTACATATTCTCCCGAACAATGCCGATACCGCAACTATTGCGAAAACCGCCGCTATTATAAGTATGTTTGCCGTTTCATATCCGTCGCGGAAAAAGCCTGTGGCAGGCTCTATCATAATAAGATTTTGCACGATGCGCAGTACACTCGCGCCGAGTGTGCCCACCGCCGCCAATATGTAGACATACACCTTGTTTGCTGTCATAAAACCGTCTCTCCGTTCTTTTTTTATCTCTGAAACATATATATAATTATGCACTAAATTGTTAAGGAAATATGAAAAATGAAAAATATTTATTTTATTATAGCCGCCCTGCTTATTTTACTGATGCTCACTCTGCCGCTTATTTCCCTGTATTCACCGAGCGAAAAACCGAAAAGTGCAGGCTCGGTGCCCGAAAAAGAGGTGTCACTCACCGATACGGTAGTAATTAAGAATACCGACACGGGAAAAACCGAAACGGTAGCGCTTGACGACTATCTTTTCGGGGTGGTAGCATGCGAAATGCCCGCCCTGTATGAAAACGAAGCACTAAAGGCGCAGGCGGTGGCGGCATATACCTTTTTGCTATACCGTTCATCAGAAAACAATGACAAGGACTACGACATAACCACTGCCGCCGGCACAGACCAAGGGTTTATCACCCGCGAGGCGGCGGCTATAAAATGGGGCGACAATGCTGACGCCTACACTAAAAAGATAGACGAGGCTATCACTTCTGTTAAAAACGAGTATGTTTCCTATGAGGGCAGTCCTATCCTTGCGGCTTTTCACGCGATATCCTCGGGTAAAACCGAGAGCAGCAGTACGGTATGGGGATTGGATTTACCCTATCTTACCGAGCGCGAGAGTATCGGTGACCTGTTGGCAAGTGACTATCAGACCGAGGTGAGCATCCCTGCCGCCGACTTTAAAAAAGCCTTTGAGGGCAAATGCACACTATCAGACAGCGCCGCCGACTACATAAGCGATATTGCCCGCAGTAATTCGGGTGGGATAATAAGTGCGAAAATCGGGGACAAGGAGTTTTCAGGCAGTGAAATTCGCTCTATACTTTCCCTGCGCTCAGCAAATTTTGAAATTAAAACCGATGGGGATAACCTTATTTTTACCGTTTTCGGTTACGGTCACGGCGTAGGTATGAGCCAGAACGGCGCAAATTATATGGCGCAGCAGGGCAATACCTATAAGGAAATCCTTTTATGGTACTATACGGGTTGCGAAATTAAGAAAAATTAACCCTTTAAAACGGCGGCGTATATATCGCCCTTTTTAATGCCCGTTGCGGCGGCAATTTCCTTTGCCGCGGCGGTCGGCGGTGTTCCTCCTTCTATCAGCGCCTTTGCCATTTCGGCGGCTTCGGCTACTGTGTATTCGCGTTTTTCCGTCTCCTTTGCGCCCTCTATTATCAATACAAATTCACCTTTGGGCGGATTTTCGGTATAGTACGCCACCGCCTCGGCGAGAGTTGTCCTGTTCACCGTTTCGTGCAACTTGGTTAATTCCTTACAAACGGCTGTTTTGCGGTCACCCAAAGCCTTATGAAGGTCTGTTAGTGTCGCGAGCAGTTTATGGGGTGCTTCGTAGAAAATGAGGGTGCGGCGGTCGTTTTTAATTTCATCAAGGTGTTCGCGGCGCGCCGATTTGTTTACCGACAAAAATCCCTCAAAAGAAAATCTGCCCGACGGCATACCCGATACCGCGAGTGCCGTAATAACGGCGCTCGGACCCGGCACTGCTTCTACCGCGACACCTCTTTCTCTTGCCTGACCGACAAGCATTTCGCCTGGGTCTGATATAGCGGGCATACCTGCGTCACTCACAAGCGCGCAGTCCTCCCCCTTTAAAATACGGTCGATTATAACCTCGCCCTTTTCGTACTTGTTATGCTCAAAGTAGGAAATGAGCGGTTTTTTTATGCCGAAATGATTAAGCAGTTTTACGGTAACGCGGGTATCCTCGGCGGCTATAAAATCGACACTTGACAGTATCTCTACCGCGCGGGGGGACATATCCCCAAGGTTACCTATAGGGGTACCTACAACATACAGTTTACCCATTAAAGATACGCCTCCTTATAGCTTCCGTAAATTTCTATCATTTCGCCTGACAGCTCACCGTCTTCCTCTATGTAGAGTGTCGGGGCGATACGAAGGCCCGTATGGGCGCACTTTTTAGCCTCGACGAGGACTAACCACGGCTCCTCGCCCACCCGCTGGCAGACAAGTCGCAGTCTTTTAGGTTCTAATTTATACTCCCGCATTACCGCCATCATTTCGGCAAGCCG
Organism: Acutalibacteraceae bacterium; assembly: GCA_045603355.1. Lineage (GTDB taxonomy): Bacteria > Bacillota > Clostridia > Oscillospirales > Acutalibacteraceae > SIG565. The sequence continues at coordinate 7,240 of JAZULY010000149.1, read as the reverse complement.
CTCGGGTCGGTGGCACATACAAAGTCTGCCTGAGGTCTGCAAAAGACGGGCGGAAACCTCTATAATATCTCTTAGCGTGCAGGCAACCTCGTGCCGCGCTACCTTTTCTCTCTCGTTTCTGCTCTCAATTCCTGCGCCCGCCGCCTTATAGGGCGGGTTACAGGTAACAAGCGTATGGCAACCGAAATCAACCTTACCTTTAAGCTCCTTTAAATCACTGTTTACAACGGTAAAACGGTCGATACCGAGCTCTGTTCGGGTTTGCTCGGCAAGGTCACACGCCTCGCGACTTATATCCACTCCCACCGCCGACGAAAGACACCCGTCGCGCAGCTGCAAAAGCGGTATTATGCCGCAGCCCGTGCCGAGGTCTACTGCCTTATCGCGCCGAGTCGCGGCGGCAAAGTTACTCAGCACTATCGCGTCGGTACCGAAGGTGTGAGAACGCGACACATTTACATAAAAGCCCTTACCCAGCGGCTCTTTTTTTACTGTACTTTGCTCCATTTTACACCCTGAGGAGTGTCCTCTAAGACAATTCCCATTTCCTTTAATTTATCCCTTATAGCGTCAGCCGTAGCAAAGTCGCGGTTTTTGCGCGCCTCGGTACGCTGAGCGATAAGCTCTTCTACCTCTTTATCAAGGTCGTTCTGCTGACGGTTATAGAGTATACCGAGAACACCGGTCAGTTCATCCATTATTTCTGCCGCGGCGGTGAGTTCGTTTTTCTTGCCGCCTGCATCGATAAGCAGGTTAATATCGCGGGCGAGATTAAAGATTTCAGCCAGCGCGTCGGCGGTGTTAAGGTCATCCTCCATAGCGGCGATGAACTTATTCTTACGCTCTGAAACAAAAGCGGGCGCTTCGCCGCCCTCCTCGGCGTGAGAAATGGCAAAATCAAGACGGTCACGGCAGGTGTAAAGGCGTTCAAGCGCGTTCTTGCCCTGCGTGATAATATCGGTAGAATAGTTAATGGGACTGCGGTACTGCGAGGAAATCATTAAATAACGGATAGGCTCGTAGCCGTAAACATTCGCAACATCGCGAACGGTGAAGAAGTTATTTAAGGATTTCGACATTTTATGGTTATCTACATTAATAAAGCCGTTGTGCATCCAATAATGGGCAAAGTCGCAGCCGTTTGCACACTCGCTCTGTGCTATCTCGTTTTCGTGGTGCGGGAAGATAAGGTCGAGACCGCCGCAATGAATATCTATGGTCTTGCCGAGATAGCGGGTAGACATAGCCGAGCACTCGATATGCCAACCCGGTCTGCCCTCGCCCCATGGGGACTGCCAGAACGGCTCACCCGGTTTTGCGCCCTTCCAAAGGCAGAAATCCATCGGGTCTTCCTTGATTTCACCGACCGAAATACGTGCGCCCGCCTCTAAATCCTCAAGCGGCTGGTGGGAAAGCTTGCCGTACTCATCGAACTTCTTGGCGCGGAAATAAACGTCGCCGTGTGACTCGTAGGCAAAGCCCTTTTCCTCTAAGCTCTTAATAATATCAATAATTTCCTTTATGTTGTCGGTCGCGCGCGGATGAACCGACGCTTCGCGGATATTCATACCCTTAGCGTCTACCCAGAACTCCTTAATATAACGCTCGGCAACCTCGGGCACGGTAATGCCCTCCTCGTTTGCCTTTTTAATGAGCTTATCGTCGATATCGGTAAAGTTCTGCACGAAGGTAACCTCGTAGCCGCGCCACTCAAGATAACGGCGCAAAACGTCAAACACGCACAGAGGGCGCGCGTTACCGATATGAATATAGTTATAAACGGTAGGGCCGCAGGCATAGATTTTTACCTTGCCCTCCTCTACGGGAACAAATTCATCCTTACGTCTTGTCAATGTGTTAAAAATTTTCATATTATTCTTCCTCTCTTAGTTTGCGGATTTCCTTTTCGAGCGCCGAAATTTTCACTTCCAACTTACAGATTTCCTGCGCTACGGGGTCGGGTATGTGTATCTGGTCGAGCGGGGTTACCTTTACGCCGTCACGCTTTACGATACGCGCGGGTACACCCACAACGGTACAGTCGGGCGGTACCTCGTCGAGAACTACGGCACCTGCCGCAATACGCGAGTTGTCCCCAACCTTAAAGGGTCCGAGCACCTTTGCGCCCGAGCTTATCATAACGTTATTGCCTATCGTCGGGTGGCGTTTACCCGTATCCTTACCCGTACCGCCCAGCGTTACGCCCTGATAAATCAGTACATCGTCACCGATTTCGGTCGTCTCACCAATAACTACGCCGTTGCCGTGGTCGATAACAAGGCGGCGGCCTATCGTTGCGCCCGGGTGGATTTCAATGCCCGTTTTTCTGACCGCGCGCTGGGATATCCAACGGGCGATAAAATACATTTTATGGGTATAGAAAAAATGTGCGCGGCGGTACATTCTTATAGCCTTTACACCCGGATACAGAAAAAATACCTGCCAAAATCCGGTAGCCGCGGGGTCGCGGTCCATAACGGCGGCGACATCCTCTTTTATTCTGTCAAACAAACAAACTCCTCCAATATATAACTTAAATAAAAAGCCTCCGCTGTCCCAAAAAGACAACGGAGGCGGTTTTATCCACGGTTCCACTCCTGTTTATAACTCGTGAAGCCTGTAACGGGGCATACCGCGCAGGAATACTCGGAAGACCCTTTCTGCCTGCGTGCTGACGGGTGCATTCGCCGCGCTTTACTGCCCGAAGACCTTTCAGTCGGTGGGTCTTCGTCCCTGATGCGTTTCGTCGCGGTTACTAATCCCTTTTAGCGCATTTAATTTATATATTACATTATATCAGTTTTTTTCGATTTGTCTACTAAAACTTAATTTTCTCTTCCTCTTTAGCGCAGGACGCCAATAAGAAAAACGCCACTGCCATACAAACCATACCTATTACTTCTAAAAAGATACTGCCGGCAGACAGGGTAGCGAGGGACTCGGTAAGACCGTATGTAAGCGACGGCATATCTGCGCCGCCGATGATACCGATAGATTCGTCTACCATAGCACTCGACATAAGTGCGGCGGGGAGCGACGCAAGGCTACTCAGCGCACTTAAACTCTGAAAAACGCCGAGTGTGATAAGCCAGCCGCGAACCGCGCCGAGCTTTTCAATAAACCAAACACCCGACTCGCAGGAATCGGCGAAAGATTTTGCGCACTTACGCATTCTGCCTATACAGAAAATATTAAAGAAAATGCATACTATGGCTATTACTACGAATACAACACCGAAAACCACAAGGACAATACCGAGCATAGTTTCTAAATCTATTCCCAAAGAAGCAAGCTCGGAAAAGTCACCGACATCAGCCATATCCAAATCGAGCGAATCATAGGCAACACCCATCAGCGCAATAAGTCCGCCGATGACTGCAAACAGACCTACTATCACCCAACCGATAATATATTCGGCAAGGGCTACGCCGCTCATCATTTTAAGGGGTGAACGGTATTCGTATGTATCGGCTTTTGCGCGCGCCTTCCCATAGAGCATAAACATAGCTACGGTTGCTATTATCTCTATTATCGGCAGACTGCCTAATATAAAGGTCGATATTGCCGAATAAACGGCAAACAAAATCGCTGCGATAAGAAAGGCTGCGCCGCCGAATTTCGCGCTGAGTTTTTGCGAAATCGGGTCGTATAAATCGGCTGCCGACGGTATCGTTATCGGCTGAGAATCAAGCGGCTGCTCTGCTACGACAGGCTCTGCCGCAGGCGGTGTCATATCTGCACCGCAGGCATCGCAAACGCGAAAATATTCGGGCACTTCTTTTCCGCAAACCTTACATTTCATAATTTTTTCCTCGTTGGGGTTATTTTTCAGGATCTACATGGACCTTATTATCAAACAGGTATATTACACCCGAGACTACAGCCAGCACGGCAGACGTCCAGAGTAATATATCTGCTAAAATAGCGAGTATCGTAGTCAGCACGGGGATATTGATAATCTCGATAAATGCGGCGGCGGTTATTACATATATAATAGCCGTCATCTGTATAACTGTTTTTAGTTTGCCCCATTTATTTGCGGCTATTACCTTGCCGCCTGAGGATACTGCCACGAGTCTGAGAGAGGATATCAAAAACTCGCGAAAAAGCACGATAAAGAGTATCCACTCGATACCCGAGCCTATACCCTTTGCCGTAAAGCCAATAAAGGCGGCGGTGGTGAGCATTTTATCGGCGAGCGGATCTAAAAACTTACCGAAATCGGTAACTAAATTATGCTCTCTGGCATACTTTCCGTCAAACAAGTCGGTAAGCGACGCACCAATGAATATTAAGAGCGCCAGTATATAGTGACCGGGGAAGTTCCACATTAAGCAAAGCATAAAAACGGGGGTTGCGATAATGCGCGCAACGGTCAGTTTATTCGGAAGATTCAGTTTCATTCTACCACCTCGCCTAATAAATCATATTCGAGTGAATCATTTATTTGTACCTTTACAAAGTCACCTATCACTAAAGGACGGGTGGTTGTAAAGAATATTTTGCCGTCAATTTCGGGGGCGTCAAACCGCGTTCTGCCGAAATAGCAGCGGATATAGTCGTCGTAGCCTTCTACGAGAGCCTCGGTTATAATGCCGACCTTTTCCTCGTTTTTCTCAGCTGATATAGTCAGCTGGTCGTTCATTATAAGCTCCATTCTGTCCTGCTTTATTTGCTCGTCTATCTGATTATCGAAGCCTGCCGCAGGGGTGTTTTCCTCGGGCGAATAGGCAAAGCAGCCGAGCCTGTCAAACCGCGTTTTCTTAATAAACGCGTGCAGTGTTTCGAACTGTTCTTCACTTTCCCCGGGAAAGCCCGTAATAAAGGTGGTGCGCAGGGTGATATTCGGTATTTTTTCACGAATACGGTCTATTAACTCGGCTATTGTTTTTTGGTCGCCCTTGCGGTTCATCTGCCGCAGTATCTCGCCGTCTACGTGCTGCAGCGGTATATCGAGATACTCTACGAGCTTTTCCTCGCTCGCTATCGTATCGAGCAGCTCATCACGTATGCGGTCGGGATATGTATATAGCGTTCTTATCCACTTTATGCCGTCTATTTTGCAAAGCTCTTTAAGCAGTCGCGGCAATTCACTCTTTCCGTAGATATCCTCGCCGTATGCCGTAGTGTCCTGAGCGACAACGATAAGCTCTTTGACACCGCCCAAAGCTAATGTTTTCGCCTCGGCTACGATGCTCTCTATAGTTCGGCTGCGCATTCTGCCCCTGATTTCGGGGATAGCGCAGTATGTACAGCAGTTATTACAGCCGTCGGCAATTTTTAAGTATGCCGTAAAGGGAAAACCGCCGAGAATACGCGGTGCATCTAAATTAAGAAGTTCTTTGTCTCCATAACTGTTGTGCGCGCCGCCCTCTATAGCCTTTATGGTAAGCTCGGCAATATCCTTATTACTGCCGATACCTACGACTAAATCCACCTCGGGTATCTCCTCGGTGATATCATCGCGGTAGCGCTCTGCTAAACAACCCGTAACGATAAGAGCCTTCAGGTTTCCCTCGTTTTTATAGCGCGCCGCCTCTAAAATATTTTCAATAGCCTCTGCCTTTGCATCCTCAATAAATCCGCAGGTGTTGATAATAATCGCGTCGGCATCAGCCTCGGCGGGGGTTATTTCAAGACCCGCTTCCTTTAATGAATAGAGCATCATTTCGGCATCGACTTGATTTTTCGGACAACCGAGCGACACCATTGCAACCTTATATGCCATTTTATTCCTCGCTGTGCTTTAGTTCTTCACTAAAAGCCATAAGCACTCGTTTTATATCCGAGTAATTAAAGCCTTTTCTCTGCAGCGCGGCGAAAACCTTGCGGATATCCTCGTCACTGCCGAGTTTATTTTTATATTTTTTTATAATAAGCGCCTTTATCTGCGCGCAGGGGTCACACTCGAAGCAGTCCAGTGCCTCGCGCACTGTATCGCGGTCGAGTCCCTTGTTTATCATCTTGAATGTCGCCTCGCGGCGCGATACACAGCCTTTAAGCAGGCTCTCTGCGAGCCTCAGCGCATATTCTCGGTCATTAATAAGACCGAGCTCTACCATACGCTCTACCGCCCGTGTACGCGCAGCACTACTAAAGCCTGCCTTTTTAAGTTTTTCAGCAAGGCTCTTTCGCGATAAATCCCCGCGCTCAATATACCATAAACTTCGGGATACGGCGCGCCGATAATCCGACTCGTTCTGCATTTTTTTGGCGTCATCGGCGGATATTTCATCCCCCACCCGAAGCGCTTTTTCGCAGCAGTAATCGGTATCGAGGGTAAAACTCTCGCCGCCGCCGAGTATAATTTCACTTAAATGCTGCCGTTTTTTCTTTATTTCTTCTATCCTCATTATTCGTCAACCGCGATATCGATATTAACCTTTTTGCGGGGACGAATTTCGGTCTCGGGCACTGCGGGCGCCTCTGCCACGGCAGGTGTCGGCTCCTCGTTTTTACCCGAATTATTCATAGTTTCGTAAATCTTATCCTCAATTTCCTTAGCAAGCTCAGGATTATCAAGGAACAACTGCTTAACGTTATCTCTGCCCTGACCGATACGGGTTTCACCATAGTAGAACCAGGCACCGCTGCGACGAAGCACCTCAAACTTGAGTCCGAGGTCAACTATCTCGCCCTCGCGGGAGATACCCTTGCCGTACATAATATCAAACTCTGCCTCACGGAAGGGCGGAGCCACCTTATTTTTAACAATCTTTGCGCGGGTGCGGTTACCGATAATCTCACCGTTTACCTTGAGTGACTCAATTCTGCGGATATCGATACGAACGCTCGAGTAGAACTTAAGCGCACGGCCGCCGGTTGTGGTCTCGCTGCTGCCGTAGATAACGCCGATTTTATCTCTGAGCTGATTTATAAAGATAGCAACACAGTTTGATTTAGAGATAACGCCTGCGAGCTTACGAAGGCCCTGCGACATAAGACGCGCGTGAAGACCTACGTGGCTGTCGCCCATATCACCCTCGATCTCTGCCTTGGGCACCAGTGCGGCCACGCTGTCCACCACCACGATGTCGATGGCCCCGGAGCGCACCAGCGCCTCGCAGATGTCCAGCGCCTGTTCGCCGTTGTCGGGCTGGGAGACGTACAGCTCGTTGATGTCCACGCCCAGCTTGGAGGCGTACACCGGGTCAAGGGCGTGCTCCGCGTCGATAAACGCCGCCGTGCCCCCGGCCTTCTGGGCCTGGGCCACGCAATGCAGCGCCACCGTGGTTTTGCC
>JAZULY010000148.1:0-6540 GCA_045603355.1 Acutalibacteraceae bacterium | reverse complement strand
TATTTTTACTCCGTTTAAAACAATGCTTTTACTCTGTTTAAAATGTCCTCTGCTATATCTTCGACCGTTCTCGGCTCGCCGCCTTCAGCGCAAGGCACTATCTGCCAGCCGGAATATTCGGCGGTAAAGAGCGCGGCGCGGCGGCAATGGTCGAGATACTCGGTATCCCGCTCGTGGATATCCTTTTTATCATTATCCCCACTGTAACGCTTTTCTAAAAGTTTCTGAGAAACGTCGGTCGGCATATCGAGGAAAATTACCATATCGGGAGATGGAATACCGATTTTTTTATACTCAAAGTCGTAAAGCCACGAGAGGAAATCCTCCCATTTATCGGGCGAGAGTTTTGACGCCTGATGAACGGCATTCGACGTTGTATAGCGACCTGCTACTACGGTACCGCCGCCGTTATAAAATTCACCCCATGCGCTTTTATATGACGCGAAGCGGTCAACGGCATAAAAGGTAGACGCGGCATAAGCGTTAACGTCACCCGGCTTGTCCCCGAACCTACCCGACAGATACATTTTTACAAGCGCGCTCGAGTCACTCTCATAATCGGGAAAGGACACCGTTTTACAGTCAATTCCTATTTTTTTGAGTGTTACGGGAAGCAGTTCTAACTGGGTGGATTTACCGCTGCCGTCGAGCCCCTCGATTACTATAAGCTTGCCCATTTTAATCTTCCTTTTTTAAGTACTGTGCTCTGATTTCTTTGGCTTTTCCGCAGGACATTTTACCCTCGGGACAGCCGCCCGCCACACAAGGCGGACCTGCTTTTTTGAAAATTTCGGGTGCGACACCCTTAACTAAAGCGAGCATCTGATTTGCAACATCCTGAATTTCCCACTGAGCGCGGTTGCAGCAGCGGTGACGGAAGAAATTAAGCAGACTGCGGCAGTTCATTGTGAGTATCATTTTGGTCTCACACGCGTTCGGCAGAACAAAACGAGCATCCTCAATAGCCTTTTTCTCTGCCATACGCGCAGCGGTCTTTTCATCCTTGCCCTCTGCCAAAAATACCTTTATGTGCTTTTCCTTTAAAATAGCGGTTATTTCATCGTAATGACGCTGGTCTTCCTCCATTGCCTCTTTGAAAATCCGTTCAGCCTCAGCGTCACCCGCAATTTCGGGCGGTGTTACATATTCAAAACTGTTTTCGGCTACATAACGCTGACTCTGTACCGAAAATGAAGCCATACGGTGGCGGGTAATCTGCGCGAGTAACGCGCGGGAAACGCCCTCAATACCAAAGGTAAAGCTTGCGTGCTCAATAGGACTCTCGTGACCGATTTCGGACAGCATTTCAACAAAGGATGATACCTTTTCGTCGGTAAGACCCTGATGAACCGTTTCGATAGAAGACGGGCTGTAACAGAGTTTTGCTGCGCACGCAATAGTACGCTCGGGGTCGGGTGTATGGGCAATTAAAGTAACCTTAGCCATTGTACTTTCTCCTTAAAATATTCGTATTCACTTTATTATACCAAACAATAAGAATTGTATCAACATAAAAATTTTAAGGAAAGTTGTAAAAATTTGAAAAAAAGACTTTTTTTAAGGAGTTTTATGTGGTATTATATATATTGTTAAAAACTTCAGGGGGTTAAAAATATGGCATCAGTAGATTTCAAACACACTCCGCACGGCGACCTTGCTATTATCAGCATGCGCGGCTGTGAGGATATTTCCGCAAAGGTAGACTACTATTTAAAGCAGTGGAGAGAGGCAAAAGAGGACGAAACATTTGTAATTCCTGCAAACTGTCCGCGTTTCGGCTCGGGTGAAGCAAAGGGTGTTCTTGAGCACACCGCACGCGGCCTTGATGCATATATTATTTGCGACTGCTTCAACCACGGCGTTACCTATAAAATGTACGGCAAGACCGTACCGATGAGTCCCGATGACCATTATCAGGATTTAAAGCGTATTATCGCGGCTTTCGGCGGTAAGGCAAGCCGTATTACCGTTATTATGCCGATGCTTTATGAGGGCAGACAGCACAGACGCACAAAGCGTGAGTCGCTCGACTGCGCAATGGCTCTGCAGGAGCTCGTATCAATGGGCGTTAAGAACATAATCACCTTTGATGCTCACGACCCGCGCGTTCAGAACGCTATTCCGCTTGACGGTTTTGATAACGTTCAGGCCGCCTACCAGATGATTAAGGCTCTGCTTAAGAGCGTGCCCGATATTCAGCTTGACCGCGAGCATACAATGATAGTATCTCCCGACGAAGGCGGTATGGGCAGATGTATCTACTATTCATCCGTTTTAGGCTTAGAACTCGGTATGTTCTACAAAAGACGTAACTACTCGGTTATCGTAAACGGCAAGAACCCCATTGAAGCACACGAATTCCTCGGTGCCGACGTTAAGGGCAAGGATCTTATCCTCGTTGACGATATGATTTCCTCGGGTGAATCAATGCTCGATATTGCAGAGCGTCTTAAGAAGCGCGGCGCAAACCGCATCTTTATCTTTTCTACCTTCGGCCTCTTTGTTGAGGGTTATGAGAAGTTTGATGAGTACTATAAAAACGGCTACATAGATAAGATTTTCACAACCAACCTTATCTACAATGAGCCCGAACTGCTCGAGAAGCCGTGGTACTGCAACGTTAATATGTCTAAGTACATCGCGCTGCTCATAGATACACTCAATTACGATAACTCGATAAGCCAGATTCTTAATCCCGCTGATAAGATCAGAAAAGTAGTTGCCGAATACAACGCAAACAAATAATAGCAAAAAGCACTCAACTTGATAGTTGAGTGCTTTTTTATTGGTAATCTAATCCCTAAATCCTAAACCCTAAATCCTAAACCGTTCCCGTTGAGCCGAAACCGCCTTCACCACGAACGGTATCGTCAAGAGAGTCGGCGGCAACAAAATCTACCGTCAGATACGGTGCGATGACCAACTGTGCTATACGTTCTGAATCGGCAATAGTCTGAGGAATATTAGAATGATTATGAAGCGCGACCATAATTTCACCGCGGTAATCGGAATCGATGACGCCGACCTTATTGGCGGGTGCCAGTCCGCGTTTTGTGGCAATTCCGCTGCGCGCATAGATAAGACCTGCGAAGCCCGTCGGTATTTCGAGGGCTATGCCCGTGTGGATAAGCACGGTTTCCCCTGCATTTATAGTAACTTCGCCATCCTCACACGCGTAGAGGTCGGCACCTGCGGCAAACTCTGAGCCATATGTCGGTAATACTGCTTTATCCTTTAATTTTTTAACCCTTACTTTCTGCATTAAAATCATCTCCTAAAATGATTTTAACAAAAAGGCAGACAAATTACAAGTATCAACTGCTCTTTTTAAAGCCCTGACCGATTATCTCGCCGACCTCAACAACGACGGTAAAGGCGGAAGCATCTGCGCGGCTGACCGTTCTCAGTACCGCGCCGACCTCGTGAATCCGTACAGCGCACAAGAGCATTGCGCGTTTTTCACCCGTGTATCCACCCGATACATCGATTTTGGTAACTCCCCTTTTAATGGCGTTGTAAATAGCCGTTGCCACGCGGCGCGGATGGGAGGTTATAACATATACCATTTTACCGCGCTCACCGCCGTAAAGTACGGCGTCAATCACCTTGCCCGACACATATATGGTAATTGCCGAATAAAGCGCGCTCTCTATATTGCCGTAAACCGCGGCAGATAGTAGTATTACGGCTAAATCAATCAGCATTATGAGTCGCCCTACGGGGAAATGGGTGAACCGCTTATTAACAAGCTTTGCTATGGCATCGGCGCCGCCCGTAGTAGCACCGCGTATGAGTGCTAAACTTAGTCCAAAGCCCGACAGCACACCGCCGAAAACCGAGGCTAAAATACCGTCGAGGTGATATGCAGGCATTAAAAATTCGGCAATACTCAGTGTCAGTGACATAATAAAAGTAGCGGCGGCAGTTTTGATGACAAAACCACCGCCGAAATTTTTATAAAGCAAAATTAAAAGCGGTATATTAAGGACGAAAACCACCGTACCGATGGGCAGTCCCCATAAGTAATTCAACATCGCGGCAATACCCGTAAAGCCGCCCGGTGAAATCTCATTAGGCTCGATAAGTCCTATCACCGCCGCGGCATAAATGCTGCAGCCAACCGTGATATAGAGCAAATCTATAAGCCACTCGCTTTTAATTTTTCCCGTCAAGAAGATCACCCGAAATTAAAGTTCTCCTTGAAAGTTTTCCCATATAAAGGTGAATAATTCATTTTTTCGGTCACTCTGGCCGTTTATGTGAAGATAACCGAAAAGCGCTTCAAGGCCTGTTGCGGTATGGTATTCCCGCTTAGTTGAGTGCTTCGGTGTGTTCGAGGTGTGAAAATTGCGGCCTCTTTTGAAGATAGCCATTTCTTCCTCACTTAGTCTGTCCTTAATAACCTCGAATGCTCGGCTTTGTGACGAGGCATTAACAAGTTTTACCGACAGGCTGTGCAGGTCCCCCGATTTGCGCGAGGTGTTTGCTAATTTTTCGCGAACGAGCAGACCGTAAACACCGTCCCCCACAAAGGCGAGCACCGCAGGATTTAAAAGTTTAGCATCCATTCTCTTTCACCTATGACACGTAATCGAACTCGACACCGCAGATACTCACAGTATCTCCCTCGCCCGCGCCCGCCTGCTCTAACGCCTTAATAATGCCGCTTTGTCGAAGCACGCGCTCGAAATACTGAAGTGACTCATAATCATCCGGATCAACCTTATTCATAACGTCGTCTATCCAATCGGCATCGTCCACATAATAGATACCGTCGCGATAATTAACGGTAAAGGTCTGTCTATCCTTAAAGTCGACCACTACATTCTCGGTGATAACCTCGGGCTCGTAAATCTTAATGGCGGGCAGGGTTGCGAGCTGAGCCGCGGTATGATTAATAAGCGCCTCGGTGCCCTCGGCAATAGCCGCCATAATTGGGAAAAAGGCATAACCGCGGTCGGTAAAGTATTTAGAAATACGCTCTACCTCTTGCTCGTCGGTAAGGTCACACTTATTGCCGACGACTATCTGCGGGCGGGTTGATAACTCCTCGCTGAAAACCGCTAATTCCTTATTGATTTTCTCGAAATCATCTATCGGGTCTCTGCCCTCGCTGCCCGAAATATCAATAACGTGGATAAGCAGACGGCAACGCTCAACGTGACGTAAAAACTCGTGGCCGAGTCCGACGCCCTCGCCTGCGCCCTCGATAAGACCGGGGATATCTGCCATAACAAAGGAACTGCCCTCACCCATTCTTACAACACCGAGCACGGGTGTAAGGGTAGTAAAATGATAGTTGGCAATTTTAGGCTTTGCCTCACTTACAACCGACACAAGGGTAGATTTACCTACATTCGGGAAACCGATAAGTCCTACGTCGGCGAGCAGTTTAAGCTCTAAGCAAACATCTAATTCCTCGCCCTTTTGACCGTCGTTAGCAAAACGCGGTATCTGGCGCGTTGAGGTTGCAAAATGGATATTGCCCCAGCCGCCGTTACCGCCCTTGGCAATAACTACAGGCTCATCGCCCGATATATCGGCAATAATTCTGCCCGTATCAGCCTGCTTTACGAGTGTGCCGCGCGGAACGCTTATCACGAGATTAGGCGCACTTTTGCCCGTACAGCGGTTAGAGCCGCCCTTCTGACCGTCCTCTGCAATATATTTTCTTTTATAACGGAAATCGGCAAGGGTGGACAAATTATCGTCCACCTTAAAAACGATGTCCCCTCCGCGACCGCCGTCTCCACCGTCGGGACCGCCTGCCGCTACATACTTTTCTCGGTGAAAGGTGGCAGCACCGTTACCGCCGTTTCCTGCTTTAAGATGTATTTTCGCTACATCAACAAACATAAATAATACTCCATTACAATAAAAATAAAAGCCCGAGTAGCCTCGGGCTTAAATGCTTAATTACTGCTCAACAGCATAGATGCTAACCTGCTTGCGGTCACGGCCAACTCTTTCGAACTTAACCTTTCCATCTATTAAAGCAAACAGAGTATCGTCAGAACCGATACCTACATTGTTGCCCGGATGAAAATGTGTTCCTCTCTGGCGAACGATGATGTTACCAGCTAATACAAACTGTCCGTCAGCGCGCTTAACACCAAGGCGTTTAGCTTCACTGTCACGGCCGTTCTTTGTGGAACCCATACCTTTTTTATGAGCAAATAACTGAATGTTAATCTTTAACATGAATTACACCTCCGAATAAACTTTAATGTTACTGCTGTACTGCTCTGCTAACTGCTCGATATGCAGTTTAAAACCGCCCAGCACCGTTTCGGTTTCTTTTGACGGATTTTTTACCCTTAAAACCATTCGAGCATCATCGACACTTACGTGCGCTTCCTCTTTAATGATTTCGGTAACAGTATTGGCTGCCATATAGGCCGCCGAAGAAACTGCCGAGCAAACAATTTTGCCGAGCATATCGTCACTGTCCGTAGTGCAGTGACCCTTGACCTCAAATCCACTTATGGTACCGAGGTCATAAAAGAATTTTACCGAAGTCATGATTAACCGATCTCGTTG
>JAZULY010000147.1:0-11144 GCA_045603355.1 Acutalibacteraceae bacterium | reverse complement strand
GTTTGTCTTCCTAAGACCGCTTGGCCTCCGACTTATATCTGTGTTTTAGAGAGTTCCTTACCCGCATTGGCAAGCCGAACCCATTCTTCGGGTGTCAATTCACCCGTGCGCAGCTTGGTTGACTCAATAGACGCTTCGTTCGATAAAAGACGCTGTGCTAACTGGTCGCGTGTCATTTCAAGCGAGAAGAAGCAAACCTTCTTTTTCGATTTAAAGGCGGCATTTCTTGCGATATTAAGGGCAAAGGATGTTTTTCCCATACCGGGACGCGCGCCGACGATTATAAGGTCGGATTTATGAAGACCCGTAATTACCTTATCAAGTTCACCGATTCCAGTGGGAATACCGATATAGTCCTCCCTCGTTTCGGGGTCGTTAATTTTGGTAAGACGGTCATAGGTTTCATCGGTAATTACCTTTGCTATATGCACAAGACCCGTAGAATTTCTACCCTGACGGATATCGTAAATTCGCTGTTCGGCGCTTTCTATCAGCTTATCGGGTTCTAAGGTGCTCTCATTAGCGTCGGTAATTATATTCTGCGCCGCAAGGATTAACGAGCGGGTTAAAAAACGGTCCTTGATAATTTCTACGTATGTACCTATATTGGCAACCGACGGCACCATTTCGGCAAGCTCGGTAATATAGCGTTTACCGCCTGCCTCATCATAAACGCCGTTATCGCGAAGTTTTTCGATAAGGGTTATGAAATCGATTGAATGGTTGATTTCAAACATATGCGAAAGGGTGGTGAAAATCTCGCGGTGCTGCGGAATGAAGAAATACTCCTCTTTAACGTTACGCTTGATTTCGGAAAAACTGCGCACAGGGTCGACGATGATAGCGCCGAGGATACTCTGCTCAGCCTCGCGCGAATAGGGTAAGCGCTGACCGTCAAAATCTAAGATTAATCTTTCGTCTGCCATTGTTTTTTCTCCTGATTCGGATTATTTATTGAGGCTTAACCTCTACGGTAAATTTTGCAGAAATACCGGTATAAAGCTTGATTTCTGCGGTATATTCGCCATAATTTTTAATATCCTGAACGGTGAGCTTTTTGCGGTCGATTTCGATGCCGAGCTGAGTTCCCACGGTCTGCGCTACCTCTTTTGAGGTAACCGAGCCGAAGAGCTTACCGTTTGCACCCGCCTTGGCAGGAATGGAAACCTTCGAGCCCTCTATTTTCTTAGCGAGTGCTGTTGCAGCAGCCTTTTCCTCTTTAATGTGGTGAGCCTTTGCATCCTCTCGGCTTTTAAGCTCGGACATAGCCGCCGTATTCGCCTCAATGGCTAAGTTCTTCGGGAAAAGGAAATTGCGGGCATAGCCGTCGGAAACATTGCAAAGCTCGCCCTTTTTACCTTGACCTTTAACATCCTGTAATAAAATAACCTTCATTTTATATCACCTTTCACTGTAAATTATCTATTGCGGCCTGAAGCGACGTGAGAGCCTCTTCAAAATTAGAATCTTTTATACTGCAGGCAGCCATAGTTCTGTGACCGCCGCCGCCGAGCGCCTCCATTACAAGCTGAACATTTATCTCACCGTAAGAACGCGCGGATATATTTATACTACCCTTCTCGGGGTACATTACAAATGACGCCTTAACCTGATTTACACTCATCAGCTCATCCGCCGCCTGAGCCGCTACCATACGGGTATCGGCACACTCCTCAGGATTTATGGCGACTACACAGCCGTTATACAGCTGCGCCGATGAAATAACGGCGTATTTCTTTTTGTAAATCTCCATCGTATCCGAGAACATCTTTTTAACGAGAACGGTATCGGCGCCGTTTTTGCGCAGGAATGCCGCAGCCTCAAAGGTGCGCACGCCTACATTAAGTACGAAATTTTTAGTATCAAGCATAATTCCCGCGAGCAGCGCATTGGCTGCCACCTTGCCTATCGGGTCGTGGCTTATATACTGCCAAAGCTCGGCTACCATCTGGCATACCGAGGATGCTACCGTTTCGTTATAGAAAATAACGGCTGAGTCAATATAATCGGTTGCCTTTCGGTGGTGGTCAATAACCGCCACAGTGCCTGCGGCGCTTAATAACTCTGGACTGTCGGTAAAGGACGGGCGGTGGGTATCAACCACTATAAGCAATGTGCCCTCATCTGTAAATTCTGCCGCCTTCTTGCCCGAAATTATCAGCTCTTTATAGCCTGCGTTTTCGATGTAGGATAGCAGTGACGCCGCCATAGTTTCTTCTTTTTCAAGAACGATATGCACGGGTCTGCCTGAAAGCTCTGCTATCTGGGACAGAGCGAATGCCGCGCCTAAAGAATCAAGGTCGGAATATCGGTGGCCCATCACGATTACATTCTCTGCCGCGTTTATCAGCTCGCAGAGTGAGTTTGCAGTAGTACGGGCGCGAACGCGCGAGCCCTTTTCGGCAACGGTAGAAGCGCCGCCGTAGAATTTATAATCCTCTGTGGGGCTTTTGACGGCTGCCTGGTCACCGCCGCGGCTAAGGCTCATATCAAGCGCCTTGCGGGCTAACTGCTCACATTCAGCCAAGGTTTTACAGCCGTGACCAATACCGATAGAAAGTGTTAAACTTTTATTGCCGCTAACCTCATAATTACGCACTATTTCGAGTATTTTGAACTTTTCATCCTCGAATCTTTGCAGATGCCTTTCCTCAAAAAGCAGGAAGAAACGCTCGTTGGATATCGTGCGCATTATGCCGCCCGTGGTGGAAAACCATTTTTCAATCAGATCTTGTATCTCACCGCAGATCTGCGCCTTGCGGCTATCCTTAACATCATTTAAAATCTGATCGAGTGAGTCGATCTCAAAAAGCGCAGCAACAGGGCGCGAGAAACGGTATTCTGCCGCAGTTTTCTTAAGAGAGGTCTGGTCGATAAAATATATAACCTTATTATCTCCATCTGATAATAGTAGCAATTTATAAATGCGGTTAAAAAGTCCTACATCGGCACTCTTTGCAGTTATCAGTTTATCAAAAGCCGCCTCACCTATAAGCTCGCGGAAATTTACACCGAGCATATTTTTTGCGGCGTCCGAAGACGAAGAAAACGCTTTATTGTACCACATAACGGCATTACTGCGGGATAAAACCACCGTCGGCGCCGTAAAATCGTTTATGGCTGTTGTCCGCTCATCGGTCATTAAGAGAGCGGCATCAGTAATACTTTTGCTGACGAGTGTGCGCACCCGTACATAACACAAAACTGCAGCTGAACACAGCAGGACGAAAACGCCGATATTCACGAAGAAAACGGTCTTGTTATAGAAAAACAAGGCAACGCTTTGCAGTAAAAAAAGCGCAAATATTAAGATGGTAATCAGTACAAAACCACCGTTTTTTCTCCCCTTCAATCGGCTCACCTTCCTTTAGTTAAAGTTCCATAATAATCGGTAATATCATCGGACTGCGACGGGTACGTTCGTAAAGGAACTTAGAAACACCGTCACGAAGTTTCAGCTTAATGGCATTCCAGTCGCCTCGGTTATGCATATAGCACCGCTCGAGTATATCGTAGGAGAGTTCTGTGATTTCGCTCATCAGTTCTTCCGACTCTTTTACATATACAAATCCTCGCGATACAACATCGGGTCCTGATACGACTTCGCCCGTGACGGAGTCCATAGTCAGAACGATAATTATAATACCGTCCTCGGCTAAATGCAGACGGTCTCTCAGCACTATGCTGCCAACGTCACCTACACCGAGTCCGTCAACAAGCACCCTGCCCGCGGGTACGGTATCTACCGTTTTTATGCTGTTTTTCGTCAACTCAATAACGCTGCCGTTGGATGAAATAAGGGTATTTTCTTTCGGTATACCCATCGCCTGCGCGAGGACTGCGTGCTTAGTGAGATGCTTTTGCTCACCGTGAAGCGGTATAAAATATTTCGGCTTTACGATGCTCATCATAAGCTTAAGTTCTTCCTGACAGGCGTGACCCGATACGTGTACATCGTACATCTTCTCGTAAACCACCTTAGCACCGCGCTTCATAAGCTCATTTATAACCTTGCTTACCAGCTTTTCGTTACCGGGTATAGGCGTTGCCGAAATAATAATCATATCGCCCGGCACTATCTCTACATTACGGTGCTCACCCGAAGCAATACGGTGAAGCGCAGACATAGGCTCACCCTGGCTGCCCGTTGTGATAATAACGAGCTGCTCCGGGTTATATTTCTTAATAGACTCTATCTCGATAAGCACACCGTCGGCAACGTTGAGGTAGCCGAGCTCTGCCGCTATATTAACGACATTTATGATACTCCTGCCCGATACCGCAACCTTTCTGCCGCAGTTGACAGCTTCATCAATTATCTGCTGAATACGGTGGATGTTTGAAGAGAAGGTAGCAACGATTATTCGGTGCTTACCCGCCTGCTTAAAGAGGTTTGAGAAGGAGTCTCCCACTATTCTCTCCGACGCCGTGAAGCCGGGTCGCTCGGCATTGGTAGAATCAGCAAGCAGAGCCAACACGCCCTCTTTACCGAGCTCGGAAAAACGAGCGATATCAATTACCTGTGAGTCTATCGGGGTTGTATCGATTTTAAAGTCACCCGTATGAACGACTACGCCCGCAGCACATCGAATTGCGAAGCCGACCGCATCGGGAATGGAATGGTTAACGTGAATAAACTCTACCGAAAAAGCACCTAAGCGAACTATATCACCGGGCTTTACGGGATTTAGTTGCGCCGAAGAATAAAGATTATGCTCTTTAAGCTTGCCCTCAACAAGGCCGAGTGTCAGCCGTGTTCCGTAGATGGGCAGATTAAAGTTCTTCAAAAGGTACGGAATGGCGCCTATATGGTCCTCGTGACCGTGGGTCAGCACCAAGCCCTTAATTTTATCCTTGTTTTCAAGAACATAATTAAAATCGGGTATTACGATATCGATACCTGGGGTTTCTTCATCGGGAAAGGTCATACCGCAGTCGACCAGAATCATATCGCCGTCATATTCATAGATAGTGATATTTTTACCTATTTCACCAAGACCGCCGAGCGGTATAATATGCATCGGTTTTGTATTCTCGCGCTTTTTCGTGTTGCTGTTTCGGCGCGTCGGCGCTGCCGATTTTTTATACGTCTTCGGCGCATTTCGTTTAGCGCTGTTTTGAGTGTTTTTCTTCGGCGCGTAGTATTTCTTTTTAGGCGCAGTCGGCGCATTTTCTTTTTTCTTCTTTTCATTGCCTGAGTTTTTATTTGCCATAATACTCTCCTTTTCTTTCTATGTACGGCGGTGCACGGGCTACCCACGTCATCATCGCCTTATCTATATAATAATATATATTATTATGGTATACTTAATCACAATATATTTTACCCTTCTCACTACCCCCTTGTCAAGCATTATTCTCTATTCTTTAATAAGTATTGATGGATATATGTTTTTTTAAACAAAAAAGCAACGGCGAGCCGTTGCTTTAATGCTTATTTTATTAGTTCGTATATGTATTTTGACATATCCCGGAGCTTACTGTCAATATCGCGAGAGAGCTTGAACTGATTTCTTGCGCGGTCACGATTTTGATCTATGTAGTGAATTCTGAAATAGGTATCTCCGTTGAGATAGTCGGTTAAGAAACGCATACCGCATTCAAAGGTCATAAGCTCTACAGAGAATGGTAAAAGCTCGATTTCTTTTTCACAGAGAACGTCCTTAACCTCGGCCAGATAGCCTTTGGTGAATGCAGAGAACTTCTCCATATCGAAATACACTTTGTCGAGATCGGTTTCGTCCTCAGCCGCCGAAGAGCCTGCAAAACGCAAAGCATCACCGTAGTCATAAAGATAGGAGCCCGGCATTACCGTATCAAGGTCGATAACGCAGATACATTCCATCGTATCATTATCGAAAAGAGCATTATTGAGTTTAGTATCGTTATGGGTTACGCGAAGCGGAATACTACCGTCAGCTATACCGTCAACAATAATGCCTATCTTGTCCTTCATTGAGCGAACATACTCAACCTCCTCTTTAACAGAGTCGAGTCGGCCTGCCAAATTATTATTAACGGCACGCTCGAAGGAGTCATATCTCTTAGAGGTATTGTGGAAATTAGGGATTACTTCAAAGAGAGTATCAGCAGGATAATCTGCCAACATATTCTGAAACTTACCGAAACCTGATGCTACGGATTCTAATACCTTTGGGTCATTAGACTCATTTATAGCCATAGCTTCAATAAAAATGAGAAGTCGGAAATACTCGCCCTTTTCGGTAACTGTAAAGTTCTCACCCTTAAGGGTTTTGATAACGGTCAGAGTTCCTCTCTCGGGGTCACCGCCTTTTTCGCGAATCTTACCCTTAATAAACTCCGTTACCTTGGCAAAGTTATCCATAAGTCCCTCGGGATTTTTGAACACCTTATGATTTATCTGCTGAAGAAGATAAACCTTTTCATCGGTTGTAACAAGATAGGTGCGGTTAATATGACCGCCTCCAAAAGCTTTTATATCCTTTACTTGCGTTTCGGTAATTCCATATTCGCCCAGAGCCTTAGCTAAATACTTATCCATTTTTTTACACCTATTTATTTTTTACTATAAATTACCACCAAATCATTGTGGAGCTGCAAAATAGACGCGGGAACAGCAGGGGTTATAGGACCAAAAAACGCCTTTTCGACGATATCGCGCTTCGCTTCGCCGTTTGCAATAAGCAGTACCTTTTTAGCGCTCATAATACCGCCCATACCCATAGTAACTGCGGATTTGGGTACGTCGTCGATACTCTCAAAGAAGCGAGCGTTAGCTTGAATGGTTGACTCATCGAGTTTTACCTCGTGGGTAGGCTTAATGAATACGCTGTCTGGCTCGTTAAAGCCGATATGACCGTCAAGACCGATGCCGAGAAGCTGAATATCGATGCCGCCGAGGCGCTCAATATTAGCGTCATACGCTTCGCACTCAGCCGCAATATCACCTGCCACACCGCTCGGAACGAAGGTGCGCGACTTATCAATATTAATATGGTCAAAAAGGTTTGTATTCATAAAATAGCGGTAGCTTTGATCGTTATCGGCTGTAAGTCCGATATATTCGTCAAGGTTAACGCTCGTAATGCTCGAAAAATCAAGTTTTCCATTGTTATAATCGTCTATAAGATTTTTATAAATACCAACGGGAGAAGAACCTGTAGCAAGGCCTAAGACAGAATCCGCCTTACTCTTTACCTGCTCGGCAATAATGTCGGCGCCGAGACGACTAAGCTCCTCATATGTATCAACTTCTATGAATTTCATCTTCTTTTCCCCCTATAATTGTCATTATACCATAAATTTCTATTTTTTTCAAGCCGTACCGTTATTCGTATATCGGGAACTTATCGCACAGAGCCATAACCTCGGCTGCAACCGTTTCCTTAGAATTTTCAAAATCGGTTACGGTTTTCTTTATCCAACCGGCAATTAGCTTCATTTCATTTTCCTTAAAACCGCGGGAGGTTACTGCGGGTGTACCGATTCTCACACCGCTTGTAATAAACGGACTTTGCGGGTCGTTAGGTATTGCGTTTTTATTGAGGGTAATATGTACCTCATCAAGACGTTTTTCAAGCTCCTTACCCGTAATATCAAACTTACGTAAATCCACGAGCATAAGGTGGTTATCCGTACCGCCCGATACAAGGTCGAAGCCCTCGGCTACAAGTGCCTCGGACAGCGCCTTGGCATTTTTAATTACCTGCTGCTGATACTCTTTGAATTCGGGTGTTAATGCCTCACCGAGTGCCACCGCCTTAGCGGCAATAATATGCATAAGCGGACCACCCTGAGTACCGGGGAAAACAGCCTTATCTATCTGCTTTGCGAGCGACTCTTTACAAAGTATCATACCGCCACGCGGGCCTCTGAGTGTCTTGTGGGTGGTGGTGGTTACAACATCGGCATAAGGTACGGGGCTGGGGTGAAGACCTGCCGCAACAAGACCTGCAATATGAGCCATATCCACCATTAAGTATGCGCCGACCTTATCGGCAATTTCGCGGATACGCTTAAAATCGATAACACGCGGATATGCGCTCGCACCCGCTACTATGAGCTTAGGCTGGCACTCTACAGCAATTCTTTCCATCTCGTCATAATCGATTACCTGAGTATCATCAGCAACGCCGTAGGGCACGATATTAAAGTATTTACCCGAAATATTTGCGGGTGAGCCGTGGGAAAGATGGCCGCCGTGGGCAAGATTCATACCCATAACGGTGTCACCGGGCTTCACAAGGGCAAAAAATGCGGCGAGGTTAGCATTAGCGCCGCAGTGCGGCTGAACATTTGCGTGCTCTGCGCCGAAAAGCTTCTTTGCGCGCTCACGTGCGATATCCTCAACAACGTCAACATATCCGCAGCCGCCGTAATAACGGTGTGCAGGATAACCCTCGGCATACTTATTGGTAAGCACTGTGCCTGCCGCTAAGAGCACCGCCTTGGATACGATATTTTCAGAGGCAATAAGCTCGATATTGTGGCGCTGACGGGTCAGCTCATCATTACAAGCGGAATAAACCTCACTGTCTAAATTTTTAAGCTCATCAAAAAACATGATACATTCTCCTTATTATAGTTTAATTATTTAAAAACGCTTCAAGGCGGTATATAGGCAAGCCTTGAGACACGAATTTCTGCTCATACTCGGTTACAATGTTGCCCTCAAAATCACTCGCGTGTAAATCGAGTGAAACATTTTTAAGGGCATAGCCGTCCCCTGTTAGTTGCTCTAAGCTAAATTCAAAAAGGCCTTTATTATCGGTCTTAAAATGAATCTCGGCATCTTTCTTTAAAAGCTGCTTATAAATCTTTAAAAACGGGGACGCCGTTAGTCGGTGATTCGCGTATTTTTTCTTGGGGAACGGACAGGAAAAATTAAGGTAAAGCCGCTCTACCGAATCGGGCCTTATATAACTCGGCAGATATTCGGCACAGCTGCGCATAAATACAAGGTTTTTTATCCCCTGCCGTTTCGCACTCTCGGCCGCGCTGACGATTACATTGGCGGTTTTCTCGACGGCTATAAAGTTAATATCGGGATGCCTTTTTGCCATTTCGCAGGCAAACTGACCCTTTCCGCAACCGATTTCGAGATGAATAGGCGCTTCCTTTTCAAAATACCGACTGAAATCTATGTAGTCCCGACGGTTTTCAGCCAGACTAAAGTCACGCTCTGAAACATCAAGGTCTATAATTATAAGTCTGTCAAGGCAAGCCTCCAGCCTGCTTTCGAGATTTTTCTTTTTCCGCATTCGCATAAAATCACCAATAGTACATATTTAATTTATTCTACCATAAATAAAGCCATTTTACAACAATAAAAAAGAGAAAGCACTGTTTTCACGGTGCTTTAATCGTTTATTTCAAACATACGAAGTTCACTATAGAGGCGGCTGCGCTCGTCTGCGGCAGTTTTCATACCCGCAAAACCGGGACGGCGGCCGCATAGTGACAACACGACATACTTTAACGAATGATAAAAATAGAAAACGGGATATAAAACCTTTACCCTTTCGCATATCGGATAGTGATGTCCGACGGTGGAATGCAAACGGCGCGCAAGGCTTTTAAGTCTGCCGGACTTATCGTACGACACCATAATAGCGCTCTTAGAGCGCATTTCATCCTTTCGGCCGAAGTTGCCTGCAGACAGCACATCGTAAAGCAGCGCGTCGGCAACCTCTTGCGGCGCGTCTTTTGCCCAATCGGGGTCTGCGGTGCCGAGATAATCTGCAGAAAGCCTCGTTAAAACACAGGCATATTTGAAAAGTCCCGTTTTGCGAAGCAGCGGTAGTAAGTCATTCTGCCAGAAGTCATCATTTGCAGTGGCGGACAGAAAGCTTGCCCAGTCACTTATGTGGCGCATACCGAGTCCCTCGTTCACCATATGATACTGCATATGCAGTATCATTATAAGGGCGTGGGTGGCTTTATCGGGAGTGCGGAAGGCGGTGGCGCCAAAAGAAGACTCGCATATACTGTAGCCTTCGAATTTTTTGGCAATATATTCGCGTATAATGTCACCCGCGGCGTTCTTCGGTATACCGGGAACGGCAAAATGCATTTCGTGGCTGACGCCGTATTTCATAAAGTTAATATGAACCTCGTGGTTGGTATCCTCTTTACCGTATCCGTCACTAATAAGTGTTTTTTCAAGTGACTCGCGCGCGTCTGTATCAATTAAAAAGTCAATATCCCCCGACATTCTCAGGTCCTGCCTTTTATAAAAAGCGGCAGAGGTTAAACCCTTGATTATCCAATACCTGTAGCCGCCCTTCTCGAGCAGTTCTATGAGTTTGTTCTGCGCTGATAGAACCTTCATATTGCCCGAAATATAGCGAACTACCAGGCTTTTCCACCTGATATAAAGCTCTTTCGGTATATATTCGCGGTAAAGCTCGGCGCCGTCAAAAAGCAGCGCGGGTACAGCCTGCGAAACCGCCTCTTTAATAACCTTGTTCCAGTCGGTGTTTTTAAGTATTTCAACCTCGAGCATCGGGTATTCTTTTTCTGATATCCCACGCCGTGCGAGGTCTAAAAAAACTATTTGTTCGTTTGAGAGTTTTTTCATTTTATACACCAAATAATTTATGTGCCTTTGTTCGTTTTATAAGCTCATTTACGGGTATTAATACTATGAGTGCTACCGCGGTAACTATTGCGGCATAAATAGCCCGACTTACAAGGTCAGCGCCCTGCAGCACGGCGAAATATGCAAAAATCATATCGCACAGCACCATAATAATTCTCGAATGCCACGAGAAGATTATCATGGTATTCTGACCGAGATATGTTAAAAATTTTAAATTTATTCTATTCGATATGCAAACCGTAAGGAGTATGCCCGCGAGAGCTGAAAGCATAGTTAAAGGCTCGTTTCCGTAAAGGCCTACCGACATATCGAGTGACGATCCCGACAGCTTCATACACAAAATTCCCGCCGCAACATTAATAATGAGAAGTGCGGCTGATGTGAGTAAAAACGCGGTCGTTTTTTCACGGAATATAAGGCTTTGCGCCTTTTCACTCTGCTTAAAGCGGTAGCCTAAATGGAAGAAAAACTGCGCAACTAAGGCGATATCGATATTCCACGGCAGACCGTCAAACCCTAATCGGTACCGCAGCAACCCCAGAATACAAATTATAACCGAAGA
>JAZULY010000146.1:0-9047 GCA_045603355.1 Acutalibacteraceae bacterium | reverse complement strand
GGCTACGATCCGACTTGCACCGCAAGAGGGGATGAGATTTAGGTAAAGAATATAATTCAAAGAATAATTGGCGCCGCGGTCAAACAGCACGCCACACCTCGCGTGATTTGGTTGCCATATTTATTTCTCTATGCTATAATTATTTTGGTGATAAATATGACTACTGCCAAATATATAAGCAGCATTTTATTTGATAACAATTTAGACAAAAACTCATATTTAAACAATTTACCTATCATAAAGTTCCTATCGAAAGAAAAGCAACTCTCTTTTTCATCTAATGTAACCTTTTTTGTGGGTGAAAACGGTACCGGTAAATCTACGTTGCTTGAAGCTATTGCTGTGGCATATGGTTTTAATGCTGAGGGCGGCTCGAAAAACTTCACTTTTCAGACAAACGCTACCCATTCTGAACTTTTCCAGCATATTACTGTTGCGAAACGCGGATATGCCAAAGATGGGTTCTTTCTTCGCGCAGAGAGTCTTTATAATGTTGCTACCAATATTGACGATATGGATAAAGAATCTTCGTTTGACCCTTTGGTAATTGAAAGTTACGGCGGGGTGTCTTTACATAATCAGTCACACGGCGAGAGTTTTCTATCAATTGTGCAAAACAGATTTTTTGGCAACGGACTTTATATATTGGATGAACCCGAAGCAGCACTGTCGCCTATGCGACTTCTTACCTTAATGGCTGAAATTACCGAATTAGTAAAGAAAGACTCTCAATTTATAATCGCAACTCATTCACCGATATTAATGACCTTACCTAATGCCGATATCCTTGAATTTTCCGAGGAAGGAATCAGGAAGGTGAACTATAAAGATACAGAGCATTATCAAATAACAAAACGATTTTTAGAAAATCCCGAAAAGATGCTGCAATACTTATTGGAAGGGAAATGATGTCACCTAAACAAGCAGAACAAGCCAAAAAATCCCAAGTCTTACGACTTGGGATTTTTTATAACACCGCACTAATAACTGTTTTTGCGGTCATTGTTACAGTTTTAAAAAGTCCTTGCGATAGTCTACGCCGAAGAACTCTGCCAATTCGACCATTTCCTTGTCTTTTATCGTGTTAACGCGGGGCAGGTGCGCCGTGAGCATATATATTTGTGCCGCCTTTTCTACCGTTTCGATGAGGCCAAAGGTCTCGTCCATAGTCTTGCCTGCGCCATAGATACCGTGCATTCCCCAGACAACTAAACGAAATTCCTTCATCTTCTCGGCGGTCGCTTCTCCTATAGTGTTGGTGCCGCATAGCATCCAGGGCAGAACTCCCACACCGTCGGGGAATACTACGATGCACTCGGTACACATTTCCCAAAGGCTATGGGTGAATTTTGCCTCATCCAGCTCGTGAACATAGTTCATAGCCAGCGTGTAGGTCGGATGGGTGTGCATAACTACACGGTTTTCGGGGTCAACTTTTAGTCGTGCCATATGACTCATTAAATGGGCAGGGAATTCAGATGTGAATTTTCCGCCATCCTTGTAGCCCCACAGCAATTCAGCCGTTTGTCCGTCCTCGGCAATACGAACGATGCCAAGGTTGGTTTCGGGGTCGGCATCCACGTTTTTAAAATACTTGCCCGTGCCCGTAACAATAAAAATTTTGCCAACGAGATCCGCCGCGTCAAAGCCCAACGGCAGGGTGCGAATAACCTGATTTACATCCAGATATTGCTCTACCTCCGCGGTATCCAACATCATACTGATGTTTCCACCGTTGCGCTCGTCCCAGCCGAGACGGTACATATTTGCGGTAGTTTTTCTCATTTCCTCCACAAAGGGAGCGGTAAAAATGTCTTTCATTGTTTTAACCTCTTTTACTTAACACTTAATTTTCGTATTGCTTAAACGTGTCCGTACAGAACATATACCATTATAAGAGATAGCACCAAGTTTTTTGGTTGTCAAGACTTTTTTAGAAAAAATTGGTTTTTTCGTTTGTTAAAATAAAAGAGGTATAAGCTCGCCTGTTTATTTATTTTCCTTTTTTAATCGAGCTTTTGCCTCTTCGACGGTTTCGCCGTCTTTAGTGAGATAAGCGTCGACAAATTTATCCTCAATTTTGGTGTAACCGTCTACTACACCCTTTTCGATTTTCTTGTAGCCTGCAGTTACTGCCTCGGCAATTTTTCTGTTTGCCTTTACGATTTTTGATTTAGCCATATTTATATATTTTCCTCCAATAAGATTTATTCCGAGCAACAGCACGAGCATCCATACTGCCGTGCCTGTCAGAATATTAAATAGTTGAATTTCACTCGCCGCCATACCGGGAAAGGATGCGAGCATTGACCTTTGCAACGAGTAGACCGAAACACTCGCGTCAGAAAGGGATATATTGCGTAGTGTTTTCGGCACAGGCGAAGCGGTGTGCCGCACCTTAACCATTCCTATAACAGCAATAGTGATTTTAGTAAATGTATATGCTGCGATAGCAATCATAATGATTTCGTGAAAAACTGTACCGCGTTCTTGTATGGCGGATAAAATATTAACACCAACGATACAAAGGGACAGCACTACCAACAAAATCCCCGTAATGCGCCTTGCGAAAAACTCGGCATCATAATTTCCGCCCGCTTTTTGTTTTATCTGCAACACGGAATATCGGGTTACGGTCAGCACGGCGTAATACGCGCCTACCGCAATAAACCACCACGAATGGCCGAGAAATCCCCAAATGCAGTTACCTACCGCATAGACAAAATTTAATATGAGGCTTACATTTGGATTTCTCGCTATTTTTAGTAATCTCATTTTATGCCTTTAATCATAGGAATGAGGGCTATCAGCATAATGATACCGAGAAGGCCAATCAGCGTTCCCCATATAATCTGCTCCCACACGAGGCACATACACATTCCCACGCCGAGCACTAATGCAGAAACGGTGCCGTAAATGATGCGCAAAATATTTTTGCCGTTCATTTTTGGCAGTTTTTTGTTTTCCATTTTACACCATAAAAGCAGGGTGATAATGCCGAGAACTATACCGACTCCGCCGAAGGCGATGCCGCCTGCAAAGGCATTCCATTCGGGCAGGAGCGCCATACACATACCGAGTGCGAAAAGCACCCCGCTTACAGTTCCCATAATCAGCGCAACAAAACTACTTTTTTTCATTGTAAAATCTCCTTTCATTAAACCAACACTTGTGTTTTTATTGCAATTACAGTATAATATTTTAAAACCCTTGAAACAATCATCAAAATAACAACAAGTGTTGGAATAAAAGAAAAAAGCGACCATCAAAACGGTCGCAAGTGTTGGTTTAATAGGAGAGATAATATGAATGTCAAGAACAATAAACGCCGCAGAGAATCTCAGGAAAAAATCGAAAAGGCTTTTATAGAGTTGTTACAAACAAGTGACATCAAGGATATTACGGTTTCGGATCTTATTAAAATTACGGATCTTAATCGCAGTACGTTTTACGCGAATTACATTGATATATTCGACCTTGCTGATAAAACGAGGGAGAAGTTAGAGAGCGAGTTCAGTAATTTGTTTGCCGATTACGATTATTTCAATGAGCACACCGGTGCGCTTAAAATGTTCAGGCATATAAAGGAAAATCAGATTTTTTATAAGACGTATTTCAAGCTGTGTTACGATGACAGGCATCTTATTTCGGTTTACGACCCCAAACGGGCAGCGAAAGAACAAATAGACAGTCTTGTTAATTATCATATTGAGTTTTTCAGAAACGGTCTTAATGCCATTATAAAATTATGGCTTGCGAACGGCTGCAAAGAGTCCCCCGAAGAAATGGCAGAGGTTTTAAAGCAGGAATACAGAGGAAGATGAGCGAAAATTGAACTTTAGTTTTTGCTTTACATATATATTTCTGTGCGATATAATTATAATGAAAAAATATGGAGGTGCGATATGCAGTTCATAGATGAGAAGTTTAAGGATAGAACCCCGGAAGAAACAGTGGCGAAGATTCGCGGAATACTTGAAGACTTAGGTATTGAAGTCAGGGAAGAGTGGAACGAATCGGGCGTTGAAAACTGTCATTCTCTGAGGGTGTGCGGTAAAAAAGGCATACCGAGCGCAAACGGAAAGGGCGTTACAAAAGAATTTGCCCGTGCGAGTGCGTACGGTGAGTTTATTGAGCGGCTTCAGTCGGGTCTGCTGCTCGCTATGTTTCAGTCGGTTACCCGCGAGGAGGGGCTCGATTTTCACTCATACGCTCCCGATGGTAAATATATGACGGTGGCAGAGCTGATAGAAAACGGAGAGTGGATGGATTACATTATAGAATCCTACAATGATCCTAAGATCACCCGGCAGTCAATTGCGGAACAATGCAGAGCCTACGCCTGCGCAGATGACGGTAAAATTTTAACGGTACCGTTTTATAGCCTTTTTGAGAAAAAATATGTCTATCTGCCGATAGCGTTTGTCACTCAAATGTATGCCTCTAACGGTAACTGCGCGGGCAACACCCGTGAAGAGGCGTGGATTCATGCATTATCTGAAATGATGGAGCGCCGAGCTTCTCAACAAATGCTGATAAGCGGTGCCGCGTTCCCCGAAATCCCCGAGGAAACCCTCAATAAATATCCTACTGTTTCTAAAATTCTGAGGCAGATTCGTCAAAGCGGCGACTATGATATCGCCATTTTTGATTATTCTTTCGGAAACGGATTCCCTATAGTTGCTACAAGAATTATAAATAAAACCAACCATACATACCTTGTTAATGTGGCTGCAGATCCCGTGCTTGAAATTGCCATACAAAGAACACTTACAGAGCTGTTTCAGGGCAGATCGGTCAGCGATCTTTCGGCTAAACACGCGGGTAGGATCCTGAATAAGGTTTCTGATTTTTCTGTGGTGCTTAATATGCTGAATCAGGTGCAGACAGGTGACGGTTTATATACCGCTGATTATTTTGCAAATGAGCTGACCTGTGACAGAGAAGTTTCTTGTTTTACCGATAACAGCGACAAGACTAATAAGGAACTGTTCGAGTATATGCTGGATCTGTACAGACAACTCGGAAAACCTGTTTATGTCAGAAATTACTCTTATTTAGGGTTTCCGAGCTATAAGTTTGTAGTTCCCGGTTTTTCAGAAATTAAGGGCGCCCGATTAGCCGAGCTGATTCCCGAATATGCTATGGCAGACAGTATTCGTAACGCATACAAGGATGTTGCCGCGGCAACCGATGTGCAGCTTGTTCTGATGCTGAATTATATGGCTTCAATTAAAAATCTCCATTCTCGGTATAATTGGTTTGGAAGAACAGCAGGTGTGCTGATTCCCTCGGGTTCTGCGGGCTTACTTCTGCCGCGTTTAACCAGAGCGTATGCGTCTTATAGGCTGAAAAATTACAATGACGCTATATCACATATGCAATCTTATTTGTATATGGGCGGTGCCGATGAGGAAATAAAGAACTATTTTACCTGTGTGAACAAGTATTTAGAATTAAAGATGGCAGGCGTCGCAGATGAAAAAATAAGAGTTATTCTCTATAAATTCTTCAAGAGCTGCTATGCCGATAAACTGTACGCGAATCTCGATAAGGGACTAACGCCATATGATGAATACCTCATTAGCTGCGATTATAAGAGCTGTGACGGCTGCAGATATAAAGATGCTTGCGGTTATGCTGACGTGAAAAATATGTTTGCCGCTGTAGGTGCTGTGTATAAAAACTTTGTGAGCGGTCAGGATGAATCTGAGTTTGCAATATAAGATATTTGCTTTAAGATTTTAAGTTTCGGTAGTTGAAACTTCAGGTATTCTGGGCAGATAAACAACCTCGCAGCAGAATTTTTAAAATCCGCTGAGAGCCACGGAATCGAAAAAGAATATCACATACGAGTTTGCAGATACTAATTCGGGTGATATTATGAGGAAATTCAAAAACAACGCCGTATTTTTCACAATCGGCGGGGTAGGTTATGGAATAATCGAGCTTATGTGGCGGGGCAGAACACACTGGTCAATGATAATAGCGGGCGGACTCTGCTTTATAATTTTTTCACGTGTGGCAGAAAAATATAAAGAGTGGCCGCTGCTTTATAAGGCGATACTCTGCGCGCTCGGAGTTACGGCGGTAGAGCTTGTTTTCGGTGTGGTGTTTAATATAATCTTCAAAATGGATGTATGGGATTACAGCCGCGTACCGTTTAATTTTTTAGGACAGATTTGTCTGTTATACACCGTAATTTGGGGACTGTTCGCGTTGCTTTTTGTACCGCTGGCAGATGTTTTAAATAGAAGATTGCAAAAATAAAAATCCACCCACGGTGGATTTTTATTTTACTACACCTATTCTTTCAATACCGTATCTTTTCATAAGCGGTATATCGTCGGCGGTGATTAATTCACCGCTTACTTTGAGCGGTACTGCGGGGGGACAACTGACTGTAGGCGCGGTACAGATTCTGCCGATACTCTCATTTACGTCTACGGTCTCACTCTGAGAAAATACCGCGTCACGAATTGACATCGCCTTTTTATGTACTGTAGGAAGATATGCGGTATTATCGGCAAACTTTGGCGTGATACCGTTAAAAACAGATACCAACCGCTCAAAATCGCGGTCAGAGTTCTCGGGTGTCACCATCAGCACTAAATATTCATTATCGTAAAACTCGGGTATGATTTTGCTTTTTATCAACTCACCGCTGATATCGGCGGTGTTAATGACAATTTTGAGCGGCTCTGAGTCGGTGACAGTAAATCCGCGTGACTTAATATGCTCTTTTACCTTTTCGGTTTTCGCGATACAGCGTGATAGTTTCTCGCGGTAGGAGTCGGCTAAATATTTATTGCAAAGGTCTAAAGACTGCAAAATAAGATACGACGGGCTTGTGCTCGCAAATACACTCATCATTTTTTCTGCCGCCGCCGATATTTCGGCAGGGCAATTTTTTGAAATATGAAGATACGCGCCGCCTGTAAGAACGGGGAGTGTTTTATGCGCCGAGTCACAGCATATATCGGCACCGAGATGTATCGGATGTCGGTTTTCAGGTAAAAAATTTAAGTATGCGCCGTGGGCATTATCCACAAGCAGTAAAATACCCTTTTCTTTACAAATTCGGCTTATCGCCTCAATATCGGTAATGTTACCGAGGTAATCAGGGCTCGTAATATATACCGCGTCGGGGAGTCGCTGAGCAGTATTCAGAGCCGAAATAAGGTCTTCACCCGTGATAACACTGCTGCAAAGGTGGTGGGACCCGCTCGGATATATGAAATCTACATCTATATCCGCAGCAGCACAGCCGTAAACAAACGCTTTATGGACGTTTCGTGCCGCGAGGATATACGGTTTTTTGGATTTTACCGTCAATGCGCCGAGCATTGCGCGGATACAAAGGGAGGAGCCTTCGGTAGAGTAAAGCGTGCGGGCAGTACCAAAAAGCGAAGATGCGTTATCTTCGCTTTTTTTAATTATCCCGTCTGCCGAATAAAGCACGTCGGCACCGTCGATTTCGGTTATATCAAATTTTTCACAGCCAAGTGTGCCCATACCCTTGTGTCCCGGCATATGAAAGCGCGAGGAGTCACTCTCACTATAGCGCTTTACAAAATCGAAAATAGGTGTTTCCATTATTCCTCCGCTTCGGCTACCTTCATCATTACCGCGCATTCAATACGCTTTTTAAAGAGTTCGCAGCCGTATTCATAAACACCGCCAATGCTACCTGTCGCGTGGTAGGAGTTTGCCGCGCAGCCGCCCGAGCAATAAAGCTTTGCCCAGCAGTCTTTACATTCTTTTCTTGCATACGCGTTGCAAGAGCGGAACTCGTCCTGAACGGCGGTGTTGGTAACACCGTCCCAGATGTTACCGAGCAGATATTTTTCGTCACCCACGAATTGGTGGCAGGGGTAAAGGTCTCCCCACGGGGTAACCGCCATATTTTCGGTACCCGAGCCGCAGCCGGTAATGCGCTTGTAAATGCAGGGTCCGTTTGTAAGGTCGAGCATATAGTGATAAAAGGTAAAGCCGTTGCCTGCCTTTTTGCGTTTTATCATTTCTTTTGCCAAAATTTCATACTGTTCGAAAAGCTTCGGCAAATCGTCATCGGTCAGCGCGTAGGGGTCATTCGGCGGACAAACCACGGGCTCCATACTAAGCTCGGTAAAGCCTAAATCAGCCATATGGAAGATATCATTTGTAAAATCCACGTTATTGTGGGTAAAGGTGCCGCGCATATAGTAGTCCTTACCGCCGCGCGCCGCTACTAATTTTTTGAATTTCGGCACTATCGTGTCATAACTGCCGCGACCACTGTAATCCTTACGGAAATGGTCGTTTACCTCGCGTCTTCCGTCAAGGGAGAGCACAACGTTGCTCATTTCTTCATTTAAAAAGTCGATTACCTCGTCGTCTATCAGCATACCGTTGGTAGTGAGGGTGAAGCGGAAGTTTTTACCCTTTTCTTTTTCGATACTTCTCGCGTATTTTACGAGCTGCTTTACGACCTCCCAGTCCATCAGCGGCTCGCCACCGAAGAAATCAACCTCAAGGTTGCGGCGCGTGCCCGAGTTTGCTATAAGAAAATCAAATGCCTGCTTGCCCGTCTCAAAGCTCATCAGCGCTCTGTCCCCCTGATATTTGCCTTGGGAGGCAAAACAGTAGGAGCAGTTAAGGTTGCAGGTGTGCGCCACGTGCAGGCACATCGCCTTAATAACCTTGCTGTTGTTTTTATAATCTATCGCGAGGCTTTCGAATTCGTCCTCTGTGAACAGTTTTCCGTCGGCTTCGAGCGCCTTTATATCCTCGATGCACTCTTTTACCTCGTCCCGTGTTACATCGGGCATATCAGCATATTTTTTAAGTATTTCGGTGACGATGGTTTCCTCGTCACACTCTTTATACAAAGAGATTATATCGTATGCAACCTCGTCTACGGTATGTACAGAGCCCGAGCAGGTGTCAAGCACGATATTATAGCCGTTCAATTTATACTGATGTACCATATTTTACCTTCTTTTCAAAAGAAAAACGCCGCCGATTGGGCAGCGTTTCCGTTTTAGTAAACTTATTTGTTGTTTTCA
>JAZULY010000145.1:0-3489 GCA_045603355.1 Acutalibacteraceae bacterium | reverse complement strand
GAGGATATCTACGGTCTTGTAAAGGATGGCAAGTGGACATTTGACAAGCTCCTTGAAATGTCAAAGGGTGTATGGACAGACCTTAACGGTGACCTTTGGCCCGGCAACGAGGATGCTTTCGGCTATGTTTCCGAGATAAATAATTCCACCGATGCTTTTGCTTCCCACTTTGACGTTCCTATGGCAGGTAAGGACGAGAACGGCAACGTGATCTTCAACGTAGATCAGGGCAAAATGGTAAGCGTTCTTGAAAAGTTCGTGGACTTTAAGAAGTCTGACGATACCTGGCTTGTGATGCTGGGCTCTGACGTGCCCCTTGATGAAAACCCTGTAGACAAGATATTCCGCGAGGGCAGAGCGCATTTCTATCACGCTATGCTTAACCGCGCCCAGGATTTCCGCGGTATGGAAACCGACTTTGGTATCGTTCCTTATCCTAAGTGGAATGAGGAACAGGAGGGCTATTATACACATTCTCAGGACGGCTATTCTGTGGCGGTAGTACCCATTGATGCACCTAATCTCGAGATGTGCGGTGCCGTAATTGACGTTATGTCGGCGCTTTCAAACAAGACGGTAATTCCCGCATACTACGATATGGCGTTGCGTGATAAGTATGCCCGTGATGACGAGTCGGGCGAAATGCTTGATATAATCCGTCAGGGCTTCAAGATGGACTTTGCGTACTATTATCAGGGCGCTATAGGCAGCGGCGGACATTTCAGAAATCTTATAAATCAGGATAACACCAACTTCGTATCATATTTCCAGACTAACAAGAAGGGCTTTGAGCGTAAGCTTAAGAAGCTGATACAGGCATATGAGGAAAATGAACAGTAAAAAAAGTCAAGGCATAGCGCCTTGACTTTTTTATATATAGGAAATTGCGTTGTGGTGTGTGATTTGTATTACTGCACAAACGGGTGCAGTATGGGTGCGGCGACTCGCCGCTTTTAATCTTCTAATATTCCCACTAAACCGTCCTTGCACATAGGCTTTTGTCTTTCGAACGGGGATTCGATATTGATGACGGCGTTCTGTTCGCTTGAGGTATAGAAGGCTGACATAATCTCCACAACGTGCAGCTGCTGATCGCAATTACATCTGTAGGGACGGCCTGTAGTGATCGCCTTTGCCATATCCGCAAGACCGAGACCTCTTGAATCCTCGTTATAATTGAATATCCTCGGCATTTCAATATACTCCGCAGTTCTGCCTCGTATCAACTTTACCTTGCCGTCAAAGCAGTTGGGGTCAGGAACGATAAGTGTTCCCTCGGAGCCGTATATCTCAAGTCTCGTGTTGTTTATATAGCTGACGTCAAAGGTCGTGAACAGATTACCGATACAACCGTTTCTGAATTTCATAGTACCCATAATATACGTGGGTACGTCTACTTTCATAATGTTACCGTATTTCTTTTCACTGAGGATAGGTCTTTCGGGATATGAGGCCTGTACCATACCGGATACGCTTTCCACTCCGCCCAACAGATTGATAAGTGCGGTTATATAGTAGGGACCCATATCAAAGAGGGGACCGCCGCCGTACTGATAGACGAATTCGGGATCGGGATGCCAGTTTTCGGGGCCACGGGTAATAAAATGAGCTCCTGCACCGATAGGTGTACCGATAAAGCCGCTGTCAATAAGATGGCGGCAGGTCTGTATGCCTGTGCCCATAAAGGTGTCGGGGGCGCCTCCCAGCATTAATCCCTTTTCCTTGGCGAGGGCTACCAGCTCTCTTGCTTCACCAAGATCGGGGGACAGAGGCTTCTCCGAGTAAACGTGCTTGCCGTGGAGCAAAGCCTGCTTCGTTACCTCGTAATGCTCATAGGGACGGGTGATGTTGAGAACTATGTCAACCTCTGGATCGTCGAAGAGCTCATACATATTTTCATACAGCTTGGGAATATTATATTCCTTTACCGCATTTTCGGCTCTTTCTCTGATGAGATCGCAGACTCCGATGATCTCTACCTCACGGAACATTTCGGTAAGATTTTTAAGGTAAATAGGACTGATACAGCCTACACCGACAAAAGCAATTCTTGTTTTTTTCATAATGTCACTCCTTCCTATTATAATAATAAACTATAATATGCGATTTTTCTATAAGAAAAGAAATACAATTTTGAAAAAATGGTTGAAATCAAACGTAAATATGCGTTATAATATAACAAAATGGCTATATGAGGTGTATATATGCGTATAATATGCTCGAGATTGGTTTCTATAAATCATCCCAACGGATTTGTTATAGGAAACCATGCCCACGACAGCAACGAGTTCGTATACTGTCTTGAAGGCAACGGCAGTGTAACGATTGATAACAAACGGTACAGATTTACGACAGGTGATTATTACATAACGGCCAAAGGGATGGTACACAGTGAAACAGACAAAGAATCCACCCGTATTATGTATTTTCGCTTTGATGCCCCTAAGGAACTTGTGCGTGACGGGGTATATACAGATTACGACGGCTCGGTTTTGGTACTGCTCAAGAGAGTACAAAGGGAAATGAAGCTTGCAGACGGCTGCTCGGAGGAGATGGCGGGGTATTTTATTAAGGGGATTCTGACCGAGGCGGCAAGATCTGAAAAGTATTCCGAGAATCATCTTGATATATTATCCATACAGCGGTATATTGATGAAAACATAGAACAGAACGTGGATTTCAAGGAGCTTGCGGCGAAGCTTAATTACAGCATTGACCGTTTTCGTCACATATTTAAGGAGCATACCGGCATTTCGCCTCATCGATATCTTATAAGAGGAAGGGTGGAAAAGGCAAAACTTTTGCTGAAGGTAAATCCCGGCTCATCTCTTACCGAGATATGCTATAGCTGCGGATTTGCTTCTTCCTCCCATTTTACAAAGGTTTTCAGGGCAAACGTCGGAATGACACCGTCGCAGTTTGCAAAATTACAAAAGAAGGAGCAATAAAATCATTGTATTTTAGTTGTGCCGATCAAAGCGTAAATCTCACAGCTCAAACAAAGAAAAGTGTTGCATAAATGCAACACTTTTCTCAGCGTGTCGATAAACCTATCGACACGCTGTCAGACTTCGAAAAGGCAGGTAGGTTTTCGTGAAAAGGGTCCGTAGATCTCGTTGACACCAACAATTCCTTCAGCGCTCCTAAAGTCGCTTGAACTCATTGGGTGTCTGCCGTCCTCGCAGATACGTTTCATCCGCCACCGGCGGCACGTATCTGTTCGGCGTACTAAGTACGGTAGAGAGGATTTGGCGGAAAAGTGTGAAAAGGTGGCATAAACTCGATGTTTATGCCACCTTTGAGTACTTATCAACAGCATTAGGAGTATTATTCTATAATATTATTGCTGTTTGACGATCGGA
Organism: Acutalibacteraceae bacterium; assembly: GCA_045603355.1. GTDB lineage: Bacteria > Bacillota > Clostridia > Oscillospirales > Acutalibacteraceae > SIG565. The sequence goes on along the minus strand of JAZULY010000145.1, from coordinate 127 downwards.
GCTGTATTCTGTATAAATATTTTTTCTCACACGTCCGACCGACTTTTTCGACAGTCTGAGGACAGCTTTGCTGTCCTTTGTTTTTGCTTGTCGCTTATTTACAACCGCAGCCGCCGTACATATCCTT
>JAZULY010000144.1:0-2656 GCA_045603355.1 Acutalibacteraceae bacterium | reverse complement strand
AAGAATTTTGCCTGCCGCATTCTTCGGGAAGTCTTCAACAAACTCAATGTAACGGGGAACTTTATGCCTTGCCATATGGGACATAATGTATTCCTTCATTTCTTCTTCTGTCATTGATTTGCCTTCCTTGAGAATGACGCTTGCCCAGATTTCTCCGCCGTAACGTTTATCGGGCACGCCGATAACCAGAAGGTCCTGAACAAACTCGTGTGTAAGGATAAATTCTTCAATCTCACAGGGATAAATGTTTTCACCGCCGCGGATTATCATATCCTTAAGTCTGCCTGTAATTCTATAGTTACCGTCGGGGGTACGGCAAGCAAGGTCACCCGTATGGAGCCATCCGTTCTCATCAATAGCCTCGGCAGTTGCCCTCGGCATCTTATAGTAACCCTTCATTATGTTGTAACCGCGTGCCACAAATTCACCGTTTACACCGTTCGGGCAGTCCTCACCCGTCTCGGGGTCAACTATTTTACATTCAACATTTGCAAATGCACTACCTACAGTTTCGGTGCGAACGATAAGGTTATCATAGTAGCTGCTCATCGTACAACCAGGTGACGCCTCGGTCTGACCGTAAACCGATACAATTTCGGTCATATTCATAACCTCGGTAGCCTTTTTCATAAGGTCTGCAGGACAGTTTGCACCCGCCATAATACCAACGCGGATGTGTGAGAAATCGGTCTTATCGAAATCAGGATGCTGCATCATTGCGATAAACATAGTGGGTACACCGTTAAAGGTGGTAATACGTTCGGCATTAATACAGGCAAGAGCCGATTTCGGTGAGAAATAAGGCAGCGGACACATAGTAGCGCCATGTGTCATTGATGCGGTCATGGAAAGTACCATACCGAAACAATGGAACATAGGCACCTGAATCATCATTCTGTCAGCGGTAGATAATTCCATATGGTCGCCGATATATTTTCCATTATTTACAACGTTGTAGTGAGTAAGCATAACGCCCTTCGGGAAGCCTGTTGTACCAGACGTGTACTGCATATTGCAGACGTCATCCTTATCAACCGCAGCCGCCATACGCTGAACTTCGCTTGCGGGCACCTGCGAAGCACGTTCAAGTGCCTCAGGCCAGGTAAGACAACCCTTCATTCTGTAACCTACGGTGATTACGTTGCGCAAAAACGGCAGTCTTTTAGCGTGTAAAGAGTTCCCCGCCTTGGTGTTTTGCAGTTCGGGGCAAAGCTCGGCAATAACCTCGCCGTAATTGCAGTCCTTACCACCCTCGGTCATAATGAGGGTGTGGGTATCCGACTGCTTTAAGAGGTATTCTATCTCGTGGATTTTATATGCAGTGTTTACCGTAACGAGTACCGCACCTATTTTAACGGTTGCCCAGAAAGCTATATACCACTGCGGTACATTAGAAGCCCATACAGCCACGTGTGTACCTGCCTTAACACCTAAAGAAATAAGTGTACGGGCAAAATTATCAACATCATCTCGGAATTCGCTGTATGTTCTTGTATAATCAAGTGTTGTGTATTTAAAAGCATACTGGTCGGGGAATTCCTCAACCATACGGTCAAGAACATCAGAAAAGGTAGCGTCAATCAGTCTATCCTTTTCCCAGACATACTTACCCGTATGGGCACGGTTATAGTAAAGTGCCGATTCATTTTTTGAAACGTCACCGAACTGTCGCATATAGTTTACAAACTGCGAGAATATGATTTCCATATCGTCGAGTTCTTCGCACCATTTGGGATCCCATTCGAGGGATACAAAGCCGTCATAGTTTACAGAGCGGAGTGCCGCCATCATTTCAGCGACGGGCATTTCACCCTCACCAATTAAACAGAACTCTGTTCCGTTATCACGCTTTACGGCGTCCTTAATATGAACGTGTCTGATATAAGCGCCGAGATTTTTAATGGTTGTATCGGGGTCCTCACCGCCGATAAAATAGGGCGAATACATATCCCAGAGCGCCGCGAGATTATCGCAGGCAAAGCGGTCGAGAAGGGCTCGCAGAGCCGCAGTATCGCAATAAACGCCACAGGTTTCAACAAGAATGGTAATGTTCTTTTCTTCTGCCATCGGCAAAACCTTTGCGATAACCTCAGCCATCGTATCGCTGATCTCATCAACGTCGCCCTCACCTACCGCGCGAACACGAACACAGGGAATGCGAAGAGTAGCCGCAATATTAATGCAGGCGGTAATTTCTTCTATAGTTGCCGCCTCATCACTCTTGTCCGCCGGGTTGCAGATAGTATCGATACAAGGCAAGCTTAATTTCTTTTCGTACAGCCGTCTTACTGTCGCATTAGCGGCATAATCGTGAAAAGCGCCATCCTTATCGGTAAAAAGACGGTTGTGTATATTGTGAAGCTCAATACCCTTAAATTTGAGCTCGGTTGCTATATCACAAAATTCATCAAAGGTACTGTTATGCCAGCCTTTGGTTGAAAATGAGAGTTTCATATATTTGCCTCCTCGTAAACGATCTTGTTTACAGCACCTAAGTATGCGCGGATAGCGGCGCCGAAAATTTCGGTTGAAATACCGTTACCCGAGTAAAGTTTTCCGCCCGAGCGCAATTTCACAACGGCAGAGCCCATAGCCTCTTTACCTTCAGTTACCGACTGAATCTGGAAATCATCCAGCTCATAGTGGTGACCGATAA
>JAZULY010000143.1:0-3950 GCA_045603355.1 Acutalibacteraceae bacterium | reverse complement strand
TAAGAATTCGAGAGATGCCCCGCCGGCTGTAGACATGTGGGTCATCTTATCGGCATAGCCGAGCTTCTGAACAGCCGCAGCAGAGTCACCGCCGCCAATAATGGAGATAGCGCCCGATTCAGCAACTGCCTTAGCCACACTCTCGGTACCCGAAGCGAAATTCTTCCACTCAGAAACACCCATCGGTCCGTTCCAGATTACTGTGCCTGCGCCCTTAACAGCGTTTGCAAAGAGTTCCTCGGTCTTCGGTCCGATATCAAGACCCATACGGTCAGCAGGGATAGCGTCGGAATCAACAACCATAACCTCGGTGTTCTCGTCGTATTCTTTACCGAGTCTGTTATCTATCGGGAGTAAGAAATTAACACCCTTAGCCTTAGCCTTTTCCATAAGGGATGCAGCAAGCTCAATTTTATCCTCTTCGCAAAGAGATGTACCAACGGTGTAACCCTTAGCGCGGAAGAAGGTATAAGCCATACCGCCGCCGATGATAAGTGTATCAACCTTTTCGATAAGGTTTTCGATAACGCCTATCTTATCACTAACCTTAGCGCCTCCGAGCACTGCAACGAAGGGACGGGCAGGGTCAGCCAGAGCCTTACCCATTACGCTGATTTCGGTTTCAATAAGGTAACCGCAAACAGCCGGAAGGTAATCAGCAACACCTGTGGTTGACGCGTGTGCGCGGTGAGCAGTACCGAATGCATCGTTAACGAAAATTTCAGCCATAGAAGCGAGTTCCTTAGCAAAGCTCGGGTCGTTCTTGGTCTCTCTTGCGTCAAAACGAACATTCTCGATAAGAACTGCTTCGCCATTCTTTAATGCTGCAGCCTTGGACTTCGCATCCTCGCCGATGATATCGGTAGCGAAAGCAACCTTGTCACCGAGCAGCTCGTTAAGACGGTCAGCAACCGGCTTTAAGGTAAACTTCTGAGCATCCTCAGCCTTAGCCTTTGCGATGTACTCAGCCGTTGCTGCTGCTCTCTCATTTTCGGGGAGTGCTTCAACTGCCTTCTTCTCCTTTTTGTTAAGACCGAAGCCCTCGGTAAAGATGCTGTGCGGCTTGCCCATATGAGAGCAAAGAATAACCTTAGCACCGTTATCAAGTAAATACTTAATGGTCGGTAACGCGCCGATAATTCTCTTATCGCTCGTAATCTTGCCATCCTTCATAGGTACATTAAAGTCGCAGCGTACAAGTACCTTTTTGCCTGCAACCTGAATGTCTTCAATGGTCTTTTTGTTAAGTGCGTTCATTTAATATCGCTCCTTTTATATATTGTTAAAAAAATTACAATCTTATTGTACCACAAAATTACAAATTTTCAACATTTTTATTAGTAAAAATAATATTGCTTCTACCACTTATAATTGTGCAACTGTCCGAAGTTTTGAAGGCACGGGTAATCCCACTGCCTTAACACCTCGTATACCCCTATGGCTACCGAGTTTGAAAGGTTAAGGCTGCGCGCGTCGCTTATCATAGGTATGCGCACACATTTTTCAGGATTTCCGAGCAACAATTCCTCAGGCAGACCCTTGGTTTCCTTGCCGAAAAGCAGATAACAGTTATCGGGATATTCTATATCGGTATGCGTATGCTGCGCTTTAGTGGTAAAGAAATAAAACTCACCGCTGTTTTTGGCAAAAAAGTCATCAAGATTATCGTAGTATGTAATATCGAGATACTGCCAATAATCGAGCCCCGCCCTTTTAAGCTTTTTGTCATCAATTTTAAAGCCCATCGGCCCTACGAGATGAAGCCTTGCGCCCGTAGCGGCACAGGTGCGCGCAACGTTGCCGGTGTTTTGCGGTATCTCGGGTTCAACCATAACAATATTAATAACTGCCATATTTCATCTGCCTTTTCTAAAATAACACATCAATTATACTGTTTTAAAAATACACTTGTCAAGTACGGCTTTAGAGGATATAATGTTCTTGAGGTGTAAACAATGAAATTTAAAGAAAATATAATGAAACTCACCGAGGAATACCAGTATAAGCGCGGTATTACCTTTGCAAGGACCGACGGCAGAATTTACGGTAACCTTAAAATCGCCGCCGTAATATTTTACATTTATCAGATGGTGTTTTCGGTAATGCTGCTGTTAGGTCTTATACTCGTAGCCAACAGTCTCCCTGTACATATACAAAATACTATAATATCGATGGTGCTGTATACCGCAGCACTTGTCCTTATGTTTTTTAAGGCAAATCTTTTAGGACTTCTTCTCAATATCGTTGCTACGGTTTTCAAGGCTTTACCGCTTATCCCTATGCAGATACTCAACAGCGGCGTGGTAGATATTGTCCCCTCGTTCTATTGGCAGCATTTAATCCCCGTAGTGCTCGTTCTTATTGTGAGTGTTTCTATGTGCGTTATCTCGACAAGGGAAAAATATCTGATAAGACGCGACTATAAGGTAGTCCTGGGTAAACTGTATGCTAAACACCATAACGAGGATATAACCGAAGCCGAATGGGAAGAATTTGTTGATAATTATGAAGACAAATAAATATTTAAAAGCGGTGTGCGTACTCCTTTGCTCATCCCTTCTACTTGTTGGCTGCACTGCACCAGTAGAAAAGCCGAATAATGAATCCTCCTCGAAAAATCAGGAAAGCTCGGTGTCGTCTGCCGATGATGTCGGCAGCACTGTATCCGAGCCCGAGCAGAGCCGATATGATGACCTGTTATCCTTAATGACCGACTGCGGAAAAAGCGTCGCCGCCTACGGTGACCTTGAAAAAGATGAATATTCTGCGGCTATTGCAGAGCTCGAAACGGTGCTCGACGGATATAATAAAAACATATCGGTTGTAGCCTATTCGCTCGATAACAATAAGGCGCTCGCCTACAATACCGAAATCGACCTGTTCTGCGCCTGCACAGTAAAGGCGGCATATTCGCTCTATGCCTGCAAAGAAATGGAAAAGGGAAACGGTAGCCTTGATACCACTATGGTGTATGAAAAAAAGCACTATGAACCCGGTACAGGTGATATGCAGTATTCCTCTTTCGGCACTGTGTTTGATATGAAAACCATTATCGATAAGAGTATGCGTATCAGTGATAATGTAGGATACCTAATGTCGGTCGATTATTTCGGCCGCGAGGGCTATAATAAATGGATATCCGACCTCGGCTGCGAGTCACTCCAGATTAAACCTACTGTATGGAGCCTTCACGCGAAGGCAAAGGATTTAGCCACAGTATGGCGGGAAATTTATGAGTATTTCGGTACTGACACGCAGTATTCCGAGTTTCTTTATAACTCCTGCACAAACACACCTAATAACTACGCTACAGCGAGTCTCAGCGGTGTCGATTACTCTCACAAGCAGGGCAACAACCGCACGGGTGACTGGCTGGCATACAGTGACGCGGGTATCGTCTGGAAAGACGACAGTCCCTATATCATTGTTATCCTGACCGACGCGCCCGGACCCTCCTCCTATGATGCGGGCGTGTTTGCAGATATAATCGATATCGTACATAATAAATTGTTTTAAGACGAGCACCCTCACGGGTGCTTTTGTATTTTTCTGCAAATTTTGGGAAAATATAATAGCGGTGATAATATGAAACCTATGAAAATAATTTCGGCTTTTTTAGTTCTTATAATGCTGCTTTCCCTATCGGTGCTCGCCTATTCTGCCTTTGGCTCGCGTGGCGAGGAGGTGCGCGAAATTCAAACGCGCCTTGCCGCCCTCGGTTACTACAAGGGCACCATTGACGGTATATACGGCAGCGGCACAAAAAATGCAGTTATTCAGTTTCAAAAGGATAATGGACTGTCCGCCGACGGGATTGTGGGCGAGAAAACACTCGCAGCACTTAATATAAACGGGGACGACTATTCCGACGGATATTCCTCCGCCGATTATCAGCTGCTTGCCCGCCTTATATCCGCCGAGGCACGCGGTGAGCCCTATTCGGGTCAGGT
>JAZULY010000142.1:0-8855 GCA_045603355.1 Acutalibacteraceae bacterium | reverse complement strand
ACCCGGAAAACAAGATATATAATATCACTATTCTTCCAAAAAATCAAGTACTATTTTAAATAAATTTAATATTTTCACATTATCCCGCATAAACATAGATTAAAAAGAAAAGGTGCGGGGAAATGAAAGCATTTGAAATTGTCCTGTGGGTATTTCTTGGAATCTACATAATTTTCTGGTTATGTCTTTTTGCAAGGGTTAAAAATAAAGGTAAATATTTACTATTCAGTTCACTGATTTCTCTTGCTTTGTTGGCGGTGATAAACCTGACAGGATTTGCTACGGGGCTTAAAATACCGATAAATGAGTGTACTGTAATTGGGACTTTGATAGGAAATGTACCTGCTATCGGTGGATTTTTACTCTTAAGATACATTTTTATACTTTAAATATGGCTCACCCTATGATAAAATATAATTAATCGTGGGGTGAGTTTTTATGTTACAGTTTATATACGGCAGGGCAGCCACAGGCAAAACCTATACCGTTTTAGAGCGAATTAAAACCGATATCGAAAACGGTAAGAGTGTTGTTTTATTGGTGCCCGAGCAGTTCACGTTTGAGAGTGAACGCACACTGCTTCATACATTAGGGGACAAGTCATCAACCAATGTATCGGTGCTCAGTTTTACCCGTCTGTATGACGAGGTCTGCCGCAAGGTCGGCGGTAGGGTAGCCGATCTTATTACCGAGTTTGACCGCGTCCTTTTAATATATCGCGCCTTGTCGGCTGTGTCGGACAATCTTAAACTGTGGGGAAGGTATAAAAATTCTCCTAAGTTTGCTGAGACACTTGCCGCCACAATTACAGAACTCAAAACTTCGGCAATATTACCCGAGGATTTATCTTCCGCGGCTGAGCGAATTGAAGAAGATTATTTAAAGAATAAATTGAACGATTTAGCGTTTGTTTACGGTGCTTATAATGCTATGCTCGGCAGTCAGTTCCTCGACCCGAATGACAGTATGAGCAGACTTGCGGATAATCTGCTTAAATATAAATATTTCGAAAATAAAACGGTATATATCGACGCTTTTAAAAACTTTACAGGTCAGCAGTATAAGATTATAGAACGCATTCTCTCTCAGGCGGATGATGTCGTTTGCAGTTTTACAGCTGACGAAATCTATTCTACCAAGACCGATATTTTTTACAATGTTCGTACTACTGTTTCTAAGGTGAAAAGGCTTGCAGAAAAGTTAAAATGCGAAATTACAGAGCCGCTTGAACTCACTACCGCTCATTATGCCAACGAAGAGCTTTGCGCTGTAGAGAAGGCTTTGCTTAATAAACCCTTAGACGCCGATACTAATGAGACCGAATTTGTAACCCTTTGTCGTTGCGCTACTGCGTATGATGAGGCTATGTTTGCTGCGCAGACAATACGCCGTTTAGTGCGGGAAAACGGCTACAGATATAAGGATTTCGTTATTATTTCCCGTGATGCCGAAAAGTATCAGAAGGATGTTTTACGCGCGTGTGAGGAGAACGGAGTTTTCTGTTTTTCGGATAAACGAAAACCCATAACATATTTACCTCTTACTGTATTTATCCAGGCACTCTTATCTCTGTCGGTATCTTATTCGACCGATAATATTCTGACACTTCTTAAAACGGGTCTCACATCTGTGAGTACCGAGGAACTTTTCACGGTTAGTAACTATATTTACCTTTGGAATATTACAGGCCCTGCCTGGCGCGATACCTGGCAAATGAACCCGAAGTCCTTTGGCGCTATTGAGGAAAAATACGCCGCAGAAGCCACAGAACAATTGAACATCATAAACGGTATACGCGAGAAAACCGTAGGTGTTATAAACGAATTTTTAGAGGATTTTCGCGGCACCCCGTCGCAGATGGTAAAGGCGGTGCTTGCTTGCCTTAGAAAATGCGAGGTTGCCGATAAGTTAAAACTTTTAGCTGACGAAATGACAAATGACGGTCTGCTCGAGGCCGCCGATGATATCAGACAGTCCTGGGATATCATTATGCAGATTTTCGACGGCATTGTTAAATGTATGCCCGATAAGGAAATAACGAGCCGTGAGTTTATTGATGCTTGGCGTCTGGCTGCAAGCTATGCTACCATCGGTAATATCCCGCAGATGCTCGATGAGGTCACCTTCGGCTCGGCTGACCGCATTAAACCGTCAAGACCAAAGATCGCATTTATTTTAGGTCTTAATCAGGGCGAGTTTCCTAAAACAATTAAGAGCAGCGGTGTGTTTGCAAGTTCTGAACGCGAAAAACTGATTGAAAACGGTCTTGAATTGGCAAGTACTGCATTTACATCGATTATCGATGAAGATTACCTCGCTTACACATCCCTTTGTTGTCCAAGAGAAAGACTCTATATTTCATATTCTATGTATGACGGCTCTGCGAAAAAACAGGAGCCTTCGATAATTGTCAATACTATTCAGTCGGCGTTCCCCGCGCTCAAAATTCTGCAGTATCCGAGTGAGAGTATTGCCGAGTTTCCGCCTGAGACTACACGTACCGCAGTTTCAAGAATGTGTGGCGAGTATAGCCGAAACCGCTCAGCCGCCGCTACTATCGATGCGGCACTAAAGGGCACCAATGGTACATCTATTGAGGATTACATAAAAAGTGCCGATAAAACAGTTAGCTTCATAAACAGCGATACCGCACAAAAACTATTCGGTCGTCATATCAATATTTCGGCTACTCAGTTTGATAGATTTCATCGTTGCCGCTTTATGTATTTCTGCAAGCACGGGCTGGGACTTAATAAAATACAGCCTGCGAATTTTGATGTTTTGCAGCGCGGTACAATAGTCCATTACGTACTGCAGCGTATTATCGAGGAATACAACGATGAGTTCGCTGCCTTTACAAAAGAGCAGACCGACGCTTTAGTTGACGGATATTTAAGGGATTATCTCGCGGCTATACCGGGTTATGAGGGCCTACAGACCGAACGGATGAAGTTCTTGGTCGGTAAAATTTCGCTTATAGTCAAGGATGTAGCATATCATATCGTACGCGAGTTCGCGCAGTCTGATTTCAAACCGCGCTACTGCGAACTGCAAATCGGTAAAAATAAAACGATCGAGAGCGAGCCTATCGATGTAGGAAAAGGCACCTTCTCGATAATCGGCAGTATCGACCGAGTTGATACCTGGAACGGTTACGTTCGGGTGGTTGATTATAAAACGGGTACAAAGATTTTCAAGCTTTCTGATATTTTGCTTGGACTTGATATGCAGATGCTCATTTATCTATATTCGATTATCCGTTCAAAGGATGAGAATTTCAGCAGTTTGTTGCCCGCGGGCGTACTCTATATGCCATCAAAACGCGATAAAGAGGATACCTGCCTTACAATGAATGGCATAGTACTTGAGGACGAGGATGTCGTTCGCGCTATGGATAAGGAAAATCTGGGAGAATTTATACCTAAAATGGAATACACCCAAAAAGGAGTTTTCAAAACAGATTCCTTTGTGTCTGCCGAAACCTTTGAGAGTATTTTCAAGTATATTGATAAATTGCTTGTCAGTATGGGGGAGAGTCTATATAGCGGCGACGTTGCAGCATCTCCCACCGACGGACACGGCAAATCTGCTTGTGACTACTGTGATTTTTATTCCATTTGCTGTATTGAGGATAAACCCCATAAAAAAGCAGTAAATATGAAAAATATTGATGTATTACTGAAACTTAAAGAGGAGGTGGAGTAATGGCTTTTAAGCCTACCGATTCGCAAAGATTAGCGATAAATGTGCCGTCGGGCGCGCTCGTAGCCGCTGCGGCAGGCTCGGGCAAAACGGCGGTTTTAGTCGAGCGGGTTATCCGTCAGCTTTGCGGTGAAAATCCCATAAACGCCGCCCGATTATTAGTCGTTACCTTCACCAATGCCGCTGCCGAGGAGATGTATACCCGTATCGAAAAGCGCCTTAATGAGGAATGCTTAAAGAATCCGCAAAACTATTTCCTGGTAAAGCAAAAAATGCAGCTTAGAAATGCTAAAATATGCACTATCGATTCTTTCTGTATTGAACTTGTGCGGGAAAATTTCGATAAGCTCGGCATAAATCCCGACTTCACTATTGCCGACGAGAGTTATCTATTCTTATTGTCTGAAAACTCACTGAGTGAGGTGTTAGATAATAATTTTAACCGCAAAGACCCGTGTTTTCAAGAACTGCTCGGGGCGGTATCCAACGATTTTGATGAGGGTAATCTGCGCTCGTATATTAAAGATATATACAAAGAAAGTCAGCGAATGCCCTTCCCAAGGGAGTGGATAAACGAGTGTATCGAAAAATGCACCGATGCGGAGTTCCAAAAACGCCTTATCGACGAGGCTTTCTGCTTCGCTGAGGAGGTTTTAACTAAAGGTATTGAAAACTTTAAATCAGCCATAGATTCACTCATCACCTACACGGAAATTTATGAAAAATACGCGCCTAATTATACACTCGGTATTTCCGATATGTCCATTCTGCTTGAATACTGCAAGCAGAGGAATTGGGATAAGGTGCATACCCTTGCATCCACCTTTAAATTTCCTGCTTTGCCGGGCGTTAAAGGTGCCAAAGATATCGCCGTCGTTACGGGTGTTCAGGCGGTAAAGAGTGAAACCAAGGCAGCTATTGATAAAATCGCGCAGCTTTTTTATGCCGATTTTGGTACCGTATTAAAGGATATAGTAACAGGTGAAAGGTTTACAAAACATCTTTTAGAACTCACAGCAGAATATATGGAAATATACGATGCTAAGAGGCGCGAAAACAATGTTATGACCTTCGATGATACCGAACACCTTGCATTATCTCTGCTTTGCGAATACAAAGACGGCGAGATAGTTAAAAAGGATTGCGCCGATGATATTATCGGTCGTTTTGATGAAGTATTGGTCGATGAATTTCAGGATACCAACAATATGCAGGATATTCTCTTTTCTGCTTTATCGGGTGATGAATCAAAACTGTTTGTTGTAGGAGACCTGAAGCAGAGTATTTATCGTTTCCGCGGTGCAAACCCCAAAAACTTTTTAGAGAAGAAAGACAGGTATGCGCCTGCGGGTACCGTACCCGACTCCGACCTTAAAAAGGTAATTCTCGGTAATAATTTCCGCAGCAGGGCGGGTATTTGTGAATTTGTGAATTTCTTTTTCAGCATAATGATGAACGGTAAAAAAAGTTCACTACGTTATGACGAGGAGGACACACTCATCGCTTCGGCAAAGTATGAAGAAAGAGACGAAAACGATGTTGAGATTTCTTTAGTAAGCGTGCCGACGGGCGGCGACGTTGATGCGTCAGATGCTAAAAATATTGCAGCCTTTATTCACCGATATATGGAAAACGGTATGATTACCGATAAGGCAACGCGTAAGACACGCAAACCGCAGTTTTCTGATTTCACTATTCTTTTCAGAAATTTAGCGAGCAAGGGTACTAAATATGCGCAGTATTTAGAGGAGTACGGTATTCCCGTATCGTATAATCTTGACGGCTATTTAAAGACCGCCGAGGTACAGATGATGCTCTCTCTTTTAAAGGTTATCGAAAATCCGACGCGTGATATTGAACTCGTTGCCGTTTTGATGTCACCCATTTTTATGTTTACTGCCGAGGAACTCGCAAACATCAAATTAATGCGGGTAAGAGGAAGCCTTATTTCGTCGGTCATAGCCAAGGCGAATACGGGGGACGTGAAATGTGCCGATTTTATTAAGAAGCTCAACCGTTTTTCAAATATGGCGGCTACCTGTTCGGTATCAGATCTGATTTCGTTTTTATATGATGAAACGGGCATACTTAATATCGTCAGCGTTTTAGAAAACGGTGAGGGAAGACGAAATAACCTTATTATGCTAAGCAGCCTCGCGGCGGCGTATGACACAAATAATTCCTCGAATAATTTAACGCAGTTTACCGATTATATCATTAAACTTGCCGATAAGAATATTAAGGCGGCAGGCAGTGCGGCAGGGGAAGACTCTGTAAAACTTATGACCATTCACAAGTCAAAGGGTCTGCAGTTTCCCGTTTGCATTATTGCCGATGCATCGGGCGGATTCAGTAGTTCAGACACATCCTCAGCAATATTAATTGACCACGAATACGGTGTTTCGGTAAAGTATTATGATACGGTAAATGATACAAAAAAATCCCCTTTAAAGCGCGAGATTATGTCACTTGCCGCCGCGAAGGAGCAAATTGCCGAGGAACTGCGGCTTTTATATGTGGCTATGACACGCGCCGAAGAAAAACTGTTTATTTCTGTAACCGCTAAGGATATGGATAGCCGAATAAAACGTTATGCGCTGGAACTCGGCGCCGCTGAAACACCTGACGATTACACCGAACTGATTTCATACGGCAACTCGTATGCGGGTTTATTATATCCCGTCTTGCTATTGCATCAAAGCTTTAACAAACTCAGGGTCAGTTACGGCATTTCGGGTATTGTAAAGCCTACCGAACTCGGTATTGATGTAAGCCTTATTAGTCCCGATAGTATTACTCTGCCTGACATTAAACAGAAAATTGCCAACGAAACGGTAGAGTGCGATAATGAATTAGCCGATAAAATTTCGGCGGCTATTACCTACAAATACCCCTATGAAAGCCTTAAAAATATTGAGTCGAAAGCCTCAGTAACAGAAGTTGCTCACAAGGCAGAAAAAGGTGAATACAGTTTTTCTTCCTTGCCTGCATTTCTATCCAAAAAGGGTATGACACCCGCGCAGATAGGTACGGCGACCCACCGCTTTATGCAGTTTGCCGATTTAAGCCTTGCCGAGGCTGATTTATCTGCCGAAATCGACCGCCTTTACGAGTGGGAATTTATCACACTAAAAGAAAAGGAAGCGATAGATACACAGTCTGTCCGTAAATTCTTCCAGAGTGATGTTTACCGCCGTATGAAGGCGTCAAGCCGTGTAGAGCGTGAAATGCGCTTCTTGACCGAAATATCGGCGGGTAGCATTAATCCTGAGCTCGACTCTGCTGTACGAGATGAAAAAATCGTTGTTCAAGGCTCGGTCGACTGTGTCTTTGTGGAGGATGACGGCATTGTTGTGGTTGATTTTAAAACCGACCGTATCAGCAACGAAAATGATTTGAGTGTTGCATATGGTGAGCAGCTCGATATCTATGCTAAAGCATGCGAAAAGATTTTCGAGTTACCCGTTAAACAAAAACTGATATATTCATTTGCGCTGTCAAGTGAGGTCGAAATGAAATAGAGGGGTGCGTAGCACCCCTCTATTTCATTTCAGAATAGGTTGTAATTGCTCGCCGCTAAGCGCTGCGAAAATTGTTTCAAGGGTTTTGTCAAAATCGGCAATTAAAGAATTGCTTTTTTTAATCGGGTCATCCTGACCGAAGGGTACGAAATAGATGTTCTTGGTATTTAACAGCTTGCCGATGTTTATTGCAGAGCCGCCGAGCGCGTCATTCGTAGCAATAGCCAACACAACGGGGCGGTTGTTTCTCAGATGCGCCTTGACCGCCATTGTAACCGAGGTATCGGTAATTCCGCCTGCAATTTTTGATAGCGTATTTCCCGTGCAGGGAGAAACTATCAGTATATCGAGAAGCTTTTTAGGTCCTATCGGCTCAGCACCCGTTACGCTATGAATTATTTCGTTACCTGTTAATTTTTTTACCCGCTCTCGCAGTTCGTCTGCTTTGTTAAAGCGGTTATCGGTGTTATATACTATCTCTGACATAATCGGTACTACATTTATATCGTTCTTTTTAAGTATCTCGATCTGCTTAACAGATTCTGCTATTGTACAAAAGGAGCCGCACAGCGCGTATCCTACTGTGATTCCATGCATATAAATCTCCTCTTTATATAAGTTTAAGAATGGTTTGAGTCAATATGTCTGCCGCTGTTTTCGGTGAAATTTTACCCGGTAGACCGGGGGCTTTAATTACCTTTAAACCGAGTTCTTCTGCCGCGTTGAAATCAATACCGAAGGGTGCCGACGCGAGTTCTATCAGCAAGCAGTCCTTTTTGCATTTTTCGAGTGCTTCGCGGGTAATTACACGTGAGTCTACCGTGTTAAAAATAATATCAAATCCGTGAATGTGTTTTTCAATTTCGTATGTGTGAATGTATTTTTGCCCCAGCGCCTTAATATACGCGAAATCAGCGTCTTTTCTTGCCGATACGGTTACGTGTGCTTTAAGACCTGCAAGCCTGTCAGCGAGTATTTTACCGCACTTACCGTTACCAATTACAAGGCAGTTGCTCTGCCACAGGGTGAAATCGGTATTCCTGATAGCAAGCTCGATAGCGCCTTCGGCTGTCGGTACTGCATTCAGCAGTGTGAGTTCTTCATCTCTACCGTAGTCGGTAGATTCAATATTTATAAAACTGTAGTTGCCGCATAAAACCTTTTGTCTGCTCACGCGTTTTACAATATCGGCTAAGAGTATTTTCTCGTCACTTAAATTATTGTTTACGCAAAGTCCGTCTTTTGTTGTAGGATAGGGGAGTATAACAACCTCGAAATTATCAAAATCGGTGTCAAGGTCGTGTCCCCCGGTAATATGAAAACAATTATGTCCTGCTTTCCTTAAATTTTCGGTTAAAATTTCCTGGCGTTTGTCACCGCCGATAATCAGCAAATTCAATTTTTTCACCACCGAAAAAGGGTTATAAAAATTTCTATACTACATTTTATGTGGGGCAGAGCCTTCGGTTACGGCAAATTTCTAAAAAAAGTTGTTTATTTTTTCCAGACTTTGCAATATAATAGAGTTATATTAATCAGTGTTTATACCCGCAGGAGGTAAAATATGAAACAACTACGCGAAGAAGACAAAATTATAACTCAGGTAAAAAAAGTTCATATGATAGGTATCGG
>JAZULY010000141.1:0-1713 GCA_045603355.1 Acutalibacteraceae bacterium | reverse complement strand
AATTATAAGTGCCTGCAGGGATTTCCTCGGCTGCGTAGTAAAGTGCCTCGTATGCGTCAAATACGAGGGTTAAGTAGGTGCCCGCGCTGTTGCTGTATACATACTTTGCCTCGAGCGTCATACTGTGAGTGAGCTTACCGTTTGCCGCTGCGTGCTTGTCGTGGTCGCGTACAACCCAAGTAATAACCGCTCCCGTAGTAGCGTCCTCGGTTGTAAACTCGTAACCAACGGGAAATAGTTTTGCACCGAGCCCGAGGCGGACGGCGTTTTTAATATCCTCCCAGGTATTAACCGCTGTAAGCGTGTCAATATGTACGGTGGTTACAGTACCCTCTCTGTCGGTTACGCTGATAGTCGCGCCCGTTTCGGTCTGCACCGCTGAAATATTAACCTTTTCCGCGCCCTCGGCTGGGCCGTTGGCGTTGTCTGCTGCCTCGTTTGCAATTTCCGAGGCAATAGTAGCCGCTCTCTCTGCTACGGTATTAACCTCCGCAAGAGCAGCGGTAAGAGCGTTAAACTCGTCGGAGCTTGCGGGTGCGTCTTTATCGAAAGCCGCCCGCTCCACATCAATATAGAAAATTTGCGAGCTCAAGAGAGCCTCGCCCTTATAAAGTCCGATTTCGGCAACCGCCACGCCTGCGGCTGCGAGTGCCTGCGGTGTCAGCTCGACAACGATAACGCCGTTTTCTACGGTTGCGTCGTTGAGTACGGTATGCCCGTCAGCTTTGGTAAGCTGCAAGCGGGGCGTAATACCGTCCTCGAGGGCGTAAGCCTGCCCGCAGTTAATCGGTGCGATTTCGAGAAAACGGGTGTTTTTGTCGTTCTGCTTTGCAAATACCGTAATAGGGTGCGTATCTCTGCCAAAATCGAGAGAAAGTTTTTGCCTAATTTCCATAGGTAAGCCTCCTTATACTGTGGTTAATGTAACGCTTTTCCAAGCGTACCAGGTGTTATTGTATCGGGTGCGAACATACACGGCGGAGTTATCGTAGGCGGTGTACCGCTGCATAATATATCCGCTCGGGTTAGCCATAACCTCCAAAAAGCCCGCAATAGCTTTCGGGTAGTGTTTTGCCGTACTCGCGTTTGCGTTTAATGCCTGGGTGTATATGCCGCCCGCCACGAGGTTATTTAAGTCCTCTGTACCGTCGAGAGCCGCCACGAGTCCGAGCACATTAAAACCGTTCATCATAACCGAGCCGTCAACATCTAAAGCAGCCGCAGGCTCGCGCTTATTTATTCCTACCTTTTTACGGCGGAGCGCAAGTAGCGGCGTGCCCTGCGGTACCGTTATTGTAACGGTGTCCGAGGTCAGCTTGTCGGTAACGAGGAATTGTACATAGTAGGAGTAGTCAGCGTCCAGGCTTAACCACTCGTCGGACTCAAAATTAAAGCCGCTATCGTCGTACTCGGTGGAGCTTGTAATATTTACATAGCCGCCGTAGTCGTTGTCGCTCGTCTTGCGGTAGCGGTAATACAGATAGCGGAGGCTGTTTTTGTTTACGCCTCCAATGGTTACGGGCGTTATGTCGCCGCCGATTGTTACCTGGGTTGTGTCCTCAACCTCATTTACACGGCGCATAGAATACTCGGTAATATTGATACCCTCGTACTCGAGGACGGTAATATTAACCGTTACCGCTGTCGTGTAGCCTCGAGAGTCGATAGCCGTAACGATAACGGGGACGGTGCCCGAGTCGGGTATGGTGCCTA
>JAZULY010000140.1:0-4423 GCA_045603355.1 Acutalibacteraceae bacterium | reverse complement strand
CCGCACGGTCTTATCGCAGGCGCTACGGGCTCGGATAAATCGGATTGTATTAATACCATTATTATGAGTATTCTCTATAAGGCAAGTCCCGATGAGGTAAAACTGCTTATGATCGACCCGAAGGTTGTCGAGCTCGGCGTTTATAACGGTATTCCGCATCTGCTTGTTCCCGTTGTTACCGATCCTAAAAAGGCGGCGGGTGCTCTTGGCTGGGCGGTAAGTGAAATGGAACAGAGATATGCTCAGTTTGCTCAGCACGGTGTCCGTGATTTAGCAGGCTATAACAAACTTGCCGAAAGTGATCCCGAAAAGGAAAAATTGCCGCACATTGTAATTATTATTGATGAGTTAGCCGATCTTATGATGACGGCTCCGGGCGAAGTAGAAGACTATATTAGCCGTATAACCGCTAAGGCGCGAGCCGCAGGTATGCATCTGCTTATAGCCACCCAGCGTCCGTCGGTTGATGTTGTTACGGGTGTTATTAAAGCCAATATTCCTACCCGTATCGCGTTTGCCGTTTCAAGCCATGTTGACAGCCGCACCATACTTGATACCGCAGGTGCCGAAAAATTGCTCGGCAGAGGTGATATGCTCTTCAACCCCTACGGTGCTTCAAAACCGAGCCGCTTGCAGGGCTGCTTTGTAAGTGACGAAGAGGTTGAGGCGGTAGTCGAGTACATAAAAGGCGACCATTCAAGCGACTATGACGAGGATGTTATGCAGGAAATCGAGCGTCAGGCTGCTATCGATAAAAAGCAGAAAACGGGCGTTGCCGATCCCGATTTTAACGAGGACGATCCAATGCTCAATGCCGCTATTGAAACGGTTGTCGAGATGGGACAGGCTTCTACCTCAATGCTGCAGCGAAAACTAAAACTCGGTTATGCGCGTGCCGCGCGTCTGATAGACGTAATGGAGGCTCGCGGAGTTGTAGGTCCTTATGAGGGTGCGAAACCCCGTCAGGTGCTGATGACCAAGGATATGCTGCTTGAAAAGCAGGCAGGGGAAGAATAGTGAAACTGATAGCACACCTTCCTTTATACCAAAAAATAATTTATATATGTATTACTGTATTATTGGTAACGGTCTTGGCCGTTGCCAATAATTCTTATAATAACACAGATTACGATTATGTAAGATTTATCGATACACACGAAGGCGAGTGCGCGATAATACATTCGCGCGGTCATTTTGCGCTTATTGATGCAGGTTCATCTCTCGGCTCTGTAGCAACCCTTAAGGCGGTGCGAGAGGCAAGGGTTAATCGGCTTGATGTCGTAATTTTAACAACAGCGGCTGGTAGTCATATCGGCGGCGCACCCGCTGTTTTGGCTGAGATACCTACCGATAATGTAGTCCTACCGCATCTCTCGGCAGGGGAAAGCGATGTTACACTCGATTTTATAAAGGAAAAGGCAGAGTCGGTAGGCGCAGCGTGTCACAAAGCGCAGGCGGGTATGGTTATTGAGATAGGTGATTTTGAACTAACCGTGCTGCAGGCGGATAACAGTGCCGATAGCAAGAACAATGCTTCAACCGTTATAATGGCTGAGAATGAGGACAGAAAGATTCTTTTTACGGGAAATATCGAAGCCGAAGCCGAACAGCGTCTGAATGAGCGCGGTATTAACTTTAAGTGTGATATTTTAAAGGTAGCAAACGGCGGCGGTAAAAATTCCACAACGCAAGAATTTTTAAATGTTGCATCTCCCATTTATTCTGTAGTATCGGGGGAGAGTATAGCCGACGGTGTTGCTTTAAGACTGCGGTCGTGTGGCACTAAAACCTATAAAACAGGCGACACGGGCAGTCTCACCTTCAAGGTGGAAAACGGAAATATAATTTTAAAATAGGTAAAAATTATGAAAATTAGTGAGAAATTAAAATCAAATATTTTCTTTTTCCTTGCCGCGATAATCTGGGGATTCGCGTTTGTAGCTCAGTGTGACGCGGGTGACAGTATTAATATTTTTCTGCTGCTGACGGTCAGATATTTTCTCGGCGCGGTAGCTTTGATACCGATAATTTTTCTCTTTGAAAACCGCAAAGAAAAGGGTATGGAAGAAAAACCGAAGCTTAAAAGCACTGCTTTCTACGGCGCGCTCTGCGGTACGCTTCTCTTTATCGGCTCTGCATTGCAGCAGTGGGGAATTAACATAAATCCGAATGCGGGTAAGGCGGGTTTTATAACGGGTACATATACCGTTTTAGTGCCGATTTTCTGCTTTATTCTCTTCAGGCAAAAAACGGGACTTAACGTGCTTTTCGGCGCAATATGTGCTGTGGTGGGTCTTTATCTTTTAAGCGTGCCCGACGGTATCGGAAGTATCGGCACTGCCGATATTATACTTTTTTTGGGTGCCGTATTCTTCTGCTTGCAAATAATTACTATTGACCGCGTCATTTTCCGTGTCAGCCCCCTTAAATTTTCGGGTATGCAGTTTTTCACCTGTGCGGTGCTGGGACTTATCGGTCTGCTGATTTCGGGTAATACCGATTTTATAGTTTTAGGCGAGCAGATAGTGAATTCTTTATGGCCGCTTTTGTATATGGGTATTTTCTCGTCGGGCGTCGGTTATACCTGTCAGGCACTCGGTCAGCGCGGAGCCGACCCGACGTATTCGGCTATAATTCTCTCTACCGAATCGGTCTTTGCAGCTATAGGCGGCGTGCTATTCGGTATCGATAAGGGGATGAACTTGCGCTCATATATCGGCTGCGCGGTGATTTTCATCGGTATAATTCTTTCTCAGGTTTCATTTAAAGATTTATTTAAAAGAAAAAGGAATAATCCCTAAGGATTATTCCTTTATTTTTCGCTGATAATTTCGTTTCGGGGTCTGAAAAGCAGGGAAATGCACCAAATACCTGCAAGGGCGATTACCGTATAGATAATTCTTGCAAGCAGTGCATCGGCACCGCCGAAGATCCAGGCAACAATATCAAACTGGAAAATACCCACGCTGCCCCAGTTAATAGACCCGAGAATAACGAGTATTAAGCATATACGATCCAACATAATATCACTCCTTTGTGAGAATAGTATTTCACAAATAGTAAGATATTATTCATCGTTAAATTTTAAAAATTATAAATTTGACATATGTTTGTAGATTTCTTCGGCTGCATTAGGCGGTGTTATCTTTTTAAGATTATCCACCATTTCTTCGCGCTGATCCTCGTCTTCAATTAAATCGATGCAAAGTTTTAACAGCTCATCTGTTTTCTTGCCGCCAACCGCTGCGCCCTTGCCGAGGAAGAAATCAAGATTATATTTTTCACATCCGCCAACGGTATCGACCAAAACCATAGGAAGCGCTTTAACAGTTGCCTCAGAGGTACTGATTCCACCAGGCTTTGTAACGAAAATATCGGCACTGTCCATAAGTGTGTGTATATTGTTTGCAAAGCCTAAAACGCGAACGTTTTTATATTCCTCGAATGCCTTTGAAAGGATTCGATGAAGCCGCTTGTTTCTGCCGCATACTACGGTGATTTCGGTGGCGACTCCAACCTTTATGGCTAAATCTCGGGTTAGTTTTTCTACGGGGCCGCAGCCCATACTGCCGCAGATAATCAGCATATGCGCGTGTTCAGGATTAACACCGACCGCCATTTTTGCCTGCTTTTTATCTTTTTTTTCGTAAAATGCCTGCCTGACGGGTATCCCCACAGAAACGATTTTTTCTTCAGGTACGCCCTTATCGGCAAATTCGCTTTTAAGCGTTTCGTCGGGTGTAAAGAATATATCAAGGTCACCCTTTTCGGCTGTCGGACTGCAGGTAAAATCTGTGGCAACCAGGGCAGTTTTAATAGGTTTATTATACCCTTCAAGAGCGCCTGTTAAAATCATACCCGAAAAAGGATGGGTGCATATAATGCAGTCGTAATCTTCCTTTTCTATGTGTTTAAGCAATTTTTTAGAGCCTAAATTAAATATTTTGGCAAGCGGCGAATTTTCATCATAAAGTTCGGTATGGTTTTCTACCTGAAAGTAGCCCCAGTTAAAGAGCGCGGGCATATGCTTATATAAAAAGGTGTGACCGCCCGACACAACCTTTGAGGCACCGTTTGAAATGAACTGTAACGTGTCGGTTATTTCGCAGTGAACGTCGTGGTTATCAAAACATTCTTTAATTGCTTTTGCACAGGAATTGTGACCTTCACCCGTGCTGCAGCTTAAAATCAAAACTCGCATAGTAACACCTCATTTGCGGGGGGGGATTATGTAAACTAAATTACTATATGTATATTATAATTAATTTTGCTTTATTAGTCAATATAAAAACAGAACGGTTTAGTAACCGTTCTGTCTTTTGCGGGTTATTTATTTCATGCTGTTTTCGTAAGATTCGATCATCTTCTTAACCATCTGACCGCCGATAGAACCAGCCTGCTTAGAGGTTAAGTCACCGTTGTA
>JAZULY010000139.1:0-4222 GCA_045603355.1 Acutalibacteraceae bacterium | reverse complement strand
GGCTACGATCCGACTTGGTGCTCGGCGGCCTTAATATTATGGCGCTGACCGACCACAACACCTGTAAGAACTGTCCCGCATTTTTTACCGCGGCAAAAAAACACGGAATTATCCCCGTTGCCGGTATGGAGCTTACCACCGCCGAGGATATCCACATAATTTGCCTTTTTGAAATGTTAGAGGATGCGTTAAGGTTTGATGAGGAGTTGCAGGCAAGAAGAATTTTGATAAAAAACCGTACCGATATCTTCGGCGAACAGTTAATAATGGACGGCGAGGATAATATTATCGGTAGGGAAGAATATTTACTTTCCAACGCAACGAATATAACGGTTGATGAGTGCCCCGATTTAGTGGCGCGTTTCGGCGGAGTTTGCTATCCCGCCCACGTTGACCGTTCTTCAAACGGAATTATCGCGGTGCTCGGTACATTCCCTGATATTAAGGGCTTTAAATGTGTCGAATTTCGCGATGCCGAAAAGGTGGCTGAATATAAAGAGAAATATGATTTCGGCGACCGAACGGTGATAATCGATTCCGATGCACATTATTTGTGGGATATTAAGGATAAGGAAAACTATTTCCTTATAGATGATGAGCCTTACAGCAGTTCGCTTGTAAGGAAACGACTTTTTGAAAAACTCAGAGGTGCCAAGTGAAGGAACTTTCCTTAAACATTTTGGATATTACCGAAAATTCGGTAAAGGCGGGAGCACACCTTACCGTAATCGAGCTTACCGAGGATGACGAGCGGCTCACCGTTATCATCACCGATGACGGCTGCGGAATGACGGCAGAGGTTTTAAGGGGCGTCGAAGACCCCTTTTACACCACCCGCACTACCCGCAAGGTCGGTATGGGCATACCGCTTTTAAAAATGGCGGCAGAGCAGACGGGCGGCAGCTTCAAAATTGTTTCAAAGCACGAGGACGAATACCCGACCGAGCACGGTACGAGTGTTACGGCGCAGTTTTTCAAAAATCATCTTGATTTCACCCCGATAGGGGACATCCCCGCTACATTTGCGACCCTGATACAGGGTCACCCCGATACCGATTTTCTGCTGCATCATAAATACGGCGAAAATGAGGTTTCGCTTGATACGAGGGAAATGAGGGTTATGTTAGAGGGCATCCCACTTAATTCTTACGAGGTTATAAAATGGGCTGAAGATTATCTGCGTGAGCAGTACGACAGCCTTTATAAACAGTAAATTACAGAAAGGAAAGATATAAATGAAAACATTAGCTGAACTTCAGGCAATCAAAGAAAAAATGAAGGACAAGGTTGCCCTTCGTGAGGGCTCAGGTGATATCAGAGTAGTTGTAGGTATGGCTACCTGCGGTATCGCAGCAGGCGCCCGTCCGGTACTTGCAGAGTTTGTCGAGCAGGTTAACAATGCAGGTCTTGCAGGCCGCGTTGTTGTATCTCAGACAGGCTGTATCGGTATCTGCCAGTACGAGCCGGTTGTAGAAATCTACGAAGCCGGTAAGGAAAAGGTTACCTATGTTAAGATGACACCCGAAAAGGCAGCAAAGGTTGTTGAAGAGCATCTTAAGGGCGGTAAAATCGTAAACGAATATACCTTAACAGATGTTAAGTAGTAAATAGGGAGGATAAATTTTATGATTCGTGCGCACATTCTTATTTGCGGCGGTACAGGTTGTACTTCCTCCGGCAGTGTTTCTATCCAGAACAAATTTGCCGAGAGCCTTGAGAAGAACGGCCTTGCCGACGAGGTAAAAATCGTACAAACCGGTTGTTTCGGTCTTTGTGCATTAGGTCCCGTTGTTATCGTTCATCCCGACGGTACCTTCTACAGCCGTGTTGAAGCCGATGACGTTGATGAAATCGTCACCGAGCATCTGCTTAAAGGCCGTGTTGTTGAACGCTTGGTTTATAACGACACAGGCTTAGATGAGGAGATTCCGGCTGCTAATGTTTCTCTTAACGATACTGCTTTCTACAAGACACAGAACCGTGTAGTTCTTCGTAACTGCGGTGTTATTAATCCCGAAAGCATTGACGAATATATCGCTATGGACGGTTACGCTGCCCTCGGTAAGGTGCTTACCGAAATGACACCCGAGGATGTTATCCAGTGTGTAACCGATTCAGGTCTTCGCGGT
Organism: Acutalibacteraceae bacterium; assembly: GCA_045603355.1. Lineage (GTDB taxonomy): Bacteria > Bacillota > Clostridia > Oscillospirales > Acutalibacteraceae > SIG565. The sequence continues at coordinate 2,093 of JAZULY010000139.1, read as the reverse complement.
CGAGGCGGCGGCGGCTTCCCGACAGGTCGCAAGTGGGCTTTAACCGCCCCTAACAAGGCTGACCAGAAATACGTTGTATGTAATGCCGACGAAGGCGACCCGGGTGCATTTATGGACCGTTCGGTACTTGAAGGCGACCCCCACTGTCTTGTTGAGGCTATGACCATCGCAGGTTACGCTATCGGCGCGACCGAGGGTTATGTATATGTTCGTGCCGAGTATCCTATCGCTGTTGCCCGTTTACAGATCGCTATCGATCAGGCTCGCGAGTACGGTCTTTTAGGAAAGGACATTTTCGGCTCAGGCTTCGATTTTGATTTACATATCCGTCTGGGTGCGGGTGCATTCGTTTGCGGTGAGGAAACCGCTCTTATGACATCCATCGAAGGTAACCGCGGTGAGCCGAGACCCCGTCCTCCGTATCCGGCAGTTAAGGGCCTTTACGGCAAGCCCACCGTTGAATACAACGTTGAAACCTTCGCTAACATTCCGCAGATTATCCTTCGCGGTGCTGATTGGTTTGCTTCTATGGGTACCGAGAAGTCCAAGGGTACTAAGGTATTCGCTCTCGGCGGTAAGATTAAGAATACAGGTCTTGTTGAGATCCCGATGGGTACAACCCTTCGCGAGATCATCGAGGAAATCGGCGGCGGCATTCCGAACGGCAAAAAGTTCAAGGCTGCTCAGACCGGTGGTCCTTCAGGCGGTTGTATTCCTGCCCACCTTATGGATACCAAAGTTGACTATGACAACCTCACAGCCATCGGTTGTATGATGGGCTCGGGCGGTCTTATCGTAATGGATGAGGACACCTGTATGGTTGATATGGCTAAGTTCTTCCTTGAGTTTACGGTTGATGAGTCCTGCGGTAAGTGTACTCCCTGCCGCGTAGGTACCAAGCGTCTGCTTGAGCTCCTCGATAAGATTACCGAGGGCAAGGGCACTCTCGAGGATATCGATAAACTCGAAGAGCTTTGTAACTACATCAAGGCAAACTCGCTTTGCGGTCTCGGTCAGACAGCACCGAACCCCGTTCTCTCTACCCTTAACTTCTTCCGTGACGAATATGTTGCTCACGTTGTTGATAAGAAGTGCCCCGCGGGCGTATGTAAGGATCTTCTCACCTTCGTTATCGATCAGGACAAGTGTATCGGTTGCGGTATGTGTGCGAGAAACTGTCCGGCTGATGCTATCATCAAGACCGACTACGTCGCTCCCGGTCATAAGTTACCCTCATACGAAATCATTGCCGATAAGTGCGTTAAGTGCGGTGCTTGCATTGGTAACTGCAAGTTCAAGGCAATATCTAAGAAATAAGAAAGGAGCCTGAATAAAATGGATATGATCAATGTAAAGGTTAACGGAATTGCTGTAAGCGTTCCGCAGGGCTCCACCATTTTGGAGGCTGCCCGTAAAGCAGGCGTCGAGATCCCGACACTCTGCTATATGAAGGAGAAGAATGAAATCGGCGCTTGCCGTATCTGCGTAGTTGAGGCTACAGGCGCCCGCGGTCTTGTTCCCGCCTGCGTATACCCCGTAACCGAGGGTATGGAGATTCAGACCAATACCGCTAAGGTTCAGCAGGCACGCAAAACTACACTCGAGCTCATTCTTTCAACCCACGAAAAGAAATGTCTTTCCTGCTCTCGCTCTACAAACTGCGAGCTGCAGAAGATGTGTCTTGAATATGGCGTAGATGAAAACGCTTTTGGCGGTTACAAGCCTGAATACGAGCTTGAAACATCTACTCCTCACTTAATTCGCGATAACAACAAGTGTATTCTTTGCCGTCGCTGCGTAGCTGTTTGTAACGAGCAGTATGTAAGCGTAATCGGCGCTAACGACCGTGGCATCGATACCTCTATCGGCACCCCGTTTAAGCTCGCGCTCAGTGACGTTCCCTGTATCTCCTGCGGTCAGTGTACCGCCGTTTGCCCGACAGGCGCACTCGTTGAAAAGGATGATACCGATAAGGTTTGGGAGGCCCTTGCCGACCCGACCAAACACGTTGTTGTCCAGACCGCTCCCTCTATCCGTGCAACCCTCGGCGAATGCTTCGGTATGCCGATCGGCACAAATGTTGAGGGCAAGAT
>JAZULY010000138.1:0-8425 GCA_045603355.1 Acutalibacteraceae bacterium | reverse complement strand
GCACCCATGTGTGGCGTACCGTTTCATTCCTACGAAAGTTACGTGGCAAGGCTTGTCAAGCGCGGATATAAAATCGCAATATGCGAGCAGGTTGAAGACCCGGCTTCGGCTAAGGGTATAGTTAAGCGCGACGTTATCCGTATTATTACCCCCGGTACCGTGCTTGAGGATACTATGCTCGAGGAGGGTAAAAATAACTATCTGTGCGCTGTGTCTCAAGCGGACGGCGGTTTCGGACTTTGCTTTGCCGATGCCTCAACGGGCGAACTGCATTTAACCGAAATTTCGGGAGATAATGCTGAAAAGCGTGTAATCGACGAACTCGGCAGATTCTCTCCCCGCGAGGTCTTACTCCCCGAAAACATAAAGGCTAAGGAAATTGACGGCTTTATTAAGGATAGAATGCAAAGCACGCGCACCCTTCGCGACGTTATGAGCTTTAACCCTGCTTTTACTGAGGAAAAGGTGCTTGGGCACTTCGGTACTATCAGCGTGCAAAAGCTCGGTATCGAGTCACTCTCAACCCCTGCGGCGGCGCTCGGTGCCGTAATTGAATATCTGTATGAAACGGGTATTAACGGTCAGTTATCGGTAAATAAGGTTAACTACTATACCGAAAAGCAGTTTATGAAGCTCGACCTTTCGGCTATAAGAAATCTCGAAATCACCGAAACTATGCGAATGAAATCCAAGCGCGGCTCGCTGCTTTGGGTAATTGATAAAACCAAAACGGCAATGGGTAAGCGGCTTATCCGCAGTTGGATAGAAAAACCGCTTATGAGTATTACCGAAATTAATTTGCGGCAAAATGCCGTAGAGGAGCTTGTCAATAACGCGCCTCTTCGCGGGGAGCTGACGATGCTTTTATCGGGCATTCGCGATATCGAGCGTATTATAACTAAGGTAGTTTACGGCAGTGCCGGCGGCAGGGATTTAAGGGCGCTGAGCGATACTATAGGCCGCTTCCCCGAAATCAAGGCGCTTTTATCCGGTACCTATAGTAAAATGCTCGGTAAAATCAATAATGATATTGATTTACTGAGTGATATTAAAGAACTTATCGAAAGTTCTATTGTTGATGAGCCGCCCTGCTCGGTGCGAGAGGGGGACATTATACGCGATGGATATAATGCCGAGGTTGATGACCTTCGTAGTGCAGTTAAAAACGGTACGGGTTATATCGCCGAAATCGAGGCTGCCGAGCGCGAGAAAACGGGCATTAAAAATCTGCGTATACGCTATAACCGCGTGTTCGGCTACTATATCGAGGTTACAAATTCCTTCCTTGACAAGGTACCCGAAACCTACATAAGAAAACAAACCCTTACAAACTGCGAACGCTTTATAACCGAGGAATTGAAGCAGATAGAGTCGCGTGTGCTAGGTGCTAAGGAAAAGATAGTAGCACTCGAATACGAACTCTTTACCGAGATACGAAAAACTACCGCCGAACAGGTACTGCGCTTCCAGTCAACTGCGGCGGCTCTGTCGGCGCTCGATGTTCTCTGCGCCTTCGCCGAGACCGCCGTGCAGAATTCCTACTGCCGTCCCCTTATAAACAACGAAGGTATAATAAATATTAAGGCAGGCCGCCACCCTGTAGTAGAGGCGCTGAGTAATTCACCCTTTGTATCGAACGATACACTGCTTAATTTAGGGGACGACCGCTGCGCCGTTATTACGGGTCCCAATATGGCGGGTAAATCTACCTATATGCGTCAGGTTGCCCTTATAACCATACTCGCGCAGATCGGCTCGTTTGTTCCGGCAGAGAGTGCGAATATCGGCATTGTCGATGCCGTGTTTACCCGTGTCGGCGCGTCGGATGACCTTGCAAGCGGTCAGTCGACATTTATGGTTGAGATGAACGAGGTAGCAAATATTATTAAAAACGCAACCCGCAACAGTCTGCTTATTCTCGATGAGATAGGCAGAGGCACCTCTACCTTTGACGGTATGGCAATAGCCAGAGCGGTGCTTGAATATGTTGCAAATAAAAAGACTATGGGCGCTAAAACGCTCTTTGCGACACATTACCACGAACTCACCCAGATGGAAAACGAAATGCAGGGTGTTAAAAACTATAATATTGCCGCCCGCAAACGAGGGGACGATATTATATTTCTGCGCCGTATTATCCGCGGCGGTGCAGATGACAGTTACGGCATCGAGGTTGCGAAACTCTCGGGCATACCCGATTCAGTAATCTCCCGCGCTAAGGTTATCCTGAAAGAGGTAATCGATAGCGGCATTACATATAAGCCTGCCGTGAAGAGCACCGAAACCCCCGCCCAGATATCGATTGACTCGGTAAACAGTGATGAAATTTATAACGAGCTTAAAAATCTCGATGTTCAGACGCTGACGCCGATTGAATGTATGAAAATTCTCTACGACCTATCCGAAAAAGCAAAATCACTCTAAACCTAATCCCTGAATCCTAAATCCTAAATCCTGAACCAAGGAGTACCGTTATGCCTGAAATTAAGGTTTTACCAAAACATATTGCCGAGCTTATAGCCGCAGGCGAGGTTGTTGAACGCCCGTCGGCTGTTATTAAGGAACTCGTTGAAAACTCAATAGATGCAGGTGCTACCGAGATTACGGTTGAAATCAAGCGCGGCGGTATTCTCTATATGAGCGTGAGGGACAATGGCTGCGGTATTGCGCGCGATGATGTCCCAACCGCCTTTATGCGCCACGCTACGAGTAAAATCAGTAATCCCGAGGACCTTGATAGTATCGGTACTCTTGGTTTCAGAGGCGAAGCCTTAGCGGCAATTTCGGCTGTATCCAGAACCGAGATAATCACCAAAACCGACTCTGCCGATTTCGGCACACGCTGTGTAGTTGAGGGCGGAGTTCAGTTGTGTCTTGAAGAGGTCGGCTGTGAAACGGGTACGCTGATAGTAGTCCGCGATATTTTCTATAACACCCCCGCCCGTATGAAGTTTTTAAAGAGTGACGTTACCGAGGGCAACAGCGTTGCCGCGGTTATCGACCGAATTGCGCTTTCCCACCCAGAAATTGCCTTTAAATTTATTCGCGATGGCCGTCGTGTACTCACTACGGGCGGAGATAATAATCTGAAAAACACCATTTACTCGGTGCTCGGCCGCGATTTTGCCTCATCACTTATCGAGGCTGAGAATTCCTATGAGGGAATTACTGTCAGCGGTATGGTCTGCAAACCTGTATACTGCAAGCAAAACCGCAACGGTCAGTTTTTCTTCTTAAACGGCAGACTTATCCGTTCGGGTACGGCTACCGCTGCGCTCGAGCAGGCATATAAGAACTCTGCTATGACGGGTAGATTCCCTTGCTGTGTATTGCAGATAAATGTCCCGTTTGATGCGGTAGATGTTAATGTTCACCCCTCTAAAATGGAGGTACGTTTTTCTGATGAGCGCCGTGTATTCAACGCTGTTTACGGCGCAGTTAAAAATGCGCTGATGAAGGGGGATACACGCCCCGAACTTAAAACCACATTTAACCCATATAAGCCTGCAGAACAGCCGCGCGCCGTTCAGACGGTTATCGAAACGGTAAAGAAACCCGAAATAGCGGCAGAAAAACCGCCGCAGGAAATGAAACCGACTCCTGCAGTAGCCACCGGACCGCTGGCCTTTAAAAGTCCCGAGCCGCAGCTCGGCATATATTCTGCCAAGGAAAAAAAGGAATACACTCCTTCATTTCTTAATATCGAAAGGGAGGAGCCGCCGACAGTAAAATCGGCAGAGCCGACAGAACCTGCTGAAGAAAAGCAAAAAGAAACGGTGTGCGCCGATATCCGTTATATCGGTTGCGCCTTTAATACATATATTGTCGCAGAGTGCGGTGAAGATATTTATTTCATTGATAAGCACGCCGCCCACGAGCGACTGCTTTATGAGCAATTAAAGGTCAAGGAACAAATCGAGGTTCAGGACCTTCTCGTGCCCCTCACCGCAAAACTGACACGCGAGGAGTATTCCGCTCTTGTAGCCGCTACCCACAGCCTCGCGGAATACGGCTTCGACATCGACGATTTCGGTGACGGTACAGTGCTTGTACGCGCCGTTCCCGCTATGCTTATAGAGTCGGATATTAATATGATAATCTCCGAAATCGCAGGCAAACTCATAACTACGGGTCAGGTTAATGTAGAGCGTATGGATGATATTTTCCATACCGTTGCCTGCAAGGCGGCAATTAAGGGCGGCAGATATAATACCGATTTAGAGTTGAAGGCACTCGCCGAGCGTATTTTATCATTAAACGATATTATGTACTGCCCGCACGGACGTCCCGTTGCCTTTAAACTCACCAAAAAGGAACTTGAAAAACAGTTCGGCAGACTCGGATAGAAAGGAAAAAGCGCATGGAAAAAATCCCACTGATAGCCGTTGTAGGCCCCACCGCATCGGGTAAAACTCGGCTCGGTATAGAACTCGCAAAAACATTCGATGGCGAGATAATATCGGCGGATTCCATGCAGATATATAAAGGCATTTCCATAGCCTCTGCGGCGCCAACCACAGAAGAAATGCAGGGCATACCGCACCACCTTATTGAGTTTTTAGATAGGGACGATGCCTTCTCCGTTGCGGATTATGTAAACTTAGCGCATAAAACGATAAGGGAGGTATATTCCCGAAATAAGCTGCCAATTTTAGTTGGCGGCACTGGACTTTATGTAAACTCACTAACCGAGGGTATCGCCTTTATAGACGGTGATACCGATGAAGAATTGCGAAGAAAACTTCAAAAAGAGATGGATGAAAAGGGCAGCGAAGTGATGCTCGAAAAATTAAGGGGAATAGACCCTGATACCGCCGCCGTTCTTCATCCTAATAACCGCCGCCGCATAATTCGCGCGCTCGAAATTTATTATTCTACCGGCATTACCTTTTCGCATCAGAATGAACTCTCCAGGCAGAAGGGTAGTCCCTATAATACGACCTTTATAGGCATTACCTATCGCGACCGCGAGAAACTGTACGACAGAATAAATAAACGCGTTGATATAATGCTTGAAAACGGACTGCTCAGCGAAGCCGAAACAACCCTCTGTGACCCCGCAGGGCGTGGCGCGGCGCAGGCTATAGGGCACAAGGAACTTCACAAGTATTTGCGGAATGAAACGTCTTTTGAGGAAGCCGTAGAAACACTTAAAAGAGAAACCCGACGCTACGCTAAGCGTCAGCTGACCTGGTTCAGAAGAAACGAAAATATCAATTGGCTGTATGCAGACTGTGACGATGTATATACCAAAGCAAAGGAAATTGTTAAAGGAGGAATAAACCGTGAGTAAAGGTAAAATCACATTAGGCGTCGTGCTTACTATAATTCTTTCCTTTATCGTGTATCAGGTTTATGCCGCCCTTTATAACCCTATCACCACCGAGGTAGTATCTCTTTATACCGCTACCGACGGTATCGATGTAACGGGTATACTCATCCGCGAGGAAACGCTTGTTAAAAACACAAACAAGGGCGCTATGCATTTTGAAATTAATGACAGTGAGCGTGTATCGGCAAACGGAATAATTGCCAGCATTTATACGAGTGATTCGCAGTCTATCGCCGCTACTAAAATTGCCGAAACCGAGTTGGCACTTGCTAATATAAAAGAAATTGAAGAATATAACGACCTTAATGCCGTTGATATTAATTCTCTGAATGCTAAAATATTTGATAACCTAAACGAGATAATAACCGCAAACAACACGGGATTTTACAGCGGTACCGAGCATGAATCGGAAGAACTTTTAAATCTTATCAACCGCAAGCAGATAGCTACGGGTGAGGCGGTAGATTTTACATCGCTGAAGGCGTCACTGGAGAGCGAACTCGCGTCGCTCAAAGCCGCCGCGGGTACGCCGAGTGGGTATGTAAGGGCAGAAAAATCGGGATATTTTATTTCTTCGACCGACGGATATGAAAATATACTCAAAGGGGAGTCACTCGACAGCATAACGCCCGAGTTTTTAGATAATCTGGAACCCGAGCAGAGTGATGATACATCGGTTATCGGCAAGCTCGTGTCCGATTACACCTGGTATATTGCCGCTAATGTATCTATCGGTGACTCGTTGCAGTTCAAGGTAGGAGAAAATTTAAAGGTTAATACGTCACTTAAATCCAACCCCGAGATTGCCGTTACTGTCGAGCGTATAAATATGTCCGAGGATGAGGACCGCGCAACGTTGATACTTTCCTGTCAGGAAATGAGTGCTGAGCTTTCCTCAATGCGCACGGGCGCGATGACGATAGTGCGCAAAAACTACGAGGGACTAAGGGTAAGCAGCAAGGCACTGCGCGTCGTCGAGCGGCAGACTACCGCCGAGGACGGTACAGTACAGACTTCATCGGTTACGGGTGTTTATACCGTCAGCGGTATGACTGCTGAGTTTACACCCGTGCAGATAATATATTCGGGCGACGGCTTTGTTATTTGCGAAGAAATAAGCGAGGACGGAAATCTGCGGATATACGACGAAATTATTGTTAAAGGAAAAAATATTTATGACGGAAAAATTATTGACTGACCGTTTTGATGAAAATTATGCCGAAATTAAGGCGAAAATAGCCGCCGCCGCCGAGAAAAGCGGTAGGACGGCAGAGGATATCATCCTCTTAGCGGCTACCAAAACGGTTGATGCCGAGTTCATTAACTATGCGATAAACCAGGGGATAAACTATATCGGTGAAAATAGGGTGCAGGAGTTTTTATCCAAAGAAGACTCTTTAAGCGATAAAGCTCACCGCCATTTTATAGGACATCTGCAAACCAACAAGGTAAAGGATATCGTTGGCAGGGTAGAACTCATACAGTCGGTGCATTCTATAAAGCTCGCACGGGAAATCGGTAAGGTGTCGGTAAAAAAAGGTATCGTGAGCGACATTCTTATTGAAATCAATATCGGTGGCGAGGAAAGCAAATCGGGATTTCAGCCCAGTGAAACAGAAGCCGCGCTTGCCGAAATTGCAAAAATCGAGGGAATTCGGGTGCGGGGACTTATGACAATTCCGCCGATTTGTGTTGAAAAAGAGATTTCCAGAAAATATTTTGACGAAATGTATAAACTGTTTATTGAAATACGCGGCAAAAAATTATATAATGATATAGAGATACTTTCTATGGGTATGTCGGACGATTATGATTTAGCCATAGAATGTGGTGCAAATATGGTGCGAATAGGCACTTCGCTCTTTGGAAAAAGAAACTATAATATATAAAAAGGAGAATTTCTTAAATGGGCACTTGGGATAACTTTAAGAGCTTTATGGGTTTCGGCGAACCGATTTATGATGACGAGCCCGAAACACAGGAGACGGAAACCGAGGAGGAGACCTTTGCTGATAAGCCGCAGCGCATTCAGCCCCGTATTTTCCAGCCTGACCGCAAAAATAAAAACGGAGGAAATACACAGTCACAAATGCAGGTAGTAATTGTAAAACCCGACCATTTTGAAGATGTTACTATGATTGCCGATCACCTTAATGTCGGCAAAAGCGTTGTTTTAAATCTTGAATCGGCTAACCGCGAGACCTCTCGCAGAATTCTTGACTTCATAAGCGGCGTTACATATGCAAACAAGGGCAACATAAGCAAGGTTGCAAACAGCACCTATATGGTAGTGCCCGGCAGTGTTGATGTTATGGGCGAGTTTATGATGGAAGATTACGACAGATAACAGGTGGAAAGCAGTATTATTGCCGCTCGCGTGCAGGATATGGTGCGCCGTGTCGACTTGCAGAGCATTCCCGTCTTTTGGGGATTTCTGCGCCCCGAAGAGGCAGCCGAAGTAAAGGCTATCCTCGGCAATACCGCAGCGCGGTTTTACGGGGGATATGACGGGGCAGAACGCACATATGTCTGTGTCTATCCGTATTGGGCAGAGGAAGAAGACCTTAATTTCCCCATAACGGCCGTAACCTGTCATTACCGTGAGTGTGATAAACTATCACACAAGGACTTTTTAGGCTCACTTATGGCGCTCGGCATCAAACGCGAAACGGTTGGTGATATCCTTATAGAGCAGGGCAGGGCGGTCGTGTTTTTGTCACACGATATAGCGCCCTATGTGCTCACACAGATAAGTACCGTAGGCCGCACAGGCGTAACCCTTACCGAGGGTTACGAGGGGCCACTCCCGGGTATATCCGCCAAAATAGAGAAATCTTATACCGTCGCGTCACTGCGGCTTGACTGTGTAGTAGCCGCCTTGGCAGGTGTTTCCCGCAACCGAGCTGAAGAGATAATAGGGGACAACCGAGTAATAATTAACTCTGTTGCCGCCGTAAAACCGACAAAAACGGTGGCGGCGGGGGACGTAATCTCTATTCGTGGGTCAGGTAAATTTGATATTATTTCTGCCGATACCAAAACCAAAAAAGGCAGAACTGTTTTAATAACAAAAAAGTATAATTAGGAGGATTT
>JAZULY010000137.1:0-11138 GCA_045603355.1 Acutalibacteraceae bacterium | reverse complement strand
GCGCCTGCAAGCTTACGCATGGCCTGTGACATAAGACGTGCTAACTGACCTACGTGACTGTCACCCATATCACCGTCAATTTCTGCCTTAGTAACAAGTGCCGCTACCGAGTCTACAACAATAAGGTCAATAGCGCCCGAGCGCACAAGTGCTTCGGTGATTTCGAGCGCCTGCTCACCCGTATCGGGCTGAGAGACGAGAAGCGCATCGATATCGACGCCAAGATTTTTGGAATATTCGGGGTCGAGCGCATGCTCAACATCAATAAATGCAGCCGTGCCGCCCGCCTTTTGAGCCTCGGCAACAACGTGCAGCGCAATAGTGGTCTTACCTGAGGATTCAGGACCGTAAATTTCAACGATTCTTCCCTTCGGAACACCGCCTATACCGAGCGCTAAGTCAAGAGAAACGCTGCCCGTATGAATATGCTCGACATTCATACCTACATTTTCACCCAGTCTCATTACCGCGCCCTTACCAAACTGCTTTTCAAGTTGGGATATCGCCGTTTCAAGAGCTTTTGTCTTATCGTCTGCCATAGTAATTAACCTGCCTTTTTAAAATATTCCCATTCTTTTAATTTGCTAATGTAATTATAACTGTTTCACTGTACCAAAAACGACCCTTTGAATGCCGCCTGCATCCTCGCGAGTACCGATATCGGTAAAACCTGCGGCGCGCAGAATCTGCGAGACCGCCTCTGCCTGACGGAAGCCGACTTCAAATATAAGCATACCGTCATTTTTTATATGTTTTTTCCAGTTTTCTGCTAAATATCGGTAAAAACTCAGCCCATCCTCACCGCCGTAAAGGGCGGTATCGGGCTCAAATGACGTTTCGGCATCGATAATATCCATTTCATCAGCCGAAACATAAGGTGGGTTACTGAGCACCAAATCGTATTTTTTATCGGGGATAAAGGAAAAAACATCATCCTTTATCGGCGTGACCTCTGCGCCGTTTCGCTTAATGTTTTTTTCTAAATAGGAAAACGGAATATCGTATTTTTCGAGCGCATCAACTGTGGCACTACTGTTTTTTGCAACCGCCACCGCAATACAACCCGAACCTGAGCAAAGGTCGATAACATCTGCTGACGGCTTATCCTTTAAAAAGTCAAGCGCCGTATCAACCAGCGTTTCGGTATCGGCGCGGGGAATTAAAACACCCTCACCAACGTAAAAATCGAGTCCGTAAAACGACCATTCGCCAAAGATGTACTGTAGCGGATAGTGCGATGCGCGTCGGCGCAGAACATCGTTAAACATTGTTTGCTGAAGCGGACTTAACTGCTCGTTATATTTCGCCATTATGGCGGCATTATCGAGTCCCGTTACGTGGCGGATAATCTGCCGTGCCTCGAAACTATAGCTTTCAATTCCCGCGTTTTTCAGTTCCTTTTTTGCCTGATTCCAGGCGGCAAAAATCGTTAGTCTATTCATTGGTGTCACCCTTCTCAGGGATAACCTCGCTCATCGCGGCGATGGCAATTTCTATCATACCGTCATCGGGCTCTTTCGTCGTAATGCGCTGTACCCAGACGCCAGGGGCGGATATAATACGGGTAAAGGCGTTATCATATCTGCCGCAAATTTTTATAAGCTCGTAACCGAGCCCGCAGATAAGCGGTATTAAAAGTATCTTTACGGTTACCCAAAGCACCGTCGTCTCACGAAGACCAGGGAAAACAATCGATATCAGCGACGAAATAATAATGCTGACGAGCACCATAAGCACCAAAAATGAGGTTCCGCAACGCGGATGCAATCTTTTTTCGGGACGGACATTCTCGACCGTTAATTCCTTGCCGTGCTCATAGCAAAAAATAGTTTTATGCTCAGCACCGTGATACATAAATACGCGCTTAATTTCCTTCATTTGCGATACAGTAAGCATATAGCATATAAGAATTATAAGGCGGATAACGCCTTCAAAGAGCGCGGCAAAAGGAAGCATAAACTCGCCCGTCAGCCACACTATACCGTCGAAAGCGAGGGCGGGCAGATACATAAAGAGAAATACCGAAATAACAACCGCGAGCACCGCCGCTATTACCATTATAACGCCCATCGAGACCGACTCAGTCTTCTTGCCGTCCTGCGGCTCGTCTTCCTCGGCAAAGCCCGATTTATCGGCAGAAATCTCTATCGCCTTGTAGCCCTGTATCATCGACTCGACCATATTTGTAACGCCGCGGATAATCGGCCATCCTAAAAACTTGATTTTATCCTTGACCGATTTAAAGTTCATATTTTCGATATCGATGCTGCCGTCCTTTTTTCTGACCGCCATAACGGTCTTCTCGGGACCCTTCATCATAATGCCCTCAATCAGCGCCTGACCGCCGATAGATGTATATTTACTCATTTACTGTTCCTTCCTTTTCATCCGTCATCTCGGCGGCTTCCTCAAGCGGTACCTCGGGCTGCACTTCAGCCTCGATTATAAGCGGCAGGGCAATAGTAACGGTTGTTCCCATACCCTCGGTACTCTGTATAAAGAGCAGTCCGTTATGCTGCTTGATTATTTCATCGGCAACGGCAAGGCCTATACCCGAGCCGCGCACCGTCTTATTCGATTTAAAGAATTTTTCCTTAACGCGGTCGATATCCTGCGCAGGAATACCAACGCCCGTATCCTGAACGACAACCTGCAAGGCACCGTCAATCTCTGACTGCTCTACGAGCACCTGTCCGCCCGCTTCGGTATACTTAACGGCATTATCAATTACATTAATAAATACCTGCTTTAGTCGGTCGCGGTCGCCCATAATTATGGAATTATTTTTCGGCACAATGTAGTTAAGGGCAATTTTTTGCTGAGCCGCGAGCTCGGTATACATATCGGCTACCTCACCGAGCAGCTGCGACACATCGATTTTACCCATATTTACCAACAGCCTGCCGCTTTGCATACGCGAAAAGTCGAGCAACTCCTCTACGAGTGAAGACAGCCTCTCGGTTTCACTCAGCACTACGTCAAGTCCCTTTTTAACTATCGCTTCATCGGTGCCTATCGACATTTTTGCCGTCTCGCCCCATCCGCGGATAGCCGTTAAGGGGGTGCGAAGCTCATGGGATACCGATGAAATAAAGTCGTTTTTCATATTTTCAGCGCGGCTGAGCTCTTCAGCCATATAGTTGATAGAGTGACAAAGTTCACCTATCTCATTATCGCGCTTAACCTCGATGTGGTTATCAAATTCGCCCATAGCGATGCGCCTTGCCGCGTTCGATACCGAGCGAATCGGGCGCACGATAGAGCGCACGAAATAAATACCCGTTACGGTAACGAGGGCAAGCACCGCAAAGCCTATAAGCACGATAAAAATATAGATATTTCTCACGTGGTCGTAGGTGTTCTCGAGCGATACCGTCCATCTCACCGCGCCGTTAGAACCGCTGCCGTAGTCGGTAAGAATATTCGTGCCGCTCATTATACGTTCTCCGTGGTCGGTGCGGCTTTGCAGATAGGCGTAGCCGTCATCATCGGCGAGCGCCGCGGTATAGTCAAGCATTTCACTGCCGCTATCTGGCAGGAAGCCTGTGGTGGACGCGAAAACGACACCCTCAGAATCGATTACTTCAATAGCAATTTTATCCTTGTACTGAAAACTTTCAACATAGCTTCGTGCCGTCGAATTAAACATTTCGGGAGAAACCATTGATAAGACGCTCATTTCCTGCGCATAGTCGTTAGCCGTAGAGCGAATGCGCTCGAGATAAACGGTACGCACAAACGAGCAGACGATAATCTCGATTATGATAATAACTGCCGCCACAATTGAGAAGACGTTCATCATCCACTGTGTTGCTATGCTTTTGAAATTTAAATCGAGTTTCATCGCGGTCTCTCCTTTCTTTATATTTTAAAGACTTTAAACTATTCTACCTTCCACTTATAGCCAATACCCCAAACGGTTACGAGGTGTTTCGGTACCGACGGGTCATCCTCTAACTTCATACGAAGGCGGCGGATATTAACGTCAACTATCTTTTCCTCGCCGAAATATGCGCTGCCCCAGACCTTGTTGAGGATATCGGTACGGTCAAGCACCGTTTCGGGATTGGTAAAGAAATATTCGATTATCTGGAACTCGACCTGTGTAAGCTCGATGTTCTTCTTGTTTTTATAAAGCGCACGGCGGCGAAGATTGAGTGAGAACTCGCCGAGGTTTATTTCCTCTGCTGCCTTGGCTGCGATGGTGCCCGAGTTTACCTCAACCCTGCGATAGAGCGAGTCAACACGCGCGAGCAGTTCGGTCGGGTTAAAGGGTTTTGTTATGTAGTCGTCAGCGCCGAGCTTAAGACCGCTTATCTTATCCATTTCCTGAGTGCGGGCGGTAAGCATAATAATACCGAGAGATTTTGAGCGGGTGCGCAATTCCTTACACAGAGTAAACCCGTCCATACCCGGCATTGAGATATCAAGCAGAGCGATATCAAATCCGACGGGGTCGCTGTCGTATATATCAAGCGCTTCTTCGCCCGAGCCTGCCTCGACCGTCTCATAACCTACGCGGTTAAGATTAATCGCTTCAAACTCGCGAATTGCCGCTTCATCCTCAACAATAAGAACTCTTTTCATCTGTTTCTCCTTATCTTTCTTGCAATTATTTTATAATATAGAACATTTCCTTCATTTCCTCGCGGGTAAGGCATTCGGGCAGGTTTTGCGTGCTGATGGACGCCACAAACTTATACTGCCCCGATGTAGCGAGTTCAAAGGAATCAAAACCGTAGGTCATTATGCTGCTGACGGGTGTATCGACAGGCAGAGTATGGATTTTTGCTATTACCTCTGCCGAATTACCCGTGTTCTCATCGATTCTCATAAAGGTGCGCTCGCGGTTTGCCGTATCGCGTATTACGGTTATGCGGTCATTCCACTTCTCGGGAACTGTTATATACCAACCGTCTGCATAGTTCATAAAAGCGGTGCGTTTAAGCTCCATATATTTTCCGTCATAGGCGTACCAATAGGTTTTATAGACGTTATCGTTGCCGTAGCTGCCCTGTGTTACGAGTTCGAGCATCGGCACTTCATAAACACCGTCTTTATCGATATCCATAACCGTAACACTTGATGCGCGGTAGGTTGACATAGCCGTACCGCCCTCCTCATTCTGAAGAACGTTTTTCATAGTGCCGTCAGCAATTTCGAGGATTTCGGTTATCATACCGTCTCCCTTAACGGCATCGATATAAATTGCGGGGTTGCCGCTAAGCAGCTTTCCTACAACGGGAACGGCGTGGGAGGTAACGTTACCGTCAAGCAGAACGAGTCCCTTTTCCTCGGCACCTCGGTCATTAAGACCTATAAGTTTCGCCGTCGCCGTTTGGTTCGCTGTATCGATATAGCTTAAAAACAAATCGGTCTTACCGTCACCGTCGAGGTCGCGGCATATAAAGTTGGTATAGCTTTCAATTACGCGCTGAGCAAAGACCTGATTTTTTACGGTGTATACACCGACACTCTTATCAACCGAGCCGTAGACCGACCAGCCAACGATGACCTCAAGAACACCGTCACCGTCCATATCCGAGAACTCGACCGAATCAACGCCCGAAGCCACATACTTAAAGTCACCGACCGAAACCCATTTATCCCCCTTTTTGAGGATAAGGTTTACGTGCATCGAAACAACATTGTCTGCCGAGGTACTGTAGAAAGCGAAGGCTTCGCTCTTGCCGTCGCCGTCAATATCCCGTCTTACAAATGCCGAACGATAGTCACCGCCCGTCGGGTATTTAAGTGTATAATTCTCATTTACCGAGTCGTCCAGCGCTTTTTGTATATAATAAAGCTCGCCCGAGGGCATAGGCGGAGACATTAATTGGTCGGCATCTGACGCGAGCGACGTACAGCCGCTAAGCAGCAGCGCGCATATGATCAGCATCACACACATTAACTTTTTTCTCACCTTTGCCCACCTCCGTAGAACAACATAATTATTCATTGTTAATTATATCATACTTATATAAAAAAATAAAGAAAATATTTTAGGATTCAGGGGCAGGATTTAGGATTCAGGCCGTCTTCCCCTGCATCCTAACCCCTAAATCCTGAATCCTGACCCCTAATAAAAAAGAGCCCAAAGGCTCTTTTTTTATTCTATTCCTACAGTATTGTTTTGATTTATTATGCAAACCCAGGTGTTGCCGGCGCTAAGCGTAAGTGTTGTTCCGTCCTGCCGTGTTAAAACGATCGGGTCGGAGGCGCCACCCTTTTTCCAGTTTATCTTTTCGTATGTTCCGTTTGTGGCATAGTAGCCGCTACCCGAGGATAAATCCACCTTTCTGTGGTAGTTATCGGGATAGTTGGAAATGGAGGTCTGTAAAACGAGTACGTTTTTGACAGCATATTTTGCGCCGTTATTTCGGTCCTGATTGGTTGCCTGCTTACTGGTTTTAATGTATTTACCGCTCGCGCTATCGTATGTAAAATAGGAAATATACGAATTGCTGAATTTAGCGGTTATCTTATTTGCGGTGCCTCCCGTCAGGGTTACGGTTTCGTCCTCGGCCGCGAAGGTCTGCCACGGGGAAACAGAATCCTCGTTGGTTGTCCACTTTTTGTCTTTAAAGCCTTGATTCAGCTTTTCGCCGCTGGTAAAGAGGTTCTGCCAGTTTTTAACACCGCCGTAGGTCTGGCGCCAGGCATAATTACCTGTGGTTATCTCGAAATTATCAAGGTCGTTAAGGTGGGGGGCGCAATAGGTGTAATCACGGCCCGAGTGAACATAAATTGCATTATGACCCATAGCGAGGTCAACATACACGTAGCGGGCGCTTCGCACGTCACCAACCTGTGTAACCTTCGAAATGTCTTTAAAAACCGCCATAAGACGGGTAATTCCGCCCTCAACCTCGGTTTCATAAACGATATCAGCCTGTGATACTCCCGACTGCGCATTTTTTTGTGCCGCGGAATCGTTATCTATCATAATAGCAACAGGGCGCAGGTTGAGTTTACTCTCGTCAAGGTCGGCAATTCCTGTAAGGGGGTTTAAGTTATATGTGTCTTCCTGCACGACGGAGGAAGCCGTCGAGGAAGGGCTGCTCGTGGTTCCCTCTTTTTCACCGCCGCCGCAGGCAGCCAGAGAGAAAATCAAAACAAAACTGAGCAAAACACTTAAAAGTTTTTTAAACATATTAAAAACCTCCGCAAAAGTATATATTTATTATAAGTATAACGGCACAATTTTTCAACATAAAAAAGAAATTTAAAAAAATAAATATTTCCTCTTGCTTTTTTTAGCGCCGTGTGTTATTATTGTTTAGCGATTTTTAGTTCGCATCATATTTTGCGCTGATAGCTCAGCTGGATAGAGCGTCTGGCTACGGACCAGAAGGTCGGGAGTTCGAATCTTCTTCAGCGCGCCAAAATCGACAAGTTTCACACGAGACTTGTCGATTTTACTTTTTCACTCTTCACTCTTCACTTTTCACTATTCTCTGCCGAAACTTGTCGATTAGGTAATAAGTAACAGTGAATAGTGAAGAGGTATTTGCAAGGCTTTGCCTTGCTTTTTTAATTTATAGAAAGTATAATAAATGTGAAAGGTGTGTTTTTATGACCGAAAGTCCCCTAATGATAAAATCTAAAGAATTTGCGCTTACCGTTATAAAGGTGTGCAAAGAATTAAGAAACGCAAAGTGTGAAAGTGCTTTAATAAATCAGTTTTTACGTTCGGGTACAAGTATCGGTGCAAACATTCGAGAGGCATTTTATGCTCACAGCAGAGCCGATTTTGTAGCAAAACTTCAAATTGCACTTAAAGAATGTAGCGAGAGTGAATATTGGATAGAGCTTCTAATAGACAGCGGATATTACAGTGATAAAGAATTACTTAATAAATGTATTGAGGTAAAACGAATTCTCATTTCTTCTATTAACACCGCAAAGGAAAAAACAAAATGAAAAGTATCGCTAACGGAATGCCATTTGTCAACGATGAAAAAGCGATTGGCAAATGGGAATATTTTGATATTATTAAAACAAAAAACGACTTCAATCCCGTCACAACCGTAAACCCCATATCAGACAAAGCATTTAAAGAGATATACTTTTTGCCAAATGGCGAAAAGTATTGGATATTTGAGGGTTGGACAAAAGGTTATTTACTCGTCCATCACGGTGGTGATGAACCTATACTATGTTATAAATATAGCATAAAAGATATAGATGGTAATTCTTATATGCTCATAGAAATTAAAGAAAATAATGATACTTATATAGAAGTGTTAAAAAAAGTTTCTAACAACCGTTTCGTACTTACAGAAATCGGTCGCAGAGAAAATGTAAATATACCTTTTGCATTCGATGATAAAATAATTGGGAATTGGAATGCCGTTGGGTTTGTTGATAATATAGAAGATTTTAAAGGTAATATTCAACCTAATGAAAATTTTTGGCTCAGAAGAATTATATTTAATCCAAACGGAGAGGTTGTAAGAAAATACAGTGATGAGGATTGGCACGATAAATGGTCAAAAGGCGTTTTACTTGATTTAAACAAATTAACAGTTTCTCAATACACCTTTAAAAAAATAGATGGTATAGAATATATGTTTTTAGAGTGGAAAATGGGGAATTACGTATTTGGCGGTATGCCACCAAGTTATTATGTTTTCGTAAGAGAAAAAGAAATTTGCAGCGGTTCGCACACATAGGTTAAAAATTTAAAGAACTTCTAATTTGTACAACCCTTTCAAATAAGCCTTTACCGCATTTGCGGTGGAGGCTTATTTTTGTTGGCGCAAAGATGAGAACTCCCGAAGGGAGTAGGGCGCGGCAGCCGCAAAACCGCGATAGGTTTTGCGGTTATTCTCTCCCTCAGTCAAAACCTTCGGTTTCGCCAGCTCCCTCGTCAGAGGGAGTCACTCTAACCCCTAAATCCTGAATCCTAAATCCTGAATCCCACCCCTGCCTTTTCATAAAAACACGCTCTTTATCATATAATACAGTGTATCTTTTATGACAGGGGCGGAATGCTATGAACAATTATGACGATATACTAAAAAAGGGCATTAAAAAGGGCGACGCTGATCAGCTTATAAAGTCGCTGAAGCCCGAGGATGCCAGGAAACTCAGCGAATTACTTGCCGACAAAGAGGCAACGCGGCAGTTGCTCAGTACACCGCAGGCGCAGCAGCTTATGAAAAAACTGTTTGGAGATAAGAAAAATGGATGATTTAAGCGAACGCATACAGTCGTTGCTTGGCGACCCCGACGGAATGCAGAGGCTTAAAAGTATGGCGGAAAGTCTGCTCGGCGGCGAGGAAAAACCGAAGGTGCCCGAACTGCCGAGCGACATTGATATCGGCAAGCTGTTACCACTCATCCAACGTTTTAATCAGAAAAAGAGCGATAAGCGTACCGATTTATTGCAGGCTTTGCGCCCGCATTTAAGCGAGCGTCGGCAAGAGCGCGTGGACAGCGCCATTAAAATACTGCGGCTTATAGATATGCTGCCGCTCTTAACCGAGAGCGGTTTATTTAATGCTTTTTAGGGGGTAGAGTATGGATAGTATAACACCCGAAGAACTACGGCGCGCCGCCGAGCGGGTAAGAGAGCTCAGCCGCCGTTCATCGGTAAATACACCGCCACACGCGATGCCGCCGACGCCCGATTTTGTCAATGTAAACCGTCGGCAGCAGCCATCACCACCTCCCCCGACGCCCGAAAAGACGGTAGACTCCCCCTCAAAAAGAGCGCCTGCCGTGAATTCCCTTTTCAAAATGATAAATTTCAAAAATCTGGAAATCGATTCCGATGTTTCACTGATTTTAGGCATTCTCTTGCTGCTCTCATCCGATAAAACCGACGAGATTTTAAGTATGGCACTGCTTTATATTATGCTTTGATTCCCAAAAAACGACAAAAGGTTACAAAAATTTAACTTTTTCAATGCAAAATTCATATTATGTAAACCCATATAACCTTAAAAAGTTATTAAAGTTATCCACCGAATAATCAACAAAAAACGGTTAAAAAAGGCGATTTTGATGATTAAATCGTTAATTTTTGGTGGATACCTCGGTTAATAACGTGGATTACTGCATATGCAAAAATAATATGAATAAAAAAATTATGTAAATATCCTCCCGACACAACTTCCGCTTTTTCGACAAATTTTTGTTTACATAACCGTAAAAATGCAGTATAATTTATACAATGTGAAAAATTAGGAGCATTGTTATGGTTACACTAAAAAAGTCGGCGGCAGTTTTATTCTGCCTGCTGCTATGCATATGCATATTTACAGGGTGTGCCGGCAGGCAGGGCGCAGAATCACCCGAGGCTCTTGTAAGCCAGATGAAAACTTATACCGATAAGGATATCGTATGGGTAGAGCTGACACAAAGCGAAATCGTCGGTTACTTCGGTTTTGAGGGTGAAATATCCCTCGCGCACGCAGCGCTTATAAACGATTCCGAAGAAAAGTTCGATATAATTTCGGCTTTCGTTATCCCCGAGCGCGACGATATGCTGTCTGCCACCAAAAAGGCAACAGCAAGCCTTGATACGGCAACAAAGAATTTCGTTGCGGCAAACGAAACCGAGGCAGATAAAATCCGCGACCGCGTGATACTCAGCCGTGACGATACCCTCGTTATCGTGGTTTCCTCAAATGCTGAGAAAATAAAAGAAATGCTGTTAGATAAGGGATTCAGCACAGTAGCGTAGAAAAAACTAAGTTTGCCCGCGAGGGCAAGTGAAGTTGCCGTCGGCAGTGAAGTTCACTGCGTGAGTGAAGTTGCACCATAAGGTGCAATGGGCAAACTTAACTTCACTTTGTGTTAACAAAACTTCACCATGGCGAAAGCCATAACTTCACATTTTGTGGCAAACAAAATACTTCACTAAAACAAACATAAACACCACAGATTCAAAATGAATCTGTGGTGTTTTTTAGGATTCAGGGGTAGGATTTAGGGGTTAGTCGCAAAGCCTGACTTTTATAATTCGTGGCGAAGCCACACCATTCTTCTTCACTATTCACTATTACTTATTCCTTTCCAAAAATCCCGTTCGCAAAGATTTATTTAGTGAAGAGTGAAAAGTGAAGAGTGAAAAAGTAAAAATCCCGTCCTCTTACGAGAACGGGATTTTTGGTGACCCGGACGGGATA
>JAZULY010000136.1:0-5371 GCA_045603355.1 Acutalibacteraceae bacterium | reverse complement strand
CCCACCTCCCACCATGTATCGCTTCATGATCCTGGAAGACGTGGCAAGCTACGATCTCAGCAGCATCCAGCACGCAACCACCGCAGGCGAGGCTCTGAACCCCGAAGTATTCCACCAGTTCAAGAAGCTCACCGGCCTGTCCATCACCGAAGGCTTCGGCCAGACCGAGACCACTCTTTGTATCGGTAACCTCGTCGGTACTACTCCCAAGCCCGGTGCTATGGGTAAACCGATCCCGCTTTACGACCTCGATATCGTCGATACCGACGGCAACCCTGTGGCTGACGGTGAGAACGGTGAAATCGTTGTTCGTACCGATAAATGGATTCCCTGCGGACTGTTCCTCGGTTATCACAACGATGAGGAGCGCACAAAAGAGTCCTGGCATGACGGTATGTACCACACAGGTGACGTTGCCTACCGCGATGAGGACGGTTATTACTGGTATGTCAGCCGTATTGATGACGTAATCAAGTCGTCGGGCTACCGCATTGGACCGTTCGAGATAGAGAATGTAATTATGGAGCTTCCGTATGTTCTTGAGTGCGGCGTTTCTGCAGTGCCCGATGAGATACGCGGTCAGGTTGTAAAGGCAAGTATTGTGCTGACAGACGGTACCGAGGGTACGGATGAACTCAAGAAAGAGATTCAGGCATATGTTAAACAGCACACTGCTCCTTACAAGTACCCGAGAATCGTTGAATTCCGCGATGAGTTGCCGAAAACTATCAGCGGAAAAATAATGAGAAATAAGCTTTAATAATATTGACAATAACTCTAAGATGTGGTATAATTTTTAAAAATTTCAAAAAACTTTGATGAAGAGTTATCCTTTATGATGTTTTTCAGAGAATTGACGGTCGGTGCGAGTCAAAAAAACTAATTTTGGGTATGTAGCTTCTGAGTTGAGGGGAAGAAAGTTCTATTACAGAATCAGTAGAACCCCTTCGTGATTGCTGCGTAAAGGCATAGGATTTGACAGAATCCGAGAGTGGCGGTGATTTCACTGCAATTTGAGTGGTACCGCGGGTTTGATTTTTGAACTCGTCTCAAAGATAATCTGCATCTTTGGGGCGGGTTTTTTAGTGTCCCGAAGCATTTTTGGAGGGTATATCAATGGAGCAAATGACAGGTCTTGATTTTAAAATCAAGGAAATGGCATCGCGTATTAAAGAGCTACGCGAAATTGAGGGTTTATCTACTGCCGAAATGGCGGCTAAAACCGATGTCAGTGAGGCCGAGTACATAAGCTGCGAAAATGGTGAGAGCGACTTAAACTTCGCTTTTATTTACCGTTGCGCGCTTGCCTTCAATGTCGATGTAACCGATATTATTGAGGGTAACAGCCCGAAATTGAAATCTTTAGTTGTTACACGTGCAGGCGGCGGTCAGAAGATCGAGCAGGCACACGGTATGACCTATTATAATTTAGCCTCGGCTTTCCAGAACAGAATTGCCGAGCCGCTTTATGTACATAGTGTTTACAGTGAGGAAGCTCAGCACCGCGATATTGAACTGACCACCCACTCGGGACAGGAATGTGACATCATTATTCAAGGTCACCTTAAGGTTCAGGTTGGTGAGCACAAAGAGGTTTTAGGTCCAGGAGATACTATTTATTATGACAGTTCAACTCCGCACGGTATGATAGCCGTAAACGGCAGCGACTGTTTGTTCTACGCCATCGTTTTAAATCCGACGGGTGAGCCTATCCCTGAGCTAACAAAGGGTGAGGCTGTCAGAATTAAAAAAGCGGCACCGAGTGATAAAAAACCGCGTGTTTACAGAAACTTTATTGATACTGAGGTTGATGAGAACGGCACGCCGACCAAAATCACCTTTAAGAATACCGATAAGTTTAACTTTGCGTTTGACCTTGTTGACGGTCTTGCCGACCGTGAACCGGACAAGCTGGCAATGTTACATATAAGCCGCGATAAAACCGAGCGCCGCTTTACCTTTAAGGATATGAAAAAAGCATCTAACCAGTGTGCTAATTACTTTAAGTCCTTGGGTATTAAGAAGGGTGACAGGGTAATGCTCGTACTCAAACGCCATTACCAGTTCTGGTTCGCTATTTTAGGTCTTAACAAGCTCGGTGCTATTGCTATTCCTGCTACTAATCAGCTTTTAGACCACGATTTTGAGTACCGCTTTAATGCGGCTGAAATCAGCACCGTTATCTGTACGGCTGATGGTGATACAGCACGGCAGATTGAAATCGCAGCCGAAAAATCCCCGAGCCTTAAGAATAAGCTTATTGTAAATGGCTGTAGGGAAGGCTGGCGTTCCTTTGATGAGGAATACACCCTTTTCAGCACACATTTTGAGCGCACGGTTGATTCGCCCTGCGGAAACGACCCGATGATGATGTACTTCACCTCGGGTACTACAGGATATCCGAAGATCGCTGTGCATAATCATAAATATGCGCTCGGTCATTTCCATACAGCAAAATATTGGCACTATGTTGACCCCGAAGGCCTACACTTCACCATTTCCGATACTGGCTGGGCAAAGGCTATGTGGGGTAAGCTCTACGGTCAATGGTTATGCGAGGCGGTTACCTTTGTTTATGACTTTGACCGCTTTGATGCCGCCGATATTCTGCCAATGTTTGAAAAATATCTCATTACCACCTTCTGCGCACGGCCTACGATGCTGAGAATGATGGTAAAACAGGATATTTCAAAATATGATTTCTCATCCGTTCGCCATATGTCAACGGCGGGCGAGGCGCCGAATCCCGAGGTTTACCGCCAATTTGAAAAGGCTACGGGTCTGCAGATTCTTGAAGGCTTCGGTCAGACCGAGAGCACTATGATAATCGGCAATATGATCGGTGCGCCGCATAAAATCGGCTCTATGGGTAAACCTGCACCTATTTACAACGTTGTACTGCTCGATTCAGACGGCAACATCGTTAAAGACGGTGAGAACGGTGAAATTTGTATAGATGTATCAAATGGTATGCCGTGCGGTCTGTTTACCGAATATTATCGTGATAAGGAAAAGACCGACGAAGTTTTACACGATGGTTTCTATCACACAGGCGATGTTGCCTGGCGTGATGAAGACGGCTTCTATTGGTATGTGGGCCGTGTTGATGATGTTATTAAGTCATCGGGCTACCGCATAGGACCGTTTGAAATTGAAAACGTTATTATGGAATTACCTTATGTTCTTGAGTGCGGCGTTTCTGCAGCACCCGACGAAATCCGCGGTCAGGTAGTTAAAGCAAGCATTGTTTTAACGCCCGGTACTGTTGGCACGGAGGAACTTAAAAAGGAAATTCAGACATACGTTAAGGAGCACACCGCACCTTATAAATATCCGCGTATTGTTGTGTTCCGCGATGAATTACCCAAGACGGTAAGCGGAAAGATAATGCGTAATAAACTTTAGAGGTTTTTATGAAAGCAAAACGAGTTACCTTGTTTGCAGGTCATTACGGCAGCGGTAAGACAAATATCGCGGTAAATTATGCTTTTCATTTGAGAAAAAATAATTTGCCCGTAGTAATTGCCGATCTCGATATCGTTAATCCCTATTTCCGCACTAAGGACAGTGAGGCTGACTTCAAAGAAAAGGGAATTGACCTTGTTTGCTCGGCGTTTACCAATACTAACCTTGATATTCCCGCATTACCTGCGGAAATGTACAGGGTAGTGCAGGATAAATCGAAATATGCTATAATTGATATCGGCGGCGATGACCAAGGCGCAGTAGCACTCGGCAGATACGTTCCGTATATTCTGGAAGAAAATAATTACGATATGCTGTTTGTTGCTAACTGTTACCGACCGCTGACTCAAACAGCACGGGACGCCTTTACCGTTATGCAGGAAATTGAGGCTGCCTGCGGTATTAAGTTTACGGGTATAGTTAATAACTCAAATTTGGGTAACGATACCACAGCCGATGATGTTATAAACAGTATCGATTATATTAATCGGTTATCCGATATATCAGGGCTGCCGATAGTTTTGACAACTGTAAACGAAAAATTATTCAGTCAGTTATCTGGGAGGGTAGAGAATTTATTTCCGCTATCCTTGCAGAAGAAATATTTTGATATTAATGGGGGTATCTGAAATGGCAAAACTTACTTTTAAGACAGATCTGTGTAAGGGCTGCGGTCTTTGCATTGATGCCTGCCCTAAAAAATTACTTATTATTGCCAAGGACAAAATCAACCAAAAGGGACATTCTCCCGCAGAGATTACGGATGAGAGTCAGTGTATCGGTTGTGCATTCTGCGCAACTATGTGTCCCGATTGCATAATCACGGTGGAAAGGTAGGGAATACATAATGGCTAAAAAAGTACTTATGAAGGGTAACGAAGCTATCGCAGAAGCTGCTATTCAGGCAGGCTGCCGTCACTATTTCGGTTACCCGATAACTCCTCAGACAGAGATTGCCGCATATATGGCAAAGCGTATGCCGAAAATCGGCGGTACATTCCTGCAGGCAGAAAGCGAAGTTGCCGCTATCAATATGGTATACGGCGTAGCCTCTACCGGCAAGCGTGTTATGACTTCCTCTTCAAGCCCCGGTGTGGCGCTTAAGAGTGAGGGACTTTCCTATATGGCGGGTAGTGATTTACCCTGTCTTATCGTTAACGTACAGCGTGGCGGTCCGGGTCTTGGCGGTATTCAGCCTTCTCAGTCCGACTATTTTATGGCTACGAAAGCAGGCGGTCACGGCGACTTCCGTATGATAGTTTTAGCACCGTCCTCTGTTCAGGAGATGGCTGACCTTACTATCAAGGGGTTTGACCTTGCCGAAAAATACCGTATGACTTCTATGATTTTAGCCGACGGTACAATGGGTCAGATGATGGAACCCGTAGAACTCGGCGAGCCAGAAATCAATGAATATGATAAATCCTGGGCTGTAACAGGTACTAAAATGCAGCGTAAGCACAATATTATTAACTCTCTTTCTCTCGTACCCGACGAGCTTGAAAAACTTAACTTTGCACGTTTTGAGCGTTACCGTCAGGTTGAGGAAAACGAGGTTATGTATGAAGAGTTTATGATGGAGGATGCCGAAATCTGTGTTGCCGCTTTCGGTATTGCCGCACGTGTTTCCAAGAATGCTATTATGATGGCGCGCGAGCAGGGAATAAAGGTTGGTATGATTCGTCCTATTACTCTTTGGCCGTTCCCGACTGAGGTATTCGCAAAGGCGGCCGATAAGGTTAATTCCTTTATTTCGGTCGAGCTTTCAATGGGTCAGATGATCGAGGATGTTCGTCTTGCTACGGGATGCAAAAAGCCGGTTACACTCTGTAACCGCGCAGGCGGTATGATTCCGTCACCTGAGCAGGTGCTCGAATCCATCATAGCTGCTGCAAAAGGAGGTAAC
>JAZULY010000135.1:0-6225 GCA_045603355.1 Acutalibacteraceae bacterium | reverse complement strand
CTTTTCAATGTATAAAAACAGGAGTATTTTTTAATATGCCTATTTATTCAATAGCCGATTTATCTGTAGATATGCAGCCGCAGTACGACTTAACGCGTCAGCGTGCAAAAGCCTATCTCGCAGAAGACGGCACACCGCCCGATATAACCGTCGAGGTGCCTGACAGCGTAATGAATAAGTATATAAAAGCCTTCGGCTCGGGTGAGCAGTTGGCGGACTATGAATATATGCTTTTAGGCAGCGCCTTTTACCGCGAGTTGCTGAAATTCGACGGTATGATGCTACATTCATCAAGCGTTGTCGTGGATGATAAAGCCTATCTTTTCTCGGCAAAAAGCGGCACGGGTAAGTCAACCCATACCGCATTGTGGCTTGAACTTTTAGGCGGCCGTGCCTATATTTTAAACGACGATAAACCCGCCGTTCGGTATTCAGACGGTGCTGTTTTTGCCTACGGCACGCCCTTTAGCGGCAAGCACGATATAAGTGAGAATAAGAGGGTGCCGGTCGCGGGTATTTGCTTTTTAGAGCGGGGCGAGCAAAATAAAATTGAGCGGATTTCTGCCCGCGAAGCTCTGCCGCTTTTAATGGAGCAGACCTTACGCCACTATACCCGCGAGAGTATGGAGGGGCTGCTTTTCGTGATGGATAAAATTTTATCGCAGATACCGATTTACAAAATGTCCTGCAATATGGATATTTCGGCAGCGCAGTTATCCTATAACACTATGAAAAACGAGGAAAAATAAATGCCAACAAACGTAAATTTAGAGGATATGTATCCCGTTATCGCGAAGGTGCTCGATGAAAACGGCGAGGTTTCTTTCAAAACCCACGGCATTAGTATGCACCCGATGCTGGCTAACGGACGCGATACCGTAACGCTTAAAAAGGTGAGCGGTAAACTTAAAAAATACGATTTGCCTTTTTACCGCCGCGATAACGGTCAGTTTGTGCTACACCGTATTGTCGGCATCAATAGTGATGGATATATCACCCGAGGCGATAATCAGCACGTGAATGAGTACGGCGTTCGGGATGATCAGATTATAGGCGTTGTTGTATCCTTCGTGCGCAAGGGTAAAGAGCATAAGGTAACCGATTTTTCCTATAAACTGTATTGCCTTCTGCGTTGTAATCCGCTCTCGGTATTTCTTCATAAGCTAAAATTCAAAATTGCCGCAAAGATATTTAAAAAGAGCAACAGTTAACTGTTGCTCTTTTTACGTTATAAGGTTATAAATACCGTTTGTTATTACGCATAAAATAAAGCCTAACGCCGTCGGCAGCAGTACGCCGAGTGCCGTCCAGCCGATACTGCCTGTTTCCTTTTTCAGCGTCATAACCGTTGTGGCGCAGGGCCAATGGAAAAGGGAGAAAAGCATAACGTTAAGGGCGGTCAGGTGCGTCCAGCCGTTCGAGGCAAAAAGTTGACCTAATAGTGCCATATCGGTTATCTCACTCAGCGTACCGGTTGAAAGATATCCCATAACTATGAGCGGCACTACGATCTCATTGGCGGGGAAGCCTAAAATAAAGGCTATAAGGATGACGCCGTCGAGTCCCATAAGTCTGCCGACGGGGTCTAAAAAGTCAGATACTATTTGCAGCAGAGTAGCACCGCTTACCGTAATATTAGCGGCAAACCAGATAATCAGTCCTGCGGGTACAGCCGCCGTTAGTGCGCGGCCGAGTACGAATAGCGTTCTCTCAAAAACAGAGCGCACGATAATTTTTAAAACCTGCGGTCTGCGGTAGGGCGGAAGTTCAAGTGTAAATGAGGATGGCATACCCTTAAGCAGCGTACGGGATAAAAATGCTGATGATAAAAAAGTCATAACTACGCTTAGCATTATAAACAGGCACAAAATAAGCGCAGCGCCGACACTCGAAGCCATACCGTAACCGCCGATAAAAAAGAGCGAAATCAATGCAATAAGTGTCGGAAAGCGGCCGTTGCAGGGAACGAGAGAATTAGTAAGCATAGCTATCATTCTTTCACGCGGTGAGTCGATTATGCGGCACCCGATAACCCCCGCCGCATTACAACCGAAGCCCATACACATATATAGGAACTTTTATGCTATGATAAAAATTAAAAAATAAGGGGAGTAGAAATCAATCTACTCCCCTTATTTTATTGGAGATTACTTCTTTGCGGCTTTCGCTGCTCTCATGTTCTCATCCGCTTCGATAGCCTCAGGTGTGAAACTGTTGTTCTTCCACCAACTCCAAGTTGCCGAACCAACAGTTGCAACGAGTGATACTACTTGATAAATCATATCATCAGAAAAGGGAAGTGTCTCTTTTCCAAATACGGCCAGCACTTGGTTAGCCAGCGCAACAATTAATATCAATGTTCTAATAATTGTGTCTTTCGAAATATTCTTCATAATAATGGTCTCCTTTATGCACTATAATTTATTTATTCTTCTTAAATAGGTTGGTGATTAGGTTTACAATCATTTTCAAAGTTGTAACAATCCAATTAATTTTTTCTTCATCTGATATATCTTCAGAATCTAAATCGCCCTCAATAGTGTCTTCTTTTTCTTCGGGGACAATTGGCGCCACAACCTCTTCGTTGACTTCAGGAATGACGGGGGTTATAATTTCCGTCTCTTTAGTGTCTTCGGGAACAATCTCTTCTTTTAATTCTACATATTCATATACAGTCTTACCACTCTGGTCAAATACTTTCAGCTTTGTGTCATTTGCTTTTTTTATGGCATTGTCTAGAGATGTGTAGGCTCCTACTTGACCTATATATTTACCGCCAGAAAAATTGTTTGCTACACGATATAATATTTGCTCCGTTTTTTGAATCTCCTGTTTCTTTTTAGTTAAATTTCCCTCAGAAACAACTACATTAACAATTCCTTGGGCACATTTATCGGCAAATTCATCGGTTAATATGTATTTAATATCTGTGGACGAGTCCATAAACCCACACTCAATCAGAAGGGCTTTCATTTTTGTTTCCCTTAATACATGTAAATCTTGAGATGGTGTTCCATTTGAACGATTACCCTTAGGAACTCCGGCCGCAACAAGCGCGTCGTACATTTTCTTTTGCAACAATCCAGTTTCTCCAGAAGCGGAACAACCAGTGTATCTGATTACGATGACCCCTCCGCCGCTGCCGCCACCGACACCCGCGTTATGATGCACCGAAATATAAACATCGGCTTTCCAATTATTTGCTTTTGAAGTGCGCGTGGACAAAGACACATCTGTTTCACCCGTAGTATCATCTACCCTCAGAATTTCAATCCCATCATAATACGATAAAAATTTTTGAACCTTATCACAAATCCTACTGTTTAGCACCCATTCTCGTGTTTCGTTCGGGTCTAAGGATTTAAGACATCTTTTGCCGGGAGTATATTTGCCGTGACCAGCATCTAATGCCAATTTAAAAGCCATAATAATCCTCCTATAATATAAAGAGGAGCCTTTATAGACTCCTCAAAGTTTAAGTTATTTTCTTTATGTTGATAAAACAAATTTGCTTGTTTCAATCTTTGTGAACTATAAAGGTGGTAGTAACTCCAATTACTATCAACTGGTTCATTGAAACCACTATTTACTCGCCTGTATGCTGATAAAAAATATAAGCATTATTCGTGTTTTCGTTGCCTGTATTTGTTACAGTTAGTGTATTGTCATATGTAGGTGATATGGTTGTTGCATTTACTACCATAGTCGGCAAGGTTACTAAGCCGTAACTTTTTTCAGTTTGATAGACAAACAATGCTTCCCATTTTGAAGTGCCCGCATCATTGTTGTACTGCATATTTGAACAGATACAAATAATGGTGGGGGAATTTTCTACCAATGTTTCATATGCCGTGCCGTTCCACTTGCGCAGGGTTAGATTTTTGCCGTTACCCGAACAGAAAATCAGGGAGTTAGCCTTAAACTCGAACACACCGTTTACTGCAAGGTTCAAATTATCGTACCAAGTCGCTGCTTCTTTTGTAAGTGCATTGTTTTCTAAACTGTCAAACTGTCGGTATAACGATGACAAACCAGCACTAAGGCTTTCTGTCTCCATAATAGCGCATTTAATTTTAGAGCGTATATCTTCGTGTGCTTCTTCGTTGTTCTCGTTTAGATAAGTAGAATCTATATTAAATTCGCAAGACAAGTTTACGGCTGGAGTATCAACAAACATTACCATAGTCTTTGCAGAGGAGAAAATACCTTCAACTTCTCCGTTAGAGTTTGCAGTATATACATCAAAATCGGAGATTACGAATTCCTCTCTTTTAACCCCATAAGTTAACATAGGCTTAAATGTGATATTATCACAAGTAACTGTACCCCCAGAGGTTCCTATAGTAATAACTATATCATAATAATTCGATTCAGGAATCACAATTTCAAGAGCGTCTGCTGATGTCCACTGATAATATTCTTGTGTACTTCCGTTCATTCTCTGTATATATAATGTCCTATTCCTGTCAACATTCCCATTGTCGCCGATACCACCGCTAAAATAATAGGTGCCCGCAGGCAAATATATATCTTTGGCTATGGATATAGAGGGGAAGCAGTTTTGATAAGTAGTACCATTAGCCGTTATGGTTCCATCATTGTTGAATGTATAAGTTATACCTTCTTTGGTTACTGAACTGTTGGCGACCGTATCTTTATAAGGGTACGGGATTATATTTTCTGTTGTCGGCACTTTAATATTAACGTTACTAAAATCGGTTATAGTTTCGCTATAAAGTTTTACAGCAAGCTCGTGTTCTATAGGACTTATATTTTCTAACAAAACAATTTCGCCCGACACTGATTTCTTAATGGCATTTGCGGTATTGTTACAAACAAACTCATTATCCACCTTATTTTCAAGAGCCTTATCTATTTCCTGTATTGTTTGCTCGACATCGACCGTTTTCGCATAATCTTTTAAAATATCACTGTGAACAGTTGAGTCGGTGTTATGCTTTTCTATCGCTTCTGCAACTGCTATACCACTCTGAGCATTTTCGCTTATGGGGTCATATTTCAAATCGGCAGAATCTGTAATGTATTTAACATTCTCTCCTTGTAAGTCAGTTTCTAAACCTATTGCACTATCTCTAACTATAATAACACACACAGGAGACTTGGATACAATATCTTGCTCAGAGTCTAAGCCTACAATTTGTACTTGCAATCTACCATTAACCATCAATTGCTGCCAAAGTTTAATAGTAATTTTATTTTCTTCATTAAGTTTCAAATCGGGACTGACAATATATTCGCCATGCGCGGTCGTAAAATCAAAGTGATATGACACAATTTCGTCACAAATCATTTCGTCGGGAACAATTCCAATAAGAGTTGTTGAGTTGTGTTCGCCTTCATATCCACCGAATACAGAAGAATTTTGCTTGTTAAAATCAATTTGTATCTTTCTCATTTTTTCACCTCTTTTATCTTCATTCTTCTACTCAATAGGCTCATTAATGGTGATAATTGAATTATCATCTAAACCACTAGCGCAAACTCGGAAGTGTGTCGCATCGTTGCCAAACCAATAAGAAGCATATTGCTGTGAATCATACTCGGTACTTACATCTGGCTTTTGAACCACTTGGTAAGAATATAAATAACCATCTTCTCCAAAAGTTGCAAAAGGTGAAAGCGTAGTATCGTCATAATTAGGTGCTAGTAGAATATCCATCATTCTAGCATATGCTACAAATTCATATGCTTGACTTTCAGAATTATATTTATAAGTGACTATTCTGTTTTCACCAATAGACGTATCTGTATTTATATTTTTAAAGTAGATAGTATCTCCATATTCAAACGGTATTAGACCTGTTGAGCCATAACCATCCGCTTCAGTTTCTGTTCCAGTAGAACTAATTCGAACATCCTCTTTATATCCTTTACCGTTATTGTATACAGTACCATCTAAGTCTATAGATGTGGGAATAAGGTTAGTATAATTTACTTCAGGAGTTTCATCTTCTTCAGGGTTTTCAGGTTCTTCGGGCTCTACGGAATTAACACTTGCTGTAATAATTAGGTCGCCAATTACTTTGCTAATATTTATTTCATTAGTCTCTGTGTTATATACAGTTGTTGTAATATCCGTTCCGTTCATTATTATTGATACATTGAGTGTTCTTTCTTCATCTGTACTTAATGTTGTAGCATAGCTTGAACCTTCCGTGATAGCCGTCATTGTATTCTCAGTTGTTACATCAACTAAATTATTTG
>JAZULY010000134.1:0-2781 GCA_045603355.1 Acutalibacteraceae bacterium | reverse complement strand
ACCGTAAAGTTTACCCCACAGAGCCTTACCCCAACCTGTTTCGGATATGGTAAAGTGCAGACCGTCGGACATTACGTTGTGCCAATATCTTGCAGTTATAAAGTGACCTAAAGCATATTTATAGCTGTGTGTTGCGATTTTCGGATAACCCGTTGTACCCGATGTAAAGAACATAATCATCGGATCATTTCCGCAGGGAGCATCTTCTGTTCTCGGGAAATGTGTGCTGAAGAGTGCCGATTCCTCATTGAAGTCGTGCCAGCCGTCCCTCTTGCCGCCAACCAAAATTTTATGGGTGAGTTCGGGACATTTCTGAGCTGCAAGCTCTGCCTGCGCAGCGGCTTCACCGTCTGCCGTACAAACTATAGCCTTAACGTTAGCGGCCTTGAATCTATACTCAAAATCATGCTCTAAAAGCTGATTGGTTGCGGGAATTGCAACGGCACCTATTTTATGGAGTGCGAGGATAGCGTGCCAGAACTGATAATGGCGCTTAAGCACGAGCATTACGGTGTCACCCTTCTTAATACCGAGTGACTTAAAGTAGTTAGCCGTACGCGCGGAATCCTTTTTCATATCCTTAAAGGTAAATGTGCGGTCGGTAAGATCGTTGCCGACATATACCATAGCCGTCTTATCGGGATATCGGTCGGCTACCGCATCAACTACATCGTAGGCAAAGTTGAATTTATCCTCGTCATTAAAGGAAATAGCGGTGAGTGTACCGTTTTCATCTTCAGTAGTGTTGATGAACCGCTTTACGAGAAGTTCATCTGTCTGACGAGCCTCAGCTATAGTGCGGTTAATCTCCTGTTCGCTCGACTTTGAGTCACCCGAGATAACAACCGCGCAGAAAAGACAGTCCTCACCGTCAACGGCTATCATACCGTGGGGTGTTGAGCTATCATAATAAATACTGTCACCCTCGCGAAGAATCTCGGTATTATTACCTATCTGCACCTTTAAAGTACCGCTGAGTACCAGGTCAAATTCCTGACCCGAGTGTGTAGTCTTATGAATGGGCTTATTCTGAAGCTCCTCAGAATACTCATAGCGCACCCAGTACGGCTCTGCCAACTTATTGCGGAAAAGCGGCGCTAAGTTGCTGATATCGATGCCGTCCTCCTGTGCGGTCGAGCGACCCTCACCCTTCCTTGTAACTGCATAGGAAGAAAGGTTAGCGCTCTTACCCTCAAGCAGGTCGTTCATACCAATGCCGAAAGCAAGTGAGCATTTATGAATAAAAGAAAACGGGAAATCAATAGTTCCTGTTTCGTAGGTTGTATATAATTCGGGTGTAGTATCGGTCTTAATAGCCATTTCTTCGATAGACAGCGCGCAAATTTCACGCATCTCCTTAATTCGAAAAGCTATCTCCGATAACTGGCTTTTTACATTGTTGGTGTCCATTTTAATACCCCTTTTCTAAAAAATTTTAAATAAAAAACTCGCCCCAAGTTGCCTTGAGACGAGTTGTAATTACAAACCCGCGGTACCACTCAAATTGCGATAAAAACCGCCACTCTCGGATTCTGACAAATCCTATGCCTTTACGCAGCAATCACGGAAAATCCTACTCGGTTGCCCTTTGGGACCTTCGGCTCAGAAGGGATGGGAACTTGAGAACTCTACCGTCGGGATCACACCCTCCCCGACTCTCTGTAGGCGAATATTACTCGTCCGTCTTCATCATAGCCTTTATAAATTTTTCTCTATTTTAACACCAAGTGACAGCGTTGTCAATAGTTTTTTAAAAAAATTATTACATATCGTTTCTGATTAAATCTTCCAGTGTTTCGCGACGTACCGCAACATAATCGGAGCCGTCCTTCAGCATAACCACAGGAGGACGCGCAATGCGGTTATAGTTCATAGCCATTGAATAGTTATATGCACCCGTTGTGCAAACAGCGAGGATATCTCCGCGCTCAGTCTCGGGTAAAGTAACATTCGGCTGAATGATATCGCCGCTCTCACAGCAGCGACCTACAACATCACACTTTAAATCTGCCTTATGGTTCATTTTATTAGCAATATACAGAGTATATTCCGACTGATAAAGCGCGTATCTCGGGTTATCGGTCATACCGCCGTCAACCGAAATATAGTTTTTGTATCCCGTAATTCTCTTAACGGTACCTACTGTGTATACCGTCATACCCGCATCTGCTACAATGCTTCTGCCGGGCTCCATAAGAATCATCGGCACTTCGATTTGCAGTTCATTACAGGTTTTTTTAATAAATTCTGCTACCTGACGGATATTGTCCTTAATATCGATAGTCGGGTCACTCTCAACATAGCGCACACCGTAGCCGCCGCCGAGATTTAACTCGCGGGTGATAAAACCGAATTTCGATTTCATTTCATTTATAAAACCGAGCATAATCTCGGCGCCGCGGATAAAGGTATCGGAATCAAATACCATTGAGCCTATATGACAGTGGAAGCCGCAAAGCTCGATATTAGCGAATGTTAGCGCATATTCTACCGCCTTTTCAGCCTGACCTGTTTCAATAGCGGTACCGAATTTGGAATCAACCTTGCCCGTATTAACCGCCTCATAGGTATGGGTATCAATACCGGGTGTTAAGCGCAGAAGAATTTTTTGCTTAATTCCCATATCACGAGCATAGCGGTCGATTACCTCGAGTTCTTCCATATTATCAACAACAAAGTGACCGACACCGTTATCAATTGCAAACTTTACATCCTCGTCGGTCTTGTTGTTACTGTGAAAATACGCGTGAGAGAGCGGAAAACCTGCTGCGGCGGCGGTGT
>JAZULY010000133.1:0-14256 GCA_045603355.1 Acutalibacteraceae bacterium | reverse complement strand
TCACAGAATATATGCGATTAGCTGCGGCTAACCGCGAGGCTTTAAAATTCGGTTAGCCTTTGCTAACCACTATGTATTATAGTATGTTTGTAAATATTTGTCAATACCTTTTTAAGCAAAATTTGTCGGAAAAATTAAATTTCTGCTCTTGCTTTTTATGGTGTATTGTTGTAGAATATATTCCGTGTTTGTTATATATATGTATACGAATTAAAACTATGCATATATGCATAATACTTTGCATAAAGCTGCAAAAGTGCACAAAAGGGCAGTTTTCGGTGTGAAAATGGTGGTTCTATTGCACAAATTTTTGAAATTTTATTCAAAATACTTGCATATTTATTCAAAAAGTGCTATCATTAATGCATAATAATTCAAAAAACAAATTTAAAACTGTTTAGGAGGTTTTTAAAAATGCAGAAAAAGGATATTAAAAAGGTTGTTTTAGCATATTCGGGCGGTCTTGATACATCTATTATCATCCCGTGGCTTAAGGAAAACTATAATAATCCCGAAATTATCGCAGTATCGGGTAACGTAGGTCAGGCAGACGAGCTCGAAGGTCTTGAAGAAAAGGCTATCAAGACGGGTGCTTCCAAAATTTATATTGAGGATCTCACTGAGGAATTTGTTGAGGAAATGATTATCCCGTCTGTTCAGGCAGGCGCTAAATACGAGGAATATTTAATGGGTACTGCTCTTGCCCGTCCGATTATCGGTAAGCGTCTTGCCGAAATCGCCATTGCCGAGGGCGCAGATGCTATCTGCCACGGCTGCACAGGTAAGGGTAACGATCAGGTTCGTTTTGAGCTTGCTGTTAAGGCTTTCGCTCCCCATTTACATATTATTGCTCCTTGGCGTGAGTGGGATATTAAATCCCGTGAAGAGGAAATAGAGTATGCTGAGGCACACAATGTTCCGCTTAAAATTAACAGAGAGACCAACTATTCTAAGGATAAGAACCTTTGGCACTTATCCCACGAGGGTCTTGACCTTGAGGATACAGGCAACGAGCCGTTATATGATAAGGAAGGCTTCCTTGAGATGGGCGTTTCTCCCTTCAAGGCACCCGATGAGCCGACCTATGTTGAACTTGATTTCGAGCAGGGCAGACCCGTTGCTATCGACGGCGAGAAGATGAGTGCTAAGAACATTATCTTAAAGCTCAACGAGCTCGGCGGTAAGAACGGTATCGGCTTACTTGATATCGTAGAAAACCGTCTTGTAGGTATGAAATGCCGCGGCGTGTATGAAACCCCCGGTGGCGCAATTCTTTACTTTGCTCATAAGTATCTCGAGTCATTGTGCCTTGATAAGATGACAATGCACAAGAAAGAGGAGCTTTCCATCACCTTCGGTGAACTGCTTTATAACGGCCAGTGGTATACAACCCTCAGAGAGTGCCTTTCGGCATTCGTTGCTAAAACTCAGGAGCACGTAACAGGTAAAGTAAGAATTAAGCTTTACAAGGGCAATATGATTAAGGCGGGCGCCTGGAGTGACTGGTCACTCTATTCTGAAGAGATTGCAACCTTCGGTGAAGACCACGTTTATGACCAGAAGGACAGTGCAGGCTTTATCAATCTTTGGGGTCTGCCGATTTCGGTACAGGCGGCTGTTAACAAAAAGAATGCCGAAAAGGGCATAAAATAATAAATTAACCGATATCCTGCCGATTTAAACGGCGGGATATCAGTGCAATAAAGGATAGCAAAAATTTATGGTTGAAAACATAAAAAAAGTATTTATTGACGGCAGCGCAGGTACTACGGGACTGCGAATTCGCGAGAGACTCGCAGGCCGACGTGATATAGAACTGCTCACATTACCTGAGGAACTTCGCAAGGATGATAACGCGAGACACGAAATAATAAATAAATCGGACATCGTATTTTTGTGCCTGCCCGATGATGCGGCGCGCGCGGCAGTGGCTATGATAGAGAATGATAACACCGCAGTTATCGATACCTCTACCGCCCACCGAACCGAGAGTGGTTTTGCCTACGGTTTCCCCGAACTCGGCGAGGAATTTGAGGAAAAAATTAAAAACGGCAAACGAATTGCCGTACCGGGTTGCCACGCAAGCGGTTTTATTGCCCTCATTTATCCGCTTATAAAAAACGGGATACTGGGTAGTGACGCTCTGCTTTCCTGCTACTCTATAACGGGGTATAGCGGCGGCGGTAAAAAAATGATAGCCGAGTATGAGGATGAAAACAAGGATAAACTTTTATTTTCTCCGCGCACCTATGCGCTGACTCAGCAGCATAAGCACCTGAAGGAAATGAAGGCGGTTTGCGGAATGAGGAATGCGCCTATCTTCGTGCCGATTGTTGATGACTTTTACAGCGGTATGCACGTAAGTATTCCGTTATTCGTATCAGAACTTAGTGGCACTATAGAGGATATTAAGAATATCTATAAGACTGCATATAACGGCCCCATAGTAAAATACACCGAGGAATTTGATGAAGCGGGTATGGTAAGTGCTGCGAAGCTTTCCTTTAAAGACGGTATGGAAATTGCAGTTCTCGGTAATGACGAGCGAATTACCCTTAATGCACGTTACGATAACCTCGGCAAGGGTGCATCGGGCGCGGCGGTAGAGTGCCTTAACATTCTGCTCGGCGCCGATAAAACCACAGGACTTGACCTTTAGTTTGAAAGGAATTTATAAATGATAAAGTTAATTGACGGCGGTGTTTGTGCGGCTTCTGGCTTTAAGGCGAACGGCATACACTGCGGAATAAGAAAGAATAAACTTAAAAAGGATTTAGCCCTTATCGTGAGTGAGCGCGAGGCGGCGGCGGCGGCAGTTTATACCACCAACCTCGTAAAGGGCGCGCCGCTCACCGTTACGAAGGCGCATATTGAAAACGGCACGGCAAGAGCCATTATCTGCAATAGCGGTAACGCCAATACCTGTAATGCCGACGGTATAGAAAAAGCCGAAATGATGAGTGATATTTTAAGCGAAAAGCTCGGTATAAAGGCAGAAGATGTTGTATTGGCGTCAACAGGTGTTATCGGTCAGGTGCTCGATATCGAGCCTATAAAGAACGGTATGGAGTCTCTGGTCGACGGACTCGGAACAAACAGTAGTGCTGCTGCCGAGGCTATTATGACCACCGATACTATAAAAAAGGAAATCGCGGTCGAGTTTAATATCGGCGGTAAGACCTGTCGCCTCGGCGGTATAGCCAAGGGCTCGGGTATGATACACCCGAATATGGCCACTATGCTCGTGTTTATCACTACCGATGTTGCCATTTCTCACGGTATGCTGCAGCAGGCTTTATCGGGAGATATTCAGAGCACCTTTAATATGGTAAGCGTGGATGGGGATACCTCTACTAACGATATGGTCGTTATCCTCGCAAACGGTATGGCAGAAAACGAGGAAATCACCGAGGATAATGATGACTATAAGACCTTTATGAAGGCTCTTAATACCGTTACGGTATCGCTTTGTAAAATGTTAGCGGGGGACGGTGAGGGTGCTACCAAGCTGCTTGAGTGTAAAGTAAGCGGGGCTACAACCCTCGATACCGCAAAAACCGTTGCAAAGAGTGTAATCTGCTCATCTCTCACCAAAGCCGCTATGTTCGGTGCCGATGCTAACTGGGGCAGGGTGCTCTGTGCGATAGGATATTCGGGCGCGGCGGTTGACGTTAATAAAATCGATGTTTCCTTCCGTTCTCCTAAAGGCGAAATCGCAGTATGTGAGAGCGGCGCAGGGGTAGATTTTTCGGAAGAAAAAGCAAAGGAAATTTTGCTTGAGCGCGATATCGAAATTCTCGTAAACCTGAATTCGGGCGAGTACCAATCCACCGCCTGGGGTTGCGACCTTACATATGATTATGTAAAGATAAACGGGGATTACCGTACTTAATTTATTTGAAAGGAATATTTGTATGTCACAAGAAATTACAAATCTGCAAAGAGCCGAAATTTTAACACAGGCTCTGCCGTACATACAGAAATATTATAACAAGGTAGTTGTTGTAAAATACGGCGGCAACGCTATGATAAACGAGGAATTAAAGCAGCAGGTTATGGAGGATATCGTACTTCTCCATCTCGTTGGTGTTAAGGTCGTTTTAGTGCACGGCGGCGGCCCCGAAATTACAAACACAATGAAAAAACTCGGTAAAGAAACCCAGTTTGTTAACGGACTGCGCGTAACCGATAAGGAAAGCGCCGAAATAGCGCAGATGGTGCTCGCAGGCAAGGTCAATAAAAATCTTGCCAACCTTTTACAGGTAAAGGGCGGCAGAGCCATCGGTCTCTCGGGTATTGACGGCGGTATGATATACGCTAAGATGAAAAACCCCGAAATCGGTTTTGTAGGTGAGATTACCGATGTTGATATCGAACCTATTCAGACCCTGCTCGAGCATAATTATATCCCCGTTGTATCGACCGTCGGTTGTGACGCGGCAGGTAATGTGTATAACATAAATGCCGATACTGCTGCTTCGGCTATTGCGGCGGCGCTCGGCGCAGAGCGTCTTTTAGAGCTTACCGATATCGAGGGTATTTTGAAGGATAAGGACGACCCGACCAGCAGAATTACCAATATATCTGTTGACGAGGCAAAAATATTGCTTACCGACGGCACCATCAGCGGCGGTATGATACCCAAGGTTGATGGCTGTATCGAGGCTATTGAGAACGGCGTTAAGACCGTTATTATTATGGATGGCCGCGTGCCGCATTCCATCCTTATTGAAATGCTGACCGACGAGGGCGCAGGCTCTATGATTTACGGAAATTAGGGATATTAAATGAAAAAGAATTTAACAGTAACCGAGAGGGATAACACCTTTCACGCTAAAACCTACGGCCGTCAGCCACTCGTGATAAAGAGTGGTAAGGGCAGCCTTGTATATGATGAAAACGGCAAGGAGTATATAGATTTATCTGCAGGTATCGCCGTTAACACCTTCGGTATCAGTGACGAAAAATGGGTAGCGGCAGTAACCGCGCAGCTCGGTAAAATACAGCATATGTCAAACCTGTTTTATACCGAGCCCGTGGCTTTACTTGCCGAAAAGCTCTGCAAAAAGGCAAATATGAAAAGAGCGTTTTTCTGCAACTCGGGTGCTGAGGCTAACGAGTGCGCTATTAAGACGGCGCGTAAATATTCGCAGGATAAATACACCGCCGACCGTTACAAGATAATCACCCTTGTAAACAGTTTTCACGGCAGAACTATGGCAACCCTGACCGCAACGGGTCAGGAGGTGTTCCATAACGATTTCACCCCTATGCTCGACGGTTTTTATTACGCGAGAGCAAATGAAATTTCGGACATAGAGGAACTCGTTAAGGGTGGCGACACAGCCGCTATAATGTTTGAAATCGTGCAGGGCGAGGGCGGTGTTATGCCGCTCGATAAGGAATATGTTAAGGCACTCGCCGAGATTGCGGTGCAAAATGACATTCTGCTTATCTGTGACGAGGTACAGTGCGGTAACGGCAGATGCGGCGCATATTTTGCATATGAGCTTTACGGCATCACCCCCGATATCGTAACAACCGCTAAGGGACTCGGCGGGGGACTGCCTATCGGCGCTACGCTTTTCGGTGAGAAAACCGAAAACGTTTTGGGCGCAGGCAATCACGGCTCTACCTTCGGCGGTAATCCCGTAGCCTGTGCGGGCGCCATCAATGTGGTTGACAGAATTGATGATAACTTGCTTTCCGAGGTTACTAAAAAGGGTAATTATATAAAGGAAACGCTTCGCGGCAAAGAGGGTATTAAATCGGTCAGCGGTCTCGGTCTTATGCTCGGCATAGAAACCGAAAAGCCTGCGGCAGAAGTGCTCGAAAAATGTCGGGAAAACGGCGTTATCGTAATCACTGCAAAACAAAAGGTGAGATTAGTCCCACCTCTCAATATCCCGTGGGAGCTTTTACAAAAAGCGGTAGATATTATCATTGACGCTTGTAAATAAGGAGAAAAATATGAATCTTGTAGGTAAGGATTTTTTAAAGCTTTTGGATTTTACCCCCGCTGAAATCGAGTATTTAATCGATTTAGCGGCAGATTTTAAGGCAAAGAAAAAGAACGGCATACCGCATAAAATCTGCGAGGGTAAGAATATCGCGCTGATTTTCGAGAAAACCAGCACCCGTACCCGCTGCAGTTTTGAGGTAGCGGCATATGACCTCGGTATGGGGGTTACATATCTCGACCCGTCAGGCTCGCAGATAGGCAAAAAGGAAAGTATTGCCGATACCGCGCGTGTGCTCTCCCGCATTTATGACGGTATTGAATACCGCGGCTTCGGTCAGGAAATCGTTGAGGAACTCGCAAAGTATTCATCTGTGCCTGTCTGGAACGGTCTCACAAATCAGTTCCATCCGACCCAGATTTTAGCCGACTTTTTAACCATTAAAGAGCATTTTGGATATCTTCGCGGCATTAATTTCGTATATATGGGTGACGCCCGTTATAATATGGGTAACTCCTTAATGGTGGGCGCGGCATTAATGGGACTTAATTTCATCGCCTGCGCACCGAAAAAATATTTCCCGAATGAGCAGCTCGTAGAAAAGTGTCGGGAAATCGCTAAAACCACGGGTGCCACCATTAATTTCAGCGAGGATGTGTCGGTTGTCAGCGGTGCCGATGTTATCTGCACCGATGTCTGGGTTTCTATGGGCGAGCCGATAGAGGTTTGGGAAGAGCGAATCCGCGAGCTTTCCCCCTATCAGGTTAATATGGAACTTATGAAGATGGCAGGGGAGAACACCAAGTTTATGCACTGCCTGCCGTCATACCACGACCTGAAAACGGGTGTCGGCGCCGAGATGGGCGCTAAATTCGGCAGAGATGCTATGGAGGTTACCGACGAGGTATTCGAGAGTGACCGCTCTATAGTTTTCGACGAAGCCGAAAACCGTATGCACACAATTAAAGCCGTAATGGCAGCAACATTAGCTAATATGGATTAATAAAAAAGACCTCCGATGGAGGTCTTTTTAGTTTACTATATCAAAAATCCAAGTGCGGCGACGGCGGCAAAGACAAAGCCTGCAAGCACATCCTTTATAAAATGCACACCGCATAGCACCCGCGTTACGGCTAATATAATGCCTAAAACGGTTACGGCAAGCCCCAAAGGGACGTTTAAAAACATACACGAAAAGGCAATAATAAACACCGAAAAAGTATGGCGCGAGGGGAAGGAGTTTCCCTTCGTTTTTTTGTTATACAGCGGTGTGATATTATATTTTACGTAGGGGCGCGGGGCATTTATAATGTGGCGAATAAGCGTTACCGCTAAAAAAGATACGGCGGGAACGAGCAGTATGTGTAAAAATTTATCACGAGCGAGTATGACTGTGAGGAGTAGCAGCAGCGGATAAAGGATATAAACCGCGAGTGTTATTATCCTGCCGCAAAGCACGCAGAGTGTGCCGAGCCACGGCTTTTTTCGTAAAAATTCAAGCGTTTTTAAATAGTTTTGTTCGGTCACTTTTTCACCCGATTTCTGTTTTATAAATTTAGTATACCATATTTAGCGGATATTGGAAACACAAATTTATAACTTGCCAAAAAATGATTTAGACTGTATACTAAACGTAGGGTTATATAAAGGAGAAAAACATGGACGTTAATTATAAGAATAAAAAGTATTATAACACCTCGAAATATCCCATTCGTCAGCCGCGTATAATGACGGCTCTGTTATACCTTGTCAGCAAAATTGCTATGCCGCGCGTGCCCTATAAAATCGAAAAGATAAATATGGAGGGTGTAAAGCCACCCTATATTCTGCTTAGTAATCATATGTATTTTGTCGATTTTCAGCTCTCTGCCATGGCAACCTTCCCGCATAGGGTAAATAACGTTGCTACTATAGACGGTTACTACCGCCGCCCGTGGCTTATGGAGTTACTCGGCTGTATCTGTAAACGCAAGTTTACTAACGATTTACACCTTGTAAAGTCGATAAGAAAGGTGCTAAAGCGCGGCGATGTGCTCTGTATGTACCCCGAGGCGCGATATAGCCCCGTCGGCACTACGGCGATACTGCCCGAGGCTCTTGGCAAGCTTATTAAGATGAATAAGGTGCCCGTAGTAGTGCTGCTGCACCACGGCAACTATCTGCACACACCCTTTTGGAACTACCGCAAAAAGCGTAAAGCACCGCTTTATACTACTATGACGCATATTCTCTCAGCCGAAGATGTTGAGAGAATGTCGGTAGAGGAAATTAACCACGCCGTTAAAAAGGCTATGACCTATGATGAATACAAGTGGCAAAAAGAGCAAAA
The DNA here is from genome assembly GCA_045603355.1 of Acutalibacteraceae bacterium. Taxonomy (GTDB): domain Bacteria; phylum Bacillota; class Clostridia; order Oscillospirales; family Acutalibacteraceae; genus SIG565. Next base: position 5,967 of record JAZULY010000133.1, on the reverse strand, counting down.
AATCGCCATAACCGAGCCCTATCGCGCAGAGGGTCTGCACAAGGTTTTATACCAGTGTCCCGCCTGCAAAACAGAGTATAAAATGGCGTCAGAGGGCGCCGATATTTTTTGTACCGAGTGCGGCAAACGCTGGACTATGAGCGAATACGGAGAACTCGCCGCGACTGAGGGCGAGACCGAATTTTCGCATATACCCGACTGGTATGAGTGGCAGCGTGAACAGGTAAGAGAGCAGGTCGAAAAGGGAGAATATTCCTTCAGCGATGAGGTTGAGGTTTATTCTCTGCCGCGTTGTATGAAATTTCAGAATTTAGGCAAGGCACAGCTTACTCACGATATCGATAACGGTTTTGGCTTGTGTGGCCACTATAACGGTGAAGATTATAAAATCGAGCGCAAGCCGAGAACGATGTACGGCGTGCATATTGAATACGATTACTGCTATGTAAAGCCGTATGACTGTATAGATATTTCGACCGAGAAGGACTCATTCTACTGCTACCCGACAAAGCAGAACGTTGTCACCAAGCTTTCCCTTGCTACCGAGGAAATTTATAAATATAAGCAAGCGAATAAGGAGAAAAAACGATGAAACTTTTATTTAAACAACGCTTTTTTTCGTGGTTTGACAGTTACGATATTTACGATGAAGCCGGGAACACAAAGTTTGTAGTCAAGGGTGAACTTGCGTGGGGACATCTGCTGCGCATTTATGATGCCAATGGTAATGAGGTCGGCTATATCAAGGAGAAAATTCTGACGTGGCTTCCAAAATTTGAAATGTATATCGGCGGCAGGTATGCAGGGTGTATAAGCAAAGAATTTACCTTCCTAAAACCCAAGTTCAATATTGATTATAACGGTTGGCATGTGGACGGAGATTGGTTTGAGTGGGATTATTCGATACTCAATTCATCTGGTCAGAATATTGCCTCGGTTTCAAAAGAACTATGGAATTGGACGGATACATATATAATTGACATAGTGAATCCGCAAGATGCAATATATGTACTAATGCTTGTACTTGCCATTGATGCAGAAAAATGCTCAAGAAATGATTAAGGCTATTTAAGACATAAAACAAAAAGAGCAAGAATAGAAGGTTTTTAGTCCTTCTATTCTTGCTCTTTCTTTTAGCACTGACGCATAAGGCGAATATAAAATTCAACCGATTTTCTTATTGTTTCAAGGCGGATGCGCTCGTTGTTGCCGTGCACAGTGGCGCGTTCCTCATTTGTCATATCCATAGCCGAGAAGCGGTAGACCTTATCGCTTATCCTGCCGTAATGGCGCGAGTCAGAGCACTGCACCATAAGGTAGGGGGACACAATAGTGCCTTCCCAGGTCGATACGACAGCGCGCGCAACCTTGTCGTACTCCTCGCAGTCGGTCTTGGAAATGCGGCTCGGATTAATGCCGTACAGCATAGATATATCTATATTGCCGTCATTAACGGTGTTCTTAAGATATTGGAGTACCGAGTCGGTCGTATCGTAGGGGTTAATGCGAATGTTCGATACCACCGTAGCCTCGGGAGGAATTACGTTAGAGGCGGTGCTGCCGCTGCTTTGTGTAAAGGCAACCGTTGTGCGCATAAGCGCGTTTATTTCGCCGCCCGAAGACTTGCAAATCATATCAAGAACGGGGTGGAAGAGCCAAAGATTTGCAAAAATCATTTTATAAAGGAAATTCGAGTGACGGCCGAGTGTATCAAACATTTCAGCAACAGGTGCGGTTAAGTGCGCCTTGGTTGGGTAGTGTTCGATATTACTTACCGCACGCGCAAGGGATACGAGGGGTGAATTAGGCTTCGGCGCAGAGGCGTGACCGCCTTGGGATTTCGCCGTGTAGGCAACGTCCATCATACCCTTTTCGGCAATACCGATAAGTCCGCAGGGTTTTTTAACACCGGGGAAAACATTCTCAACAACCGCGCCGCCCTCGTCGACAACTAAGGAGAGCTTTATGCCGTTTTCCTCGAAATAATCTACGATATTTACAGCGCCCTGACCGTTTATTTCTTCACAGCCAGAGAAGGCGAAATATATGTCCTGCTCGGGTATAAAACCCTCAGCAATTAAATGGTCGGCAGCCGATAAAACTGCATTAAAGGTCGCTTTGGTATCGAGTGTGCCGCGTCCCCACAGAACTCCGTCCTCAATAATACCCTCGAATGCGGGTTTTTCCCAATTTTCTTCACTTACGGGAACCACATCATAGTGCGACATCATAACTGCGGCTCTGTCTTTGTTTTTACCCGCCCAACGGTAAAGCAAAGCACGGTCGGGAAGGTGGGTGAGTGTGCAGGTTTTATGCACATTCGGGTAGAGTTCGGGCAGCATATTTATAAGTTTTTCAAATTCTGCATTGTCTTCGAGAGAAGAGTCCCTATAAGACACAGTTTTGCACTGTACTAATTTCTGCAGACACTCAACTGCACGCTTTGAGTCGAATTCTTCTTCATTGCTTAGCGGCTCGATAGCATCATAGGGTTTAAAAGTCAGCGTGCGAACTAAAATAATGGCAACAAGAAGTAAAACAATACCTAAAATAATCCACCACATTTTATATTAGAGCATTCCTTTCTTGTACATAATTCTTGCGATGCCTAAGGTGAACAGTACGCCTATAGGAGCCATAATACCCACCATTCCCGCGTCAAGCGCCGGAACAAAGATAAAGAGAAGCACCATAAGTGTCAGCGGAATTATGGCGAGCTTTACGTTTCTTGATACAAATACTACTGCTAAACCGCCGAATAATGCGGGCAGAAGCATATCGAAGGCGGGCACTAAAACGGGGGAGTCGAGTATCGGCTTTATCTGAGAGATAAGCAGTACGCCGATAATAATAATTACGGTAGTAACAATACTTGAAACGGCGATGGAAATGGTCGAAATTATCTCACCCTCCTCGCTGCTTGCCTTAACCTTTGCGCGGTCCATAGCGTCAACCGCGCAGGGGAGTTTCAGGTTGGAAATATTACCCGTTACGAAGGAAAGATAGGTGCCGCCCGCGCCGAGCATCGGGATAAAGGTGAGCACCTCGATAATAGCGGTTGCCCAATATGTAGGCATAACAGCCAAAAGAGCATTGCCTAAAGCCGACCACTGCGGAACAGCCTTAAAAATCAAACATATGGCAAGCGGAAAAGCGAGGATAAGCAGGCAGATAGTAATGCCCCAGATTCTACCGTCGCGGTGAACACTTTCAAGATAAGTCATTTCAGTATTTTTCTTCATTTCAGTGTCCTCCTTAACCTAACCAATTTGTAAAGGGAATGGCAGATGCCATACCCGTTACCAGACTTAAGGGTAAAGCGTAGTCGGTAAGCCAGCGGATTTTGAGCTTTTGCGCTAAAAGACCGCAAACCGCCATAACTACGGCGCTAACCGCCATAACGCAAACGGGGATAAGACCAGAGGTAGTCGATACATACTCAACGATTTCGGTTTCTACACCGTTTACTATCTCGCTGCCTGTAACGATTTCTACAACACCGTCGGCGTTGCCACTCCAAAGTCTGCCGACCTCGCTTACAACATAGCCTGAGAAGGCTGAAATCATACCGAGGAACATGGCGCTGTTGAATATTTCGCCCCACTTTTTATCCTTCATACCTATTTTGTTCATACCGCCCTGAATCTTCTTGGTAAGGAAGGGGACGAGTATGAGGCCGAGAATAATTCCAATCGTCATTACCCACACGACGGTAACGTATGTACTCGGGTCGGTTATGGTCTCACCGGTACTCAGTCCCAATGATTTTATAGCGCTTTGCGCTGCGATGGTCTCATACGAGAGCGAGCCGATTACCGACAGCCTCAGCCACGGAAGCGCAACACCAAGGCTTTTAGAGAGAGCCACAACACCTACCAAAATAGCAACGGCGGGTGCTATAGTGAATATAGCCGATGAAGAAACGGTGGATTTGATAACGCGCATATCCATACCCTTTTCTTTGGCTCTTTTAAGGGCGCGCACAAGGAAATATACCGACTGCGCGAGAACAACCGCAATTAGTATACCCACCATCACGAAGAGGATGGGATGATTTACGTTGAAGTTCATAATCTTTCTCCTTTATTTTTAATTACATTAATTTTAACACAAAATAACACATTATTCAACAAAAAAGAACAAGGACGACCATTACGGTCATCCCCATTAGATTTATGATAATTAGCAGTTGTTTGTAAAAACAGTAGTTATAGCAGAGCGCAGCATATTTTACGTTGCTCCCGATTTTTAGGAATACTATTTATAAATTAAGGTCGCCCGTTGCGGGATTTTCCAGCACGCGGCCGTCGCTTGTAAATCTCGAGCCGTGGCAGGGACAGTCCCAGCTGTGCTCGCTCTTATTCCTTTTAAGTGCGCAGCCGAGGTGCGGGCATCGTTTTGGGGTCGGGGTTATCAGATTAACGGTGGTTTCAAATCCGTTCACCAAAAGTTGAGGCTTTAAAATACTGCGGGAAGGGGAGAAGACCTCGGCAAAATCGTTTTGGCGGCCGAGTATCATATCGGTCAGTATCGTCGCCGCCGCGTGGGCGCTCGTAATTCCCCACTTATTAAAGCCCGATACAACATATAAATCATCTGTGTTTTTAGAATACTTCCCTATATAGGGTATATCATCAAGGCTCATACAGTCCTGCGCTGCCCAGTGGCCTACCTCTTTAGCAAAGGGGTAATGCACGCGGGCGAACTGCCGAACCTCATCCCAACCGCCACCCTTTTTGCCTGTGCGGTGGTCACCGCCGCCGAGCAGCAAAAGGTCGCGATAATTTCTGAAGGTGTAGCCTGTTTTACCGCAGTCAACATACATACCTTTTATATCGTCTACGCCCTTTAGAGCGAGCATATACGAGCGGTGCTGATACAGTTTTAAAAAGTAACTGCCGTGCTTGTTTATAAAGGGGAAGTGGGTTGCAACGATTATCTTTTTAGCATAAATTCTGTATTTATCGGTGTAGGCGGTGGTGCCTATAAGTTCTCGGATTTTTGTGTTTTCGTAAATGTTTAAGTCGCGCGATACAGCACCTAAAAACTTAAGGGGATTAAACTGCGCCTGATTTTTAAAGGATACCGCACCGACAATATCTATCGGTACACCTATTCGGTCTGTAAAGTCGGCATTATAGCCGATTTTTTCGAGAGCCTTCAGTTCCTGCTCAATTTTTTCATAATCATCACGCGAATAAACGAAATTATCCCGAGTTTCATATTCGCAGTCGATTTGCTCGCATAACCGCACGAGTTCATCAAAGGCGTTTTTATTAGCGGCAAGATACATCTGCGCCTTTGTCAAACCGTAATCCTTTAAAATTTTACTGTAAATGAGTCCGTGCTGATATGTGATTTTCGCCGTTGTGCCTGCCGTAGTGCCGTGAGCAATTCTTTCCTTTTCTGCGAGTATATACGGCACGCCCTTTTGATGCAGCATATATGCCGCTAAAATTCCTGCAATACCGCCGCCTATAATCAGTACGTCAGTCTTTATATCTTTATTGAGGGTTGGAAATTCCCCGATTTCTGTGTTTTTTTGCCAAACTGATTCCATTATATCACCGAGAATATTCTGTGCCGATGATATGATTTTATACAAAAAAAGACCGCCAACGGCGGTCTTTAAGTTTAAATTAATCGTTTGTGTAGTTATCGAAGTAACCCTGAATATAAACGATAGGTGTGCCCTTGTCACCCGAACCTGATGTAAGGTCGCAGAGTGAGCCGACAAGGTCGGTAAGACGGCGGGGGGTTGTGCCTTCAGATGCCATATTACCTACAAGGTCATCGTCCTTTTTCTGAATTTCACCCTTGATAGCCTCTTTAAGCGCGTCGCCTGAAAGGTCGGCGAAATCATTATCGGCAAGATATTTAAGCTTTAACTCATTCGGTGTACCCTCAAGACCGCTTGTATATGCGGGGGAAACAACGGGGTCAGCAAGCTCCCAAATCTTTCCAACG
>JAZULY010000132.1:0-3066 GCA_045603355.1 Acutalibacteraceae bacterium | reverse complement strand
TATTACTTGCCAAAATCGACAAAAAGAGAAGAGTGAAAAGTGAAGAGTTAATAGTGAAAAAGTAAAATCGACAAACCTCTTACGGGATTTGTCGATTTTTGGCACGCCATACTGGATTCGAACCAGCGACACCCGGCGTCGGAGGCCGGTGCTCTATCCAACTGAGCTAATGGCGCATATAAACCGAAACATTTTAAATTTCGGATTTATCCATTAAAATTTTAAGCTTTAATACGGCGGTCTGGGTTTTGGCGTCTTTAATCTCGCCCGACATTACTCGGTCGAGCACCGTGTGGAAGGGCACCCTAACACATTCTAAAAATTCGTCGTCATCGGGGTCGGTGTCACCAAACGACAGGTCGGTCGCAGCATAAATATAGATTATCTCGGTGCAGTATCCCGGTGTGGGATAAAGCTCGCCTAAGAATATGAACCTTTCGGCAGAGGCGCCCGTTTCCTCTTTAAGCTCGCGTTTGCCGCATTCGAGCGGGTCTTCGTCTATACTGTTACGCTTGCCCGCGGGTATCTCGAAAATTTCCTCCATATACGGGTAGCGGAACTGCTTTACCATTAAAAGTTCTTTTTGGTCTGTGAGCGCCGCTACGCAAACGCCGCCCGGATGCTCAACGATTTCACGCTTGGCTGTATTTCCGTCGGGCAGGAGAGCGTCATCTACGCGCATATTAATAATTTTTCCGTTATAGATATAATTCTTGGATAATTGCTCCTCGCGCAGATTCATTATTTTCTCCTTTTATTAATACAATATTGTAAGAGGGTGAATTAAATGAGTAAAAAATTTTGGGAAACCGAGTGTGATTACATAAATGTTAAAAGGGCTGTTCGGGTCCTCTGCGAGGAATACCCGTTTTTACATTCAGAGGTTATCGGCAAAAGCGTTGCGGGCAGGGATATTACCGCCCTTAAAATCGGCAGGGCAGAGGAGTATGTCCTCTACGCGGGCGCCTTTCACGGCAGCGAACATATAACGGCTAATTTATTACTTAAATTTACCGACGAGCTCTGCTCTGCGCTGCAACTTCACGAGCATTTAGCGGGTTTTGATGTCCGCCGCATAATGACGGGGAGAGCGCTTATAATCGTGCCCGTAGTAAACCCCGACGGGGTAGAAATTAGCATTCACGGACCGCATGCGGGAGGTTATATGTCAGCGAGTGTATCGCGAATATGCACAGGCGACCACAGAAAATGGAACGCCAATATGCGCGGCGTTGATATAAATCATAATTTTGACGCGGGTTGGGAGAGTCTGAGAAACCTCGAAAAGCAAAACGGTATAGACGGTCCCTCGATGACCCGTTTCGGCGGTTATAAACCCGAGAGCGAGCCCGAAACCTTAGCCCTTGTCGGGCTTTGCCGAACGCTGCGTATACGCCACGCCTTGGCTTTTCATTCGCAGGGCGAGGTCATATATTGGCAGTACAAGGGTATAAAGGTGCCGCGCGCCGAAAAAATGGCCGAGATTATGGCAAGCGTCACGGGATATACACTCGATGAGCCGTCGGGGCTTGCCGTAGGCGGAGGGTTTAAGGACTGGTTTATAAAAGAATTTACCCGCCCCGGCTTTACGGTGGAAATCGGATGCGGTGAAAATCCGCTGCCGACAGAGGATATTAACAAAATATACTCTGACCTTGCCGAAATGCTGGTGCTGTGCCTCGCTATGTAGTATTTTAACACTCTTTTTAGCTTATTTCAATAGCGAATTGTGTCAGAAAACCGCATAGCTATAAAGAATGTGCGGCAGTTGCATATTTTCAACAAAACGTCATATAATTTGTCAAAAAAATTGCATAATATTTTTTGAAGAAAACAATTGATTTATGGTGGGAAAATATTTATAATAAATATATTAAAAAGAAGAGGATGGTTTAAATGGATTCTAATAAAAGACCCGATACTATGGCAAGAATTACTACGCCCAGCCTCGCCGAAAGCTTTATTGCCGAGCAGGTAGCTGCTGTTCGCGAGCGGGTAGGCGACAAAAAGGTGCTTTTAGCACTTTCGGGCGGTGTTGACTCATCGGTCGTTGCTGCCCTTTTAATAAAGGCCATCGGCAAGCAGCTCGTTTGCGTGCACGTAAATCACGGCTTAATGCGTAAGGGCGAGAGCGAAGAGGTTATTGAGGTTTTCCGCAATCAGATGGATGCTAACCTCGTTTATATCGACGCTACCGACCGTTTCCTCGATAAATTGGCAGGCGTTGCCGCACCTGAAACTAAGCGTAAGATAATCGGCGGCGAGTTTGTTCGCGTTTTCGAAGAGGAGGCTCGCAAGCTCGAGGGTATTTCTTTCTTAGCGCAGGGTACTATTTATCCCGATATTCTTGAGAGCGACGGCGTTAAGGCTCACCACAATGTAGGCGGCCTGCCCGAGGATATCGAGTTCGAGGGTCTTGTAGAGCCCGTTAAGCTTCTTTATAAAGACGAGGTTCGCGTTGTAGGTAAGGCATTAGGACTGCCTTCAAGCATGGTTGACCGTCAACCCTTCCCGGGCCCCGGTCTCGGTGTTCGTTGCCTCGGCGCAATTACAAGAGACCGTCTGCACGCTCTGCGCGAGGCTGATGCAATTCTCCGCGAAGAATTTGATAAGTGCGGTCTTGCAGCTAAGGTTTGGCAGTACTTTATCGCCGTTCCCGATATGAAGAGTGTCGGTGTTCGCGACGATAAGCGTTATGAGGGTTGGCCGGCTATCATCCGCGCCGTAAATACTACCGACGCTATGAGCGCTACCATTGAGGAAATCCCCTACAGCGTTCTTCATACAATTACCAACCGCATCACAGCCGAGGTTGACGGCATAAACCGTGTCCTCCTCGACCTCACACCAAAGCCTGTTGGCACGATAGAGTGGGAATAAGCGCCGAGCGCGTCCTGTGGACGGTGCAGTGAGAGCGCTTATTGCGCCGCGGTCAAAGTTCGTAGGCGCCTCAAGCCGTAACGAACTTTGGGAACCGCAAGAGGGTACCTTGGAGCGAAGCGACCCCGAAGCGACCGGTGACACACACAGCAAATTTAATATAAATAAAATTCGGCGGCAGGGAGA
>JAZULY010000131.1:0-13447 GCA_045603355.1 Acutalibacteraceae bacterium | reverse complement strand
AGCTGTCCCTAGTACGAGAGGACCGGGATGGACGCACCTCTGGTGCACCAGTTGTTCTGCCAAGGGCATAGCTGGGCAGCTAAGTGCGGATTGGATAAACGCTGAAAGCATCTAAGCGTGAAGCCAACCTCAAGATTAGATATCCCATAGCATAAGCTAGTAAGGTCCCCGGTAGACTACCGGGTTGATAGGCTGCGTGTGTAAAGGCGGTGACGTCTGAGCTTGGCAGTACTAATAGACCGAGGGCTTGACCTACTTTTTCGATTCTCCTTGTATTCACCTTTGTTCAGTTTTGAAGGTGCGAAAACATAAGTATTTAAACCGCCTTATTTGGGCGGTTTTTGTTTTTTTACATTCATACCTATTGATTTCAGACGGTCTTTGTGATATTATTTTTATGTAAATAAACCTTAAGGAGATTCTTATGAAAAAGTTATTAGCTTTGTTATTATCTTTGGTGCTCTGTTTTTCTTTTGCAGCCTGCAAGGGTGACGAGGGCGAAAAGGGTGGCCCGTCCTCTTCTGACAGTGCGCAGACAGGCGTTTCGGGTAGTGACACCTCTTCTGCAGAAACAAAGGACGTTTTTGCCGACGCTTATACATATGGCACAACACCTGCAGCGGCGCGCACACTTAATAATACCGCTTACAAGTTAATGAACGAAAAAGAGCTCAACGTAGTTTTCTTCGGCGGCTCTATTACACACGGTCAGGGCGCATCAAACCCGAATCTTGAGGTCGGTACATCCTGGGCGGCACTGACCACCCAGTGGCTGAAGGCTCAGTACCCTGCCGCAAAGATAAACGCAGTTAATAAGTCTATCGGCGGCACAGGCTCGATGCTCGCCCTTATGCGTTATGAAAGGGATGTAAAGTCTCAGAATCCCGACCTTATTTTCATCGATTATGCTATAAATGACAACTATCAAGGATTCAGTAAGGACCAGTCTGCCTATACAATGGAAACGCTTATTAAGGCTATTAGCAGCGATTTCCCGACCGCCGATATAGTTATCGTACTGACCACCGACAAGAGTAACATTGGCAAGGATTATGACCAGCTGCTCGCCCACAAGGCGGTAGCAGAGTATTACGGTATTCCCTGCATTAACGTCGGTACTGCGCTGAATACCGCGCTGGGCGGCAAAGCATGGTCGGATTACGTAACCGACAGCGTGCACCCGAACGACGCAGGCTATAAGATTTATGCCGATGCGGTGACAACAGAACTCGGCAAGCTTCTCCCGTCCTCACCGACGGCGGCTAAAAACCAGATTTTACCCAAAACCGATTATCTTTCCAACGTGTCTGACGGTATGACGGTTACCTATGCTGCCGATATCAAGCACGACGGCAACTGGAAACTGGCTAAAACTTCCAACGTAAACAGCATTCTGAAAAGTGATACACTTGTTCCGACCAAATCGGGCGCAGAAATTGTAATTGAATTCGAGGGCTCGGCAATAGGTCTTGCTGTTGAGTCGCGCAGCAGTTGTAAGGGTACGGTTACCATTGACGGTACCGAAACCCGTGAAATTGTACACAAAAAGACGGGCACAGATATAGAAAGAATCGTCTTTGATAACCTGAGCGAAGACAAGCACACCGCCGTAATTTCCTACGAATATGAGGGCACAGCCCGCTTCGGTATAGGTGCAATTTATATAGGACATTAGTGAAAACAAATAAACATATCAAAACCGCAAAACCGCTCGGGTTTTGCGGGTTTTTTCGTGATTTTTTTAAAATTTCGGCATATTGCACAAAAATCGGGGCAACCCACTATATTTGGGGGCTTTCGACGACAAAAACCACCATTTATGCCTACATTTTCCTACAAAATACGCCCTTATTCGAAAAAATTGTGTAAACTCTAATAAAAAATAACCAAAACGGGCGGTTTTATTATTCAAATTCACTTGACATACAGAGCAAAATTTGGTACTATTATACAATAAAATAGCATTATTATCTGTGGGAATATATCTATTTATTTTCACAGAAAAATAATCTAAAATGGAGGGTTAAGCAAATGAAGAAGTGTATTGCTGTGTTGCTGTCTTTACTCATGGTGATGTCGCTGTTCTGCGGATGCTCGTCGTCGGTTGAAAACGGCGATGATGGTGCCACTAAGGCTACCGAAAATGCAGCCGATAAACAGGTAAGCACCACAACTACAGGTAGCGGCGCAAACACCTACCACGCGTATCTGGAGACAAACTCTACTAATGCAGATGCGAAGACAGATATAGTTATCTCTGCCGATAGCTATGTTTCTTCCGATGCGACGGTGGAAAATGTCGGTGTCTATAAGGACGAAGCCGGCACCGAAAAGACAAACGTAATCAAATGGACGGGTGAGAAAGGTTCTGTTACCTACAACTTCACCGCCACAGAGGCCGGTATGTACGATATCGCTCTCGGTTACTGCCCCATCGCAGGCCGCGGTCTGCCGCTGGCTTTTGAACTTGCGGTTGACGGCAAGGTTCCTTATGATGAACTCGATTCGGTGAACTTCGAGCGCACCTGGATGGACTCCAAGCCCGAAGGCGTATCTGACGGTAACGGAAACCTTTATTCCTCTGAGCAGATCGAGACCTTCATCTATCGTGAGACCAAGGCTATGGACCGTACAGGCCAGCAGACCAAGCCACTCAAGGTATACTTATCTGCGGGTGAGCATACCGTAACCCTCACCGCTCAGTCGGGTGAGTTTTACTTAAACGCAGTAAAATTCTGCGCGCCCGAGCAGGTGGTTTCCTACGAAGAGTACATAAAGCAGTATTCGGATGCTGATTACTACACCGGAAACGAACTCAAAATCGAGGGTGAGTCGGCTAAATACAAGAGCACATCTTCTATTAATCCTCTTATAGATAACAGTGATCCGAGCATCACTCCTACCGAGCCCTTTAAGGAAAAGATTAACTACATCGGCTCTACCGGTTGGCAGACACCGGGCGAGACCCTTACCTGGGTGGTTGATGTTCCCGAAAGCGGCCTTTACAAGCTTGCGTTCCGTTTCCGTCAGAATATGGTTATCGACGGTAACTCTTATCGCGGATTTAAAGTAGACGGCGTGACTCCCTTCAGCGAAGCAGAGGCTATCGCCTTCGGTTATGACGGCAACTGGCAGTTTATGGAGCTTGCCGAAAAGACCGAGGATGAAAAGGAACAGGGCGAGCCGCTTTACATCTACCTTGAAAAGGGTCAGCGTGAGCTGAGTCTGAGTGTAACCCTCGGTGAGATGGGCGAAATCAGCCGCGAGGTTAACGAGGTTACCTTCGAGATAGGTGAGCTTTACCTCAAGATTAAGATGATTACGGGTGAGACCGTTGACGCAGGACGAAGCTATGAGTTCTTCAAGCAGATTGACGGCTTCAACGAAACCCTTAAATTTAATATTGACAGATTAAATTCCCTTGCAACCAGAATTGAGAACACCGCAGGAGGTGACGGCGGTACATATGCTGCCGTTATCCGTAATATGGTGCGCGTAATGCAGGAAATGTACGATAATCCCTACACTGCGCAGAAGTTTATCGGCGACTACTACGATAACTACTGCTCGCTCGCAGCCCTCGTTACAGACCTTGCAGAAATGCCGCTCGATATCGACCAGCTTATCCTTGCCGCTCCCGAGAAGGAGTACGAAAAGGAAATGGCAGGCTGGTGGGAATCCTTCGTTTATTCGTGTGAGCGACTGATTGTATCCTTTATGGATGACTACAGATATGAGGAAGAGAGCGACGACGGTCGCGAGACCCTGACCTTATGGGTAAACTGGGGTCGTGACCAGACACAGATACTTACCTCCCTCGTTAAGGACTCTTTTGAAGCAGAGCATCCGAATGTAAAGGTAAATGTGCAGATAGTTAACGCGTCGCTTATTCAGGCTATTCTCATAGGCAGCGGACCCGACGTATTGTTAGGACAGGTAAGAACAGAACCCGTAAACTACGGTATGCGTAACGCGCTGGTTGACTTAAACGAGTTCCAGGAGAGCGACCCCGAAGGCTATGCTGATGTTATGAGCCGCTTCCAGGAGGGTGCAATAACGCCGTATGTTCTCGGTAACGCCGTATACGGTGTGCCCGATACACAGGTCTTCAACATTATGTTCTACAGAACCGATATTTTTGAAGAAATGGACCTTGAGGTTCCCAAAACCTGGGATGACTTCAGAAACACAACGGCGCTTCTGCAGAGACAAAACCTGCAGGCGGGTATCGCAGCCCCCGCGGCGGTAGGTACGGGCGTACTCCAGCAGTATGCAACCTTCTTAAAGCAGCGCGGCGCCACCGTTTATAATGACGAGCTTACCGCAACCGCATTCTCAAGCGGTGAAGGCATTGAGGCGTTCGTTTTCTGGACCGAGTTCTATACAAACCTCGGTTACGAGCCGGCATTCGACTTCTATAACCGTTTCCGTTCGGGCACAATGCCACTCGGTGTTACATCTTACAGTCAGTACGTTCTCTTCAGTCAGGCAGCGCCTGAAATTACAGGAAAATGGGCTATTGCTAAAGCCCCCGGTACTCTGCAGGAGGACGGCACTATTGATTATACACAGGCTGATACAGGTACAGCCGTTGTAATCCCGAAGATTGCCGACAACAAAGAGCTTTCTTGGGAGTTCCTCAAGTGGTGGACATCCGATACTACACAGTACAGATATTCCACAATGGTTGAGGCGGTTCTCGGCGAGGTTGGCCGTGTATCAACCGCTAACGTTGAGGCGCTTAAGCGCCTGCCGTGGGAATCCGATGACCTTGACATCCTGCTTGACGCATGGAGTGAGGTTGAGGGTCTCGAAGAAATCCCCGGTGGTTATTATGTAGAGCGTTCTGTATATCAGGCGTTCTGGAATGTAGTAAATCTCTCCGAAAACCCGAAGGATATGATTATCGAATGGGGTAAGGTTGCAGATAAAGAAATAGACAGAAAGAGGGAGGAGTATAAAGATGAGCTCGCAAAGCACTACAATTAACGCGGCATCTCCGCTTAAAAAGAAAAAAGGCAAAAACTCTTTTGGCGGCAGCGAAATTTCTATGTTTACGCTCGCTGCACCCTTCCTGTTACTGTTCTTTATAGTAACGGTTCTCCCCGTTCTCGCGTCGCTCTTCCTGAGCTTCTGCTCATACGATATGCTGAATGCTCCGAAATGGGTAGGACTTGACAACTTTTTAAGAATGTTCGTAACCGACGATATGTTCGGTACTATCGTTACAAACACGCTGGTACTCGCAGTTATAACCGCTCCGCTCGGCTTCCTGCTTTCATTCGTGCTTGCGTGGTTTATCAATGAATTCAGCCCCGTCGTGCGTAGTGTGCTTTCCTTCCTTTTCTACGCACCCGCGCTGGTTGGTAACGGTTATTTCATCTGGCAGACAGCCTTCAGCTCGGACTCATACGGTTATATAAACAGTCTTTTGCTTACCGCAGGCTTTATTAATCAGCCTATCCAGTGGCTCAAGGATCCGACCTACATTATGCCGATTATTATCATCGTAACCTTGTGGTCGAGTATGGGTATTTCCTTCCTTGCTGATATCGCAGGTCTGCAGAGCATCAACAGCTCGATGTTCGAGGCGGGCGCAATCGACGGTATCCGTAACCGTTGGCAGGAGCTTTGGTACATAACACTCCCGTCTATGAAGGAAATTCTTCTCTTCGGTGCGGTTATGCAGATAGCATCCTCCTTCTCGATAGGCGCAGTAATCACGACAATGTGCGGATATCCGACCGTTAACAACTGTGCGGATACCATAGTAATGTATCTGGGCGATATTGCGAATACGCGAATGGAAATGGGCTACGCTGCGGCAATCTCCATCTTCCTGTTCGCTATGATGGCTATATTCAGAGCAATAGTCAGCAAGCTGCTCAGCAACACGGGTAAGTAAGGGGGCGAGTGAAGTGTTAAAAAAATTAAGAAAATTCCGACTTTTCGGAAACGAAATTCAGTATAAGCGCTACACTCGTAATAAGGCAGTAAGTGCGATTATGGTAATCTTCCTCCTCGCCTTCGGCTTTGTTTGCATACTCCCGCTTATATACAGTATTTCAACGTCACTGAAGCCGCTTGATGAAATTCTCATCTTCCCGCCGCGCTTCTTTGTAAGACGTCCTACTATTGCAAACTATACCTTGCTTCCGTCTTTGCTGTCTCGACTGCAGGTGCCGCTTTCCCGCTATGTGTTCAATACCTTCTTTATCAGTATTGTAGGTACGTTCGGTCACATTCTTTTAGCATCGGGCGCCGCATTCTTCTTCTCAAAGAGCAAGCAAAAATGGACAGCGGTTATATTCCTTATCGTTCAGTTCTCGCTTCTTTATAACGGTACTACGCTCGGTGTTCCGCAATACATAATCTTCTCGGAACTCGGCGTTATCGATACATATTGGGCGTATCTGTTGCCCTATTTACCGGGTGCTACAGGCGTATTCCTTATGAAGCAGTATATGGACGGTTCGGTTCCCGATTCGCTCTTAGAGGCTGCCCGTATCGACGGTGCAGGCTATCCGAGAATATTCTGGCAGATAGTAATGCCTATGGTAAAGCCCGCATGGCTGACGTTGCTCCTCTTCGCCTTCCGCGATATGTGGTCAATGGCTGCAGGTTCTACCATCTTTACCGAATCACTTAAAACTCTGCCTGCCGCATTATCGCAGATTTCGGCAGTCGGTGCTGCAACCAACGCAACCATCGCCCGTCAGGGTAGCGTAATGGCGGCGTCGGTTATTATGATGATTCCTCCGATACTCGTTTACCTCATTTCGCAGTCGAGCGTTATGGAAACAATGAGTAGCTCGGGTATGAAGGATTAAGAAAGGTAGGTCAATATGAGAAATTTTAAACGCATAATTGCTGTTCTTCTTGTAGTCGCTTGCCTTTTTGCCGCCTCTATGACGGCTACAGCCGCCGATTATACAGACTCGGCATATGATGTTTCGTCCAACTGGACAACAAGCTCAAGCGATAAAGAAATGGTATATGTAAAGCCGATGTACGATACCCAGCCGCTCGTTGATGCGGCAGACCTCGGTATTGCGGCATTTACAGAGCTTTCCGATATACACGCCGCAGGCGGATACGTTTATCTGCTTGACGGCGGCGCAGGCCGTCTTGTAATTCTTGATAAGGATATGAACTTTGTCAAGGAGATAACACAGGTGACACACGGCGACGAGACCCTCACATTTGTCGGTGCTGAGGGTGTCAACGTTGAAGAAAACGGCAAAATTTATATTTCGGACACAAAAAACTGCCGCGTTATCATTACAGATGATACGGGCGTAGTAGAAAAAATACTCACCCTGCCCGATAGTGACCTCTGGCCCGCAGACCTGCACTACAATCCTACCAAGGTAGTTGTAGATAAACTCGGTTATGTATACGTATTATGTAAGGGTTCCTACTACGGTGCCGCTATGTATACACCCGAGTACGAGTTTCAGGGCTTCTACGGTGCTAACGTAACCACAACCTCGGTAGTTGAGGCTATAAACAACCTGTGGGATGTGCTTTTCACAAACACCGAAAAGCTTTCCCGATGCGCTAAGGTGCTGCCCTTTTCCTTCGTTGATATGGTGGTCGGCCCCGACGGTTATGTTTACACCTGTACGAGCGCAAGCAGCTGGTCAAGTAAGGGTGTTGTAAGAAGACTTAATCCTACGGGTAATAATATTCTTATCGACAAGAGCGGTGAGACTGCACAAAACTCAAGTGACGTCAACTTCGGTACTATGGAGCAGGCGATTCGTGACCGCCAGGGTGTTGTCCACAGTTTCTCCTCGATTACGGTTGATGATAATAATTATATTCATCTGCTTGATACCTCGTACGGCAGAATCTATGTTTACGATACCGAGTGCAATTTGCTTAATGCCTTCGGCGGCGGTATTCAGAAGTTTATAACCCAGCAGGAGGGTACCTTCCGCGCTGCATCGGCGATTACGAGTATGGACGGCGTTATCTATGTTCTTGATACGGTCAAGGCAGGTATCGTTTCCTATAAAATCAACGATTACGGTCTACTTGTCCAAGAGGCTCAGACCCTCACCTTAAACGGCGACTACACCGAAGCCGCTCCCTTGTGGGAAGAGGTGCTGAAGAACGACCGCAACTGCATTCTCGCTTATCGCGGCCTTGCAAAGGCTTATATGATAGAGAGCGAATACGAGAAAGCTATGGAATATGCACGTCTCGGCTTTGACCGCGTAACCTACAGTAAGGCTTACGAATATGTGAGACAGAATTTCCTGTCTGAATACTTCACATATATATTCATCGGCGCTATTCTTCTTGTGGTAGCACTTGTGCTGGTACTGCGCTACAAGAAAAAGAAGGGCATCGTGCTTATTAAGAATAAGAAGCTTTCTATTGCTCTCGGTACGCTGATGCATCCCGCAGACTCTTTCTACGAAATCAAGCGTAACAATAACGGCTCGGTGCTTATAGCAACGCTTATTGTTGCCGCTTGGTATGTATTCAAGATTATTGGTATGACATCGGGCTTTATATTCAATAAATCCGATATAAACGATGTAAACGCGTGGTATGCTATCGCTCAGACCTTTGGTCTTGTGCTTCTGTTCGTTGTAGCCAACTGGCTCGTTTGTGTACTTTTCCAGGGTAAAGGTAAGCTTAAAGAGATATATGTAGGCGTTTGTTATTCACTCCTTCCGATGGTAATTCAGGCGATAGGCTACGATGTCCTCGCAAACGTTTTAACGCTTGAAGAGCAAAGCTTTATTGACATTCTGAATTACGTATGTATAGTGCTGACAGCCGTATATCTCATAATGGCTCTTATCAACATTCACGAATTTACCTTTGCAAGATTCGTGGGAACAACGATAGTTACACTGCTTGCGATGGTGCTTATCATCTTCCTTGCGTTCCTGATAGGTATCCTGCTGCAGCAGAGCGCTGAATTCATTTCAACCATCGTCAGTGAAGTTCTATACCGATAAAGGAGGGGACAGATACAATGAGAAATACATTATTTAAAATTGTAGCAGTTGTTATGTGTTTAACAATGCTGTTCTCTTTTGCCGGTTGCAGCGGTGATGCCGAGGTAGAAATACCCGATATAGAATCCGAGCTTTCCAGCGGAAAGCTGTCTGACGGCGAGGGCGTGGAGAACGATAAATACAAGTTATATTGGAACAGCGAAGAGAACTGTGTTGTTCTTCTCGATAAGGCTACGGGTGTTACCTGGTCGAATGTTCCGAGTGACTTTATGAAGATGACCGAAGAGGAAAAGAGTCAGATCTATTCCTCTATGGAAGTCAAAAGACTTAACAATAATTTCCAGGCACCGCTTATGGTCTTCTTCTGCGATGAAGAGGGCGGCGAGGCTACCGAAAACGGTTACACAGGCTGTATCAGTGATGATACCTATGCGGTTTACAAAAACGGTAACGTTATTACCGCAGAATACTATTTCGGTGGAATTAACGCTATTGTTCCTGTGGATTATATACTGAGCGACGAGGGCGTCAGCATCTCTATTGATGCCGATAAAATCATCGAAGGTCAGTGTCAGATATACAATATTACTGTAGCTCCCTTCTTCTGCTCGGTAAAAACCGGCACTGAGAACAGCTATCTGTTCTATCCCTCGGGCAGCGGCGCTGTTGTTGATACCACCAACAGTTTAGTAACCGAGGCTACCGCTACATATGACATTTACGGTGAAGAGGGCGCAAGAAGCGTCTTACAGAAAAATTCCAATGAAAAGAATATTTATCTTCCCGTTTACGGCGCAAAGAACGGTAACGAGGCCGTTTGCGGTATCGTGTCATCAGGCGCTGAGCAGACCAGTCTTAAACTTCTCGTTAACGAAAGAATGACCGGCTACTCATACATCGCCCCGATCTTCCGTCTGAGAGATTACAATACAAGTAATATCAAAACAAATAACCTGAGTCAGAGCGTTAACATCTACAATGAAGAAAAGGTAACGGATACCGTGTTTACGGTTGATTATTATCCGCTGTCGGGCGAGGATGCTGACTATGTAGGTATGGCTAAGGTTTATCAGGAAAAGCTCTTCGGCGATAATGAGCCGACAGCCGAGCTTAAAGAGGACGTATATGCCCTCAAATTTATCGGCGGCACAATGCAGCAGAAGAATTTCCTCGGCTTCCCGTATAAGAGCCTCTTTGCTGCTACTACATTTAGTGAAGCAAAAACTATTCTCGAAGAGCTCTCGGTATCGGGTGTTACCCCCAATGTTCAGCTTAAGGGCTTCGGTGAAACGGGTCTTGATGTAGGTGAGGTTGCAGGCGGAATGGGCTTCGGCAGCGCCTTCGGCAGCAAAAAGGAATTATCTGCCCTTACCGATTACTGCACAGAAAACGGAATCAACTCCTATATCGATTTTGATATTGTCAATTTTGGAAAGAGTGGCTCGGGCGTAAACTTCTCGTTCGACTCTGCAAAAGCATCAAACGGTATGGCGGCTTACCAATACATTATGAGTAAAACGGTTGGCGCGGCAGATACCGATGACTACGATGCATATAAGCTTCTCGGCCGTGCGCAGGTTGTAGAGGCTGCCGAAAAGCTTCTCGGTAAGATGAGCGGCTATAACATCGCAGGCGTCAGCTTCTCCTCACTCAGTGACACCTCTTATTCCGATTTCTCAAGCGCCGACTATTATGTTAAGAAAAATATGGGCGCAGATGTTCAAAGCATCTTCGCAAGCTTCAAGGATAGCGGCAAAAAGGTAGCCGCAAGCGGCACGAACGCTTACGCCGCTGTGATGGCTGACTGTATCTTTGAGGCTCCGCTTAATTCCAACAAACTCGATTTCTATGCCTATGACGTACCCTTCTATCAGATGGTAATGAAGGGCAAGGTGGAATTCACGAGCGAGGCGGTTAATGCGGGTGAGTCTCTGCAGAAGAAACAGCTTCAGTGCCTTGAAACGGGCGCATCAATGCTCTATACCCTGTATAACACATATGATGAAACCCTCACATACTCGCCTTATACAGGTCTTTACGGTGCTAAGTATTCCGATAACAAGGAAAACATTTTAGCGAGCGCCGAAAACTACAAAAAATATTATGATTCTATCAGCGGTCAGACCATTACCGATTACGAGGTAATAACCGACGATGTCCGCCACACAACCTTCTCAAACGGCGTAGAGATTTTTGTCAACTACTCGGATGAGGCTTACACGGTGGCTGACGGTACACTCGTTCCCGCTATGGGATATGTAACAAAGGGTTAAGGAGGTGAACAGTTATGGCTGAAAAGACTAAGAAAATTAAAAAAGTAAAGAAGCCGAAGGGCGTAGAAACCCTTAAAAGCCGCTACGGCAGGCTGTTCGTTCTCCCGTGGGAAATCGGCCTTGTGTTATTCTTTGTTATCCCGCTTATTACATCAATCATTTATTCCTTCTCTACGGTAACGCTCAGCGCCTCAGGCGTTAATACTGCCTGGGTGGGTCTTGAGCATTATAACGAGATTATTAATAAGGACCCGAACTACCTGAATGAGCTTTGGGCGGCTCTCGAGAATTTTGCTATAAGCCTGCCGATTACGGTGGCGCTCAGCCTTATTCTGGCTATCATCCTTAACCAGAAATTCCGCGGAAGAGTAGTTGCCCGCGCAATATTCTTCCTGCCGGTTATCATTGCAACGGGCGTTGTTATCGAGCTTATGACAAGTGACAACATCGGTATCAGCCTTATGTCAGCGGGTACCACCGACACAAGCGGCGCCGCAATCGCTCAAGAGGGCGGCAACAGTATGATTGACTTTAACGTCATACTCGGCAACTTAGGACTTCCGCAAGAAGCCGTAACAATCGTAGGCGGCTACATAGGTGACATATTCAACCTGTTGTGGGCTTGCGGTATTCAGATAGTTCTATTTATCGCGGGTCTGCAGACCATTCCCGACCAGCTTTACGAGGTATCCCGCGTTGAGGGTGCTTCCAAGTGGGAGGAATTCTGGTTTATCACCATCCCGATGCTCGGTCAGACACTGTTACTTGTAATGGTTTATACTATGATCGATATATTCACCAAAAAGCAGGGACTTATGGCTACGGCATTCGGCTTAATGGAGAAGGATGCAGTTTATGACCGTTCGTCGGCAATGATTTGGTTCTACTTTATAATCGTTGCGGTGATAATGTCACTCGTGCTCTTCCTATACAATAAGTTCTTGTTAAAGAAATGGTCTTAAGGAGGTAGGAAAAATGCAAAAGACAAAGAAAAAAGTTTCTCCCCTTAAGGCAAGAGATAAGGCGCTGGGTATTATCGGCTCTATCGTTCGCTGGGTATTCCTGCTGTCGATCAGCTACATTTTGCTCTACCCCTTACTCTATATGATTAGCACGGCAACCCGCGCACCTGAGGATTTTTATGACTCAACGGTTACCTGGGTAAACAAAAATTTCTCCTTCTTTAACGTAGAAATTGCCTGGAAGGCGCTCGATTATCTTAAAACCTTCTGGACTACCTTTAAGGTTGAAATCGTAAGCGCGTTTATCGAGGTTATAACCTGTTCGATAACCGCCTACGGTCTTGCCCGTTTCGAATTCAAAGAGAAGAAGCTCCTTATGGGCGTGCTGCTCGTTACAATTCTTATCCCCACGCAGCTTATTATGATACCGCTTATGATGAGTATGAAATATCTCGATGTTTTCGGCATTTTAGGCTTTATCGGTGATATGGTGGGCACAGAACTTCGTCCCAACCTTCTCAATACGCCGTGGGCATTCTGGGTACCGAGCTTGTTCTCGGTAGGTCTCAAGGCAGGACTCTTTACATATATGTATGTACAGTTCTTCAAGGGATTACCGAAGGAACTCGAGGAAGCCGCTTCTATCGACGGCGCAGGTCCCGTCAAGACCTTCGTCACCATCGTGGTGCCCTCCTCAGGCGTTATCTTCCTGACGGTTACGATATTCGCTATTATCTGGCATTGGAATGATACATATCTTGCAAACCTGTTCCTGTCAACCGAATATCCGCTTGCAGTAAGCCTTTCGCGTATAATCGATTCGCTCGGCGCCTTCGGATACGGTCCGTATAATATAGAGTCTACGGGTATGGTTATGGCAGGTTGCTTATTGTTCATTCTGCCTATGCTTATTATGTACTGCATTCTTCAGAAGCAGTTTATCAAGAGTATTGACCGCGTAGGTATCGTAGGTTAAACCCATCTTAAAGGCATCGGTTACCATAAAATAATCGGTGCCTTTATTTGACAGAAAAAAACAAATCGTTTATTTTCACAAGGAGAAAATTATGGCAACAAAGAAAATTTTAGCCGCCCTTATGGCGCTGATTATGCTTTTCAGCTTCGCCGCGTGTAAGGGCGATGGTGAGGGCGCCACAAGTGGCGCGGGCAGCACCGACAGTGCAACCGAAAGCGATGCTACAATCAAGGGTCCGGTAAAGGACGGTATTATCAA
>JAZULY010000130.1:0-3125 GCA_045603355.1 Acutalibacteraceae bacterium | reverse complement strand
GGTGGGCTTGCAAAATGAATTGCATTGAGTTCGAGTCCGCGCTTTGCCATACACCACGCTGCTACGGGGCTGTCAATACCGCCTGAAATGAGAATAGAAGCACGACCTGCCGTACCTACGGGTAAACCGCCCGCACCGTGTATCTGGTCAGCACGGATAAATGCGTTAAAATCTCTGATTTCAACCGTAACAGTAACATCGGGGTTATGCACATCAACCTTTAAATGATTAAAGTGTGCCAACAAATGTCCGCCGAGCTCCATACAAATTTCGGGGGATTTAAGCGGAAAACGCTTGTCCGCACGTTTAGCCTCAACCTTGAAGGTGCGGGCATTGTTTAATACATCGCGCAGATAGGGGACAGATTTATCGATGATATCTGCCATATCCTTATCACATACACAGGCTCTCGAATATCCTGCAATACCGAAAATTTTGCCGACGGCGACGAGCGCTGATTCGAAATCGAAATTATCATCGGTCGGATTTATGTATATAGTAGACTGTGCCTTTTTAATTTCAAACCTACCAAATTCACTGAGTCTTTTCTTTATATTGCGAATGAGTGTATCTTCAAAATTATTACGGTTGAGACCTTTAAGTACAAGCTCACCGTTTTTAACGAGTATTATTTCTTTCATATCTTACGCCTTTCTGAGTTTTGCTGCGGCTTCCGCTAAAGCCTCGCATAAAATATCAATTTCCTTTTTTGTGGTATATCGGCTGAAGCTTAGTCTGAGTGCGGAATCGATTCGCTTATCATCAAAACCGACCTCACTTAAAACGTAGCTTTTATGCCCCTTAGAGCAGGCACTGCCGCTTGAGACATATATACCCTTGCTGTCTAAAAAGTGAAGCAGGGTTTCGGAGCGGTAGCCGATAACAGATATACCGAGAATATATGGCAGGCAGTCGTCATTCGAGTTTATAGTAACGATGCCGGTACTCAGTAACTTCTCCTTTGCGTAGAGCCAAAGCCCTTTTATGCTTGCAAGGTTTTTGCTGATATCTCCAAGCTCTTCGACGGCACCGCCGAGGCCGCAGATAAGCGGCACGCTTTCGGTTCCTGAGCGCAGTCCCTTTTCCTGACCGCCGCCGTGAATAAGCGTGGCTAAATTGACGCTCTTTTTCTTGTATAGAAATCCGACACCCTTTGAAGCGTGTATCTTGTGACCGCTCGCAGTCAGTAAATCAACACCGAGGCTATTTACGTTTATAGGCATTTTGCCGTAGGCTTGTACCGCGTCACAGTGGAGCAGCGCGGGTGCGTTTGCGCGTTTTATAGCATCGGCAGCTGCACGTAATGGCTGTACAGAGCCGATTTCGTTATTAACGAGCATTATACTAACAAGCACAGTACTGCTGTCAACAGCGGCATATATATCCTCTTCGCTTACAACACCGTTTTTATCAGGTCTCAAGCGGACTACCTCGTAACCCTTTTCTTCGAGGGTATTTACGGTTTCAAGTACTGACGGATGCTCAATAGCGGTAGTAACTATTTTGTTGCCGCGTTTGCGCCGTGCTACAGCGGCACCGTATATCGCAATATTGTTGGCCTCTGTGCCGCCACCTGTGAAGAAAATCTCGTCTTCCCGCGCACCGATAGATTTAGCGATAATGCGCCTTGTGTTTTCTACTTCTATTTCGGCGTTTATGCCAAGCATATGTAAAGATGATGGGTTGCCCCAATTAACACACAGGGCTTTATTTATAGCATCTACCGCTTTTTGGCAGGGGGCGGTAGTAGCACTGTTATCCAAATAAATAATGTTATCCAAAAATTACACCTCTCGTCAGCCTAAAATACGCCACGATAACTGTTAACTTAAATATTATACTATATAAAATAAAAATAAACAATACAAATTTTAATTAATAAGCGGTAAATTTCGGTAAATAATAATTTTTGGTGATGTGTTTTATGAAAAGAAGATGTATTATACGTATTATTTCTTATCTTTTAGCACTTTTGATTGTTGTGGGCGTGGGATTGATTTTAACCTATCAAAAGCAGTCGGAGTATAAAGACAGGCTTAAATATACCTATTCTCGCTCGTTTGAGATACTCGGCTCGAGTCTCAATAATATTACGGTAAATCTGCAAAAGGCAAATTATGCTACAACACCGCTGCAGTTCAGTGAAATTTCAGCAAAAATATTTTCCGAAACGGTAGTTGCCAAACAGGCGCTCGCTGAGTTCCCGACGGGTGGCAGACAATTTGATACGGTGAATAAGTTTCTCTCGCAGGCAGGGAATTATATTATGTCGCTTTCACGTTCACTTATCAGTGGGCAGAGTCTGAGCGCAGAGGATAACGATAATTTAAAAAAACTACACGAGGTATCGGTGTCTATCACTGACTCGTTAAGTAAAATGCAAAACGAGTATAACAACAGCGGTTACTGGGAGAGTGAGATTGAGAACACTTTGGGAG
The DNA here is from genome assembly GCA_045603355.1 of Acutalibacteraceae bacterium. Lineage (GTDB taxonomy): Bacteria > Bacillota > Clostridia > Oscillospirales > Acutalibacteraceae > SIG565. The sequence continues at coordinate 687 of JAZULY010000130.1, read as the reverse complement.
AAAACAACACATTGGCGGATGATTTTTTTGTTCTTGAAGAGACCCTGACCGATTATCCCACGCTTTTATACGACGGTCCGTTTTCCGAGCATAAGGTGGCGGGCGATGCTGAAATGCTGAAAAATGCATCGGAGATAAGTGAGAGCGCGGCGAAGGATAAAATTAACGAAATGTTCGGAGAGCGCGAACTGACCTTTAAGGAGATAAGCGGCGGAGAGATACCTGCCTATGAATTTACCTTTGAGCGCGGGTATGCCAGTATATCGCTTGACGGCGGATATGTGCTGGAATTTCGCGAATATAATGCAGACACTACTACGGCAATAAGCTATGAGCAGGCGAGAAGCGCAGCGCAGAAATTCTTGCGTAAAAACATCTCTGCAAATTTCCAGGAGACCTATTATTATACCGACAACGGTGTGTGTGTAATAAATTTTGCCGCCACTGCGGGCGCGGTAATTTGCTACGCCGATTTAGTAAAGGTAGGCGTAGATATGTCATCGGGTAATATTGTATTTTACGAGGCGGGCGGATTTATAGCAAATCATAAAACCCGCGAAATACCACCCGCTGTATACAGCTTTGATGAGGCTAAAAATATAGTGAGCGAGAATCTTAAAATAACTAACTACGCCACCGCTTTGGTACCGTCTTTGGGTGGGGAGGAGAAGCTTTGTTATGAGTTCA
>JAZULY010000129.1:0-16673 GCA_045603355.1 Acutalibacteraceae bacterium | reverse complement strand
GCTATTCCTTTGCCGAGGCAAACCCTAAAATTTATCACGGCGTTTCCTCGTTTGATATAAACGAGGGCGCTCACTCAAGCGGAGTTAATTCCTATTCGGATATTTTCGGCAAAACACTATGTGAAATTGCCGAGACCGATGACAAGGTCTGCGCTATAACCGCGGCTATGACCGAGGGTACAGGTCTTTATTACTTCTCTAAACGCTTTAAAAACAGATTTTTCGATGTCGGTATTGCCGAAGAACACGCTGCTACATTTGCGGCTGGTCTTGCTGTACGCGGTATGAAGCCGTATTTTGCGGTATATTCCACCTTTTTACAGCGGTCCTATGACCAACTTATTCACGATGTTGCTATTGCGGGCCTACCCGTTAAAATTTGTATTGACAGAGCAGGTATTGTCGGGGAAGACGGCGAGACACATCAAGGCGTATTCGATGTTGCATTTTTAAGCACTGTGCCGGGTATGCACATTTACTCGCCTTGTTATTTCGGTGAGCTCGAAAGTATATTAAAGCGTTCAGCAGATTTTGATTTCCCGTGTGCTATCCGTTATCCGCGCGGCACCGAAAAATGTAACCCTGATTACAAGGTTACCGATAATGATTTTGATGTTTTCGGAGGCGGTGATAAGGTTATTATTACCTACGGCAGAATTTTTGAAAACGCGCGAGCAGCCGCCGATATTTTACGCGAAGAAAACGTTAATATCAGCGTTTTAAAATTAAATAAGATATATCCTATTGAGAAGGAAATTATCGAATTGCTTAAAAATAAAAAAGAAATTTATTTCTTTGAAGAGGGTATTAAGACAGGCGGCATAGCCGAGCAGCTCGGCTCACTGCTATTGGAGAACGGTATTACTGCAAAATATAAAATCATCGCAGTAGATAACCGTTTTGTACCTGCGTCAAAGGTCGCAGATGCACTTAAAAATTTTAATTTAGATACCGATTCTATGGCTCATATCATAAAGGGAGAAATTTAGTTTTGTCTGAAAAACTGCGTTTGGATGTTGCGCTAGTAAATATGGGACTTGCCGAAAGCCGAGAAAAGGCTAAGGCGTACATTATGGCGGGCATCGTCTATGTGAATAATCAAAAGGCCGATAAAGCAGGAATCACACTAAAGGCTGAGGACAAGGTAGAGGTAAGAGGCTCTACACTTAAATACGTAAGCCGCGGTGGATTAAAGCTCGAAAAGGCTATGGATAAATTTAATATTACGCTTGAAAATAAGATTTGCGCCGATATCGGTGCTTCAACCGGCGGATTTACCGACTGTATGCTGCAAAACGGTGCGGCAAAGGTTTATGCGATAGATGTAGGCTACGGTCAGCTTGCCTGGAAACTGAGGACTGATGAGCGGGTTGTTAATCTTGAACGTACCAATTTCCGTTATGTAACGAGCGAGCAGGTGCCCGACCCGCTTGACTTTGCGTCGGTCGATGTATCGTTTATATCTCTGTCCCACATTCTGCCCGTTATGAGCACCCTATTAAAGGATAATGCCGCGGCGGTTTGCCTAATTAAGCCGCAGTTTGAGGCAGGCAAGGATAAGGTCGGCAAAAAGGGTGTTGTAAGGGATAAGGCGGTGCATTTAGAGGTTATCGAGAAGATATTCGCACTCATCCCGCAAAGCGGATTTTCAGTTTTGAATCTCGATTACTCGCCTATAAAGGGACCCGAGGGCAATATTGAATATCTTGTACATATTATTAAGGCTGAAAATCATTCGCCTGACGGCGGGATTTCACCCGAAATGATAGTTAATAAATCACACGAAGAATTGAGAGGTGACTAAAGTATGAAGGTCGGTGTTTTGCCGAATCTTGACAAACGAGGTGCCCCCGAAGCCGTAGAAAAAATGGGGAAGATTTTTAAAAACGCAGGTATAACCGCATATTTACCCGATAATATTTGCGGTACCGATTATCAGCACATACCCGAGCGACGAATATACGAGGTCGCCGATATTATAATAACCGTCGGCGGTGACGGCACTATTATACGTTACGGTAAATTAGCCGCCAAGATGAATAAGCCTGTTTTAGGAATTAATGCGGGCAGATTAGGCTTTTTGGCTGATGTTGAGCCGAACGAGCTTGAAAAACTCGAGCAACTAAAAAGCGGTAATTATACTATAGAAAACCGTATGCTTTTAAAGGTTGATATGATAGAGGACGGCAAGGAAAAGTTCTCTCAGGTTGCGGTTAATGACCTTGTTATGTCGAGCGGATTTATTTCCCGCATTATCGATGTTAAGGCATATTTCGGCAACGACTGCATTTCATACCGTGCCGACGGGCTTATCGTTGCTACACCTACGGGCTCTACGGCATATTCGCTATCAGCCGGCGGTCCGATTATTGACCCGCTATCTGAAAACATTTGTCTGACGCCGATTTGCTCACACTCGCTCTCTGCGAAGCCTGTTCTTCTTAATAAAAATGCGGTAGTGCGCTTTAATGCTTACTCTATAAAGAAGGCAGAGGTTTTTGTATCGATTGACGGCCGCCGCACGCCCGCCGTTAAGCCTAATACGGATATAATCGTCAGCAAGGCGGATTACTGTCTTAAACTGATACGCTTAACAGACAAGTCTTTTTATAAGACGCTGTCGGAAAAATTTAAAGAGAAATAGGGGGGAGACTGTTGAAAAGCAAACGCCAGGAAAGAATTTTAAAGCTTATTGAGGATAACGTTATCGTTACTCAGGACGAGCTGCAGGATCTGCTCTTAAAGCTCGGCTACAATGTTACCCAGTCGACAGTTTCCCGAGATATTAAAGAGCTTCGCATCGTCAAGGCTCAGGACTATAACGGAGTTTACCGTTATATGAGCCCGCGCGGCGGACAGATAGCCGTTCACGATAAATCCAAGGACCATTTTGTTGATATGTTCGCAAAAAGCGTTGTTGATGTTCAATATGCGCTTAACAACATAGTGATAAAGTGCTATAACGGTATGGCTTCGGGCGCGTGTGTTGCATTCGATACTCTTTTCAGCGAGTATATTTTAGGCTCGCTCGCAGGAGACGATACCATAATTGTGGTTACCAGAAATGAAGCCGATTCGGTTGATTTAACCAAAAAATTATTAGAACTCATAAAATAACGGCGGTTTTATTATGTTAAATTATTTACATATTGAAAACATAGCGGTCATCGAGCATTCCGAACTTGAGGTGTCACGCGGATTCAGCTGTCTGACGGGTGAGACGGGTGCCGGTAAATCGATAATAATTGATGCTATTAATGCCGTACTCGGTGCGCGCACTTCAAGGGAGTTAATCCGAAGCGGGTGTGATAGGGCGCAGGTAATTGCCGAGTTTTCCGATATAGGAGAAACGGCGACGGCTGTTTTAAATGAGAACGGATACAACCTTGATGAAAACGGTACGCTGATTTTACAGCGCACTTTATCCACCGACGGACGCAGCAGTTTTAGAATTAATTCTCAGCCTGCTACAGCGGCGGTACTCAAAGAGGTTGGAAAATATCTTATTAACATTCACGGTCAGCACGATAATCAGTCGCTTCTCGATTCTGATAAGCACTGCGGCTTTATTGATAGATTAGCCGAAAATGATGCGCTCATTAGTGAATATTACACCGAATTTAAAACGCTTAATGGCTATAGACGCGAACTGAAGGCACTCGAAATCGACGAGGATGAGAAGGCGCGTAGAATTGACCTGCTTAAATATCAGATAAATGAGCTTGAAACGGCGGATATAAAGGTCGGCGAATCAGATGAGCTTAAAGAAAAGCTTAAGCTGTGCCGTGATTTTGAGAAGATTAGCAAGACGCTCAGCTCTGCTTATACCTGTATTTCGGGGGATGAAAATCCCGGAGCGGCAGAACTGCTTAAAAATGCTCTGAAGGGTTTAGCGTCACTCGAATATAAGCCTGCTGCTGATTTGGTCCCGAAACTTACCGAAACGGTAGAAAATCTTAATGATATCGGCGAAGAATTAAGAAATACTATTGCACAAAACAGTGATAATGAGTATAATATCGATGATATCGAAAACAGACTCGACCTGATCGGGCGCCTTATGATGAAATACGGCGGCAGCGAAGAGAAAATGCTGGATTTTCTTGATAATGCAAAAAAACAGCTGAGTGACATAACATTTGCAGATGAGCGTGCCGAGGAACTCGAAGGGCTGCTTTTGCAGTCTCAGGAAAGACTGATTGAGAAGGCTGATCGGTTGTCTGAATCCCGCAAAGCGGCGGCTGAGAGATTTTCGGCGCAGGTTTGCGAAATTCTGAGAGAACTTAATATGCCGCAGGTAATATTCACGGTATGCATTACTGATGGACGGTATACTAAGAGCGGCCGAGATGTGGTTGAGTTTATGATTTCACCTAATGCGGGTGAGGATGTTAAGCCACTTTCCCGAATAGCTTCGGGCGGTGAGCTTTCCCGTGTTATGCTCGCCATTAAAAGCGTATTATCGGATAAGGATGATGTCAACACCCTTATTTTTGATGAAATCGATACGGGTATCAGCGGAAGGGCTGCAACTAAGGTCGCGGCGCAACTGAAGAAGGTTGCAAGCAGCCGTCAGGTTATATGTGTAACCCACTTAGCGCAGATTGCCGCGAGTGCAGATAATCATTTGCTTATAGAGAAAAGCGTTAGGGAAGACCGCACATATACGACGGTCAAAACGCTCGGGTACGATGAGCGAATCAGAGAAATTGCCCGAATTATGTCGGGTAGTGATATGACAGAAATTATGTTCAGTTCCGCTAAGGAATTGTTAGATAGGAGTTTACAGTATGCAAATTTATGAAGAATTAGTTGCCCGCGGACTTATCGCGCAGGTTACAGACGAGGAGGAAATCCGCGAGTTGGTCAATAGCGGTAAAGCCGTTTTCTATATCGGTTTTGACCCGACTGCTGACAGCCTGCATGTAGGTCACTTTATGGCTCTGTGCCTTATGAAGAGATTACAGATGGCAGGTAATAAACCCGTAGCGCTTATCGGCGGCGGTACAGGTTATATCGGTGACCCGTCGGGCAGAACGGATATGCGCTCGATGATGACACCCGAGACCATTCAGCACAACTGCGATTGCTTTAAAAAGCAGATGTCCCGCTTTATTGAGTTCGGCGAGGGCAAGGCAATGATGGTTAATAACGCTGACTGGCTTTTAGGCCTTAAGTATGTTGACGTTCTTCGCGACGTGGGTGCGTGCTTCTCGGTTAATAATATGCTCAGAGCAGAATGCTACAAGCAGCGTATGGAAACGGGACTCAGCTTCCTTGAATTCAACTATATGATAATGCAGAGCTATGACTTCTATCATCTCTTTAAGGAGTACGGCTGTAATATGCAGTTTGGCGGCGATGATCAGTGGTCTAATATGCTCGGCGGCACCGAGCTTATCCGTAAAAAACTCGGTAAAGACGCATATGCTATGACCATTACTCTGCTTATGAACTCTGAGGGCAAGAAGATGGGTAAGACCGCCAACGGTGCGGTATGGCTTGACCCGAATAAGACCTCTCCCTATGAGTTCTATCAGTATTGGAGAAACGTAAGCGACGCTGATGTGCTGAAATGCATCCGTATGCTGACCTTCCTGCCGCTTGAAGAAATCGATAAGATGAACGATTGGGAGGGCAGTCAGCTTAATACCGCTAAGGACATTTTAGCCTATGAGCTTACTAAGTTAGTTCACGGCGAGGAAGAGGCTTCGCGTGCTCGCGAGATTTCGCTGTCTCTCTTTGCAGGTGGCGGTAACAATGCTGATATGCCTAATACCACGCTTAGCGACGATGACTTTACCGACGGCAGTATCGGTATTCTCGATTTAATGGTTAAGGGTGGACTTACCGCGTCGAAAGGTGAGGCGAGACGCCTTGTTCAGCAGGGCGGCGTTTCAGCCGATAACGAAAAGGTTACCGATGTTGCGGCTCAGTTTGCGCTCGAGCGTTTTAACGATGGTCTTATCATTAAAAAGGGTAAAAAGGTATACCATAAGTTTTCTGTATAAAGTAAAAACACACCGAAGATTAATCCTCTTCGGTGTGTTTTAAATATTTAGCATAATCGAGCAGCTTTTTGATGTTTTCCTCATCTGTATAACTGCGAAGTATATTGAAAAATGCCATTTCCTCTTCGGTAAGTGTTGAAGGCTCGGTCGCGTAAAGTGCATCTAATCTTGAGGTGTTCTGACTGAATGTTATTGGCTTTGTTTCGGGAAGGGGAAAGGTTAGCGGGGAAACGATATGTCCCTGCACGAGATGGGGTAGTGACATTTTAAGAAAATCACAAACCCGACTGAGCTCGCTGATATAAAAATATCCTTCTTTTTCCTTTTTTGAGTATGTGCTACGGCACATACCTATAGCATCGGCTACATCCTCCATACGTAAATGGAGTTCTTTACGTTTTTGTCTGATACATTCATTAATTGATTTGCTCATATTAAAACCTCTAAATAAAATACTTGACTGTGTGCGACTTAATTGGTATAATGTGATATGCATTTGCTGGAGTGGCTCAGTTGGTAGAGCAGCTGATTCGTAATCAGCAGGTCGTGGGTTCGAGTCCCATCTTCAGCTCCAGGTCGACTTATTTCAAGTCGGCCTTTTAATTTTAATATTTTTGTCGATAAATGTCAAGATTTTTAGAAAAAAGGATTTCGAAGATGTCTTCGAAATCCTTATTTTGTAAGTAAATCAATTATTTGTGTGTATATCTCTGCGGGATTTTCTAAAAAATTGTTCTTTATGTTTACAGCCTGCATTTCATCCGATACCATAAGCTTTACGCTCATAATCGTTTTATTGTTATCAAGTGCTGAGCAGGTGATATAGGTGTTATCGTCTTCGCGGGTTATCGCGATATCGGTTTCTTCGGCGTTGCGCATTTTAGAGAGCATACCGAGCGTTACTCGGCAGGCCTTTTCGCGCACGGTCATAGGAACGGTCGTCTTAAGGGTTTTGGCAATATCTGTACCCGAAGGAGTTACGGTATAGCTTTCGCTGTCAACGTCGGTACAAACAATATGTCCGCCGCGGGCAAGCGCTTCGATATTATCGCTAACCTCAAATATGTTGGCTATGCCTTCATAATTCAGAAGTTCACAAAGCCGTGTTACAGGCACCGACTCTTTAACGCTGTCTAAAATATAGCAGATTAAAACCTTAACCTCCGCTGAGCTTACAAGTCCGCCAGGGAGTACGCCCGCAGTTAGTGCATCAAATTCCAAAATATTCACCGCCTTTTAAAACAGTATAAACTGAATTGATGTTTTTTTCAAGTGCGGCGAGCAAATTTTTATCAGTTCCCGTCGAAATCTTCGATTATGCGGTTTACCTCGTCCATATTTTCGAGTATTATTCCGCTTTTCAGGTTATCCTGATCGGTCAGCGGCAGGGCAGATACGGTTATATCATAGCTTCTGACATATCGTTCGCCGTGATATAGCGATACGCCGTCGTTTTGATAAATCAGGGTATATTTAATTTCTTCGTTTTGCTTGACAGTTTTTCCCTCGGTATAGTATCTTATAAGCAATAAACTAAAGGTCATGAGTACCAACAGTGCGAATAAAGTATACTTTTTGCGCATAATATCACCGATATTATTTTTTACCGAATTGTAAATTTTATGCAAAAAATGTATTTGTAAATATATTGTAACCCCTTTTTTTGAAATTTGTGGTATAATATTTAAAAATCGTATATTCTGTATTTATATTATTTGCCGAGGGAGGTAATTTCTATGGCATATGATAAGCATAATAAATCAAATGACAATTCGAGCTTCGATTTAAACAGTTATTCCTCATCTGCTATGAAAGCAGAGAAGAAGGGTAGACGCCGTAAGGATACTAATAAGGGCGCTAAATCCCCACTTAAAGCTCGTATTGCCAAGGTTTTAATATCGGCATTTCTTGTTTGTGTTATTACAGGCTGTTTGGTAGCAGGCGCCGTTTTGGTATATGCTTTCGGTTTTGTTGATGCATCGATGGATGATGTTGACCTTGACAACCTTGAACTGAATTTTACCACCATTATTTACGCCGAGGACAGAAGAACAGGCGAATTTGTTGAGTATCAGCGTCTGCACGGCACCGATAACCGAATCTGGATTGACGATGAGAACGGCAATATTCCCGAAAACCTTAAAAATGCCTTTATAGCTGTTGAGGATAAAACCTTTGAGACTCATAAGGGTGTTAACTGGAAACGTACCTTCAGCGCGTTTTTCAACCTGTTTTTTAAGTATTACTCATCAAATCAGGGCGGTTCAACCATAACTCAGCAGCTCGTTAAGAACTTAACGGGGGATAATTCAAGCAGTCCCGCGCGTAAGGTCCGCGAAATAATGCGAGCACGTGAGCTTGAAGAAGAGTATTCGAAGGATACGATACTTGAGTGTTACGTAAACACCGTTGCTATGGGCGGCGGTATTTGCGGTGTTGAGGTTGCTTCAAACTACTATTTCGATAAGAGCGCAAAGGATTTAACCCTTAATGAATGTGCTGCTCTCGCGGCTATCGTTAAGGCGCCCGAAACATACCGCCCCGATACAGAGTCGGGCTATGAAGCGAATAAAGAGCGCCGTCAGACCGTACTTGCGCTTATGCTGGAGCAGGGACTTATTACCCAGGCGGAATTTGATAAGGCTTTTGATGAGGAACTCATAGTAGTTGCCAATAAAGGAAACCTTAATGAGGTTGCAATTAATTCATATTTCGTTGACGCTTTGATAGATGAGGTCGCGCAGGACTTAATGGATGAATACGGTTATGATGAAAACCGTGCATATAATAAGTTCTATACGAGCGGTTATAAAATCTATGCTACTGTAGACCCAACGGTTCAGAATGCGCTTGATATCGTGTTCGCCGATGAGACTTATCATATCACCAATAAAGATGGTGATGTTTTACAAGGCGCTATGACCGTTATGGACTATGAGGGTCACATCGTAGGAATGGCGGGCGGTCTGGGTGAAAAGACGGCTAACCGCGGATTTAACCGCGCTACAAGTGCAGTTCGTCAGCCGGGTTCCACAATGAAGCCGATTTCTGCATATGCGCAGGCTATTGAGAGAGATTTGATTACCTATTCGAGCATTGTTAAGGATGAGAAGCGCGAATACGGCAGGGATAAATGGACACCGAACAACTGGTATAGGGATAAATACCGCGGCAATATGACTATTGAATATGCCCTCGAAATTTCGGCAAATACAATCCCCGTAATGCTTGTTGACCAGCTCACGCCTCAGCGTTCGTATGATTTCCTTACACAAAAACTCGGTATTACTACCCTGACGGCTGAGGATATTAACTATTCTCCGCTCGGAATGGGCGGTACAAACGGCGGCCTTACAACCCTTGAAGAGGCGGCAGCCTATGCCACCTTCGGTAACGGCGGCGTTTATTATGAGCCGATAACCTATTATAAGGTTACAGATCAGGATGATCAGATAGTTCTGAGAAACGAATCTGCCACTAACATTGCATTCAGTGAAGATACGGCAACGGTTATGAATCATCTCTTGCAGAACGTTGTATATGGCTCTCAGGGTACTGCAAACGGTATGGGTTCTACCGTATCAAATATGAAGATATTCGCCAAGACAGGTACCTCGAACGAAAATATGAATTCCTGGTTTACAGGCGGTACACCGTATTACATCGGCTCTACCTGGTGCGGCTTTGAAGAATATAAACCGCTTTCTGATTCGCAGGCATATACTTCAAAGAAACTTTGGCGCGCGGTAATGTCTATGGCGCACGGCGGACTTGAGGCTAAACAGTTTGTTGACAGCCCGAATGCGGTCAGCAAGCAATATTGTACTTCATCGGGACTTTTGGCTACCCCTAACTGCACATCGACAGATACGGGTTGGTACAAAAAGAGTAATGTTCCGTCAATGTGTACTCAACATCCCGAAGCGCCTTCTGCAGAGTCGGAAACTGAATAATATATTAAAAAAGAACGGATTTGGAAACCCCAAATCCGTTCTTAAATTTTGATTTACTGCATCATTTCTGCAGCGGCATCGGTTAAAGCGGTGTTTTTATCTATTGCGGTTTGCTTTACAGCGTCGGTAGCACAGATGTAAATTTTGATTTTCGGTTCTGTGCCCGAGGGACGGAATATTACCTTGCTATTGTCCTCAAGCGTGAAGGCTATAACATTTGATTTCGGTAGGGTAATAACCGATTCATTACCACTCAAAACATCGGTAGCGCGCGAGGTTTCATAATCCTCTATCTTAACAACCTTGCGTTCGCCAATTTTCTCAGGCGGGCAGGTGCGAAGTGTTGACATTATTTTACCCATAGCCTGCATACCCGACTGACCTTCAAAAGCGAAGCTCTTTTGTGAATTAATATAGTAACCGTACTTTTTAAACAGGTTATCGAGCTGGTCAAGAAGGGTAATACCCTTTGACTTGTAGTAAGCCGCCATTTCGCAAATAAGCATCGAGGCAACAACGGCGTCCTTATCTCTTACGTAGCCGCCAGGCAGGTAGCCGTAGCTTTCTTCAAAGCCGAAGATATATCTTTCTTCTTCATTCTTTTCTTCAAGTAAAGCTATCTGTTCGCCGATAAATTTAAAGCCTGTTAGAACATCGATAAGTGCGCAACCGTAATCATCTGCTATTTTGCGGCAAATTTCGGTTGTAACGATGGTTTTAACCGCTACGGGATTCTTCGGCAGGGTACCGTTTTGTGTTCTGCGCTCAAGAATATATGCAAGCAAGAGTGCGCCTACATCATTACCCGAAATAAGGGTAAAATCGTCCCCATCTTTAACGGCAATTCCGACGCGGTCAGCATCGGGGTCGGTAGCAAGCAGAAGGTCGGCGTCATTTTCTTTTGCTAAAGACAAAGCCAACTCAAACGGCTGCTTGATTTCGGGGTTAGGATAGGGGGCGGTGGGGAAGTTACCGTCGGGTAATTCCTGCTCTTTAACAACGGTAACATTTTTAATACCGACGCGCTCGAGGATTTCTCTTACAGGTTTGTTTCCCGTGCCGTGCAGAGGGGTATAGATTACCGAAAGACCGGACATATCGAGTTCTTTATCCCTTACCGACTGCTTTTCTACTGCATCGAGATATGCATCGATAAGCGGGCGGGTGATAAACTCAATAGTACCGCTTTTAAGACCTGCTTCGAAATCAATCTTTTTAATATCCTTAAAACAGTCAATTTTGCCCATCAAGGACATAATGTATCTTGCAGCATCGGGGGCTAATTGGCAGCCGTCAGGTCCGTAAGCCTTGTATCCGTTATATTTTGCGGGGTTATGGCTTGCGGTAATAACGATGCCTGCATCGCACTTAAGATGTCTTACAGCGAAGGAGAGCATAGGAGTCGGCATAAGCTCATCGTAAATATAAACCTTTACTCCGTTTGCTGCGAGAACGCCTGCCGCGGTTTTTGCGAACAGATCGGATTTAATACGGCTGTCATAAGCAATAGCAACACTCGGCTTATCTGATACCGAATTAACATAGCCTGCCAATGCCTGCGTGGCGCGGCCGACGGTATATACGTTCATTCTGTTTGTGCCCGCGCCGATAACACCGCGAAGTCCCGCGGTACCGAACTCGAGCTCTGTATAAAATCTGTCGGAGATCTCTTCTTCTTTTCCTTTAATCGATTTGAGTTCTTCTATCAAATCGGGATCGGCGACAGCATTGTTTGACCAATTTTCAAAAATTGCTTCGTACAAGGTAATTCCTCCCAAATTGACTAATATTTAATATTTTAATATTAAAATAGTACAATGTCAATATAATATTGTTACAACACTATAAATTTACTAAAAATTACTTGACAAAAATGAATTTTTAGTGTATTATTAACTAAATTATTGCGCAGTGTTATAATGTGGTGCTTGTATGAATAAATTTACAACCGAAGAATATATCGCAGTTACCGATGAAGAGATAGTTGAATCTATTCAGTCGGGCAATTACGATATGCTAAGTGTTCTGGTTGGACGCTACATCAACATTATTAATGCTAAAGTTTCAGAATATTCAAGCATCGGCGAATTTGATTTTGAGGATTTGGTGCAGGAAGGGCTTATTGCTCTGTACTCTGCCACCAAGGTCTTTGACCCGTCCTTATCATCTTTCTCCACCTTTGCCTCTCTTTGTATTAATCGCGGCATTTATTCCGCTTGCCGCACTGTATACCGTAAAAAACAAATTCCGCGCGAAAAGCTCGTTTATATCGGGGATGATTTTGATGCCTCGGATAACAAGAGCCCCGAGTCGCTTCTTATTGAAAAAGAGGAGAGCGCTATTTTGACCGAAAGAATCAAGAGTGTGTTATCTCCGCTTGAGTACCGCGTGCTTATTGCCTTTATAGCATTTAATTCTTACGAAGTAATTGCAGATAGGCTCGGCATAACGGTGAAATCGGTCAATAATGCTATGTCTCGGCTTCGTCGGAAGGTAAAGCAGATTTATTAATTTTTTAATAAATATATATGCCCTTGTAGCTTAATTAGCAAAGCAATTTTATGTCGGTGCAATTCCGTCCGGGGCGAAAAAACCAAATCAAGAGAGGTAAAAGAAATGTTTGAAGACAAGACAATTGTTTGCAAGGACTGCGGAGAAGAATTCGTATTCACTGCAAGAGAACAGGAGTTCTATGAGTCCAAGGGATTTGTAAACGAGCCGCAGCGTTGTAAGCCTTGCCGCGACAAGCGCAAGAACGCCGGCAGAGCACCCCGCGAATATCATGAGGCAGTATGTAATGCCTGTGGTGGCGTTGCAAAGGTACCGTTCTTACCGCGTGATGACCGTCCGGTATACTGCAGCGAGTGTTTCGCAAAAATGAAAGAAAATTCTGACGCTGAATAATTTTAGATTTTATATGAGTTTATAACGCCCACCATAGGTGGGTGTTTTTTTATAAAAATATTTACATTTTATTAATACTAATTTTAGGTTGACAATGTAAAATAGTATGTAGTATTCTTTTGATAAAGGAGTGGTTTTATGTCAAACGGCAAAATTCTCATTGTTGATGATGATGTAAATATATGCGAACTGCTGCGTCTTTATATCCAGAAGGACGGTTTTACTGCCGTTACCGCGAATGACGGCGAGGAAGCGGTGCGATTTTGCAAGGCAGAAACTCCCGATCTTATATTACTCGATATTATGCTGCCGAAGCTTGACGGATGGCAGGTTTGCCGAGAAATCCGCAAATCGAGTGATGTGCCGATAATTATGCTTACCGCTAAGGGCGAAACCTTTGATAAGGTTTTAGGCCTTGAACTCGGCGCGGATGACTACATTACAAAGCCTTTTGAAACCAAGGAGGTAATTGCTCGTATTAAGGCGGTGCTTCGCCGTACAAAAACACAAAACGACTCTGAACGCCGAGAGGTCAATTTTGATAAACTAAAAATCAATCTTACTAATTATGAACTTGTGGTGGATGGTAATGTTATTGACACACCGCCGAAAGAACTTGAACTCATTTTCCATCTGGCAAGCAACCCCAACCGCGTATACACGCGAGATCAGCTTCTTGATGAGGTTTGGGGCTTTGATTACTACGGTGACTCACGTACGGTCGATGTTCATGTAAAGAGGCTCAGAGAAAAACTTGAAGGCGTTTCCGATGCCTGGTCTCTGAAGACCGTTTGGGGCGTAGGATATAAATTTGAAGTAAAATAACGGGGTAGTTATGCGTTTAAAACTATTCAGAAAATTATTCTTTACCATCGGTATTATTATCGTTGTAAGTTTTACGGTTATTGCAACAATTTTAAGTTTTGCTGTCTCAAATTATTTTTCCGAGGAAAAGTATGCCCAGCTGCGCGATAACTGTGATTCAATAGCGGTGGTTGCCGTAACGGATATGAATTCCGAGAATTTCCGACGAAATATTTATAATATTATCGGCGTGCAGAATAATGTATCAAATGCTGATATATTTATTAGTGATACGTCTGGTAAAATTCTTGTATGCGGCTGCGATAAATTTATAATCGGACATGACTGTATGCATAGCGTCAGTACTGTAAGTAAGGTAATTTTAGACACCGCACGCGAGGGTGAATACTTTGAGGTCGGCGATTTCAACCGACTGTACGAGGAAGACTTTTATACCGTGGGTATACCGCTTAAATCTGCTGACGGCACTGTGCTTGGATATGTTTTTTCATCTACAACGACCGAATCATTAAAGATTTTGATGGATAGGGTGTTTGAGATGTGTATCATCTCGGCAATTTTCCCGATTATTATAATGTTTATCGCGGTATATACGATGACCTACCGCTTTACGAAACCGCTCAAACTTATGTCTGATGCGGCCCGCGCTATGGCAAAGGGTGACTTTTCAAAACGAATACCCGTAATGAGTGATGATGAAATAGGAGAGCTATCGGTCTCATTCAATAATATGACCAACTCTCTGGCAAGGCTTGAGGAAATGCGCAGAAGCTTTGTGGGTAATGTATCGCATGAGCTACGCACCCCGATGACGACCATCGGCGGTTTTATCGACGGTATACTTGACGGCACCATTGAAGAAGACCAACGCGAGTATTATCTTAGGATAATTTCAGATGAGGTTAAACGCCTTTCTCGTGTTGTTGAGTCTATGCTTAATCTGTCACGGCTTGAATCGGGAGAGGTTAAGTTAAAGCCGATTATGTTTAATTTATCCGAAGCGGTAGTTAGTGTTGTGCTAAGCCGCGAGAAGCAAATTGAGAGTAAAAACATAACCGTAATAGGTCTTGATATGCTTGAAGAAACCTTTGTTTATGCCGATTACGACTTAATTTATCAGGTTATTTATAACCTTGTGGATAATGCCGTAAAGTTTTGCGAGGATGGCGGCGAGATATCATTTTCCGTCGGTTCAGATGCGAAATTTGTCCGTTTCGGTGTTAAAAACACGGGATTTGGCATACCAAAGGAAAATATCGGCAGGATATTCGACCGCTTTTATAAGGTGGATAAATCTCGGTCTGCTAACAAAAACAGCGCGGGGCTCGGACTTTATATTGTAAAAACAATTATCAATATTCACGGCGGCAGAATTACTGTAGAAAGCGCTGAAAATGAGTATACCGATTTCAGTGTTCAGTTACCTATAAGAAAACAGAAACAATAGGAGAATTTTAATGGAAGAAAACAAGAATTTCGAAGAATTAAACAACGGGGAAATGGCGGATAATGTGGCGGATGACTTATATGCAGAGCCTGCGGATATAGACTCGTTTGCAGCCACAGAGCCCGCCAAGGCGGTTTTTGAGAGCGATGAACTCGCCGCCGAAGAGGCTATTGATGCACCCCGCGTATCTTTTGCTCAGGAAGATTTTTCAAGTTTTGACACACCGCAGCCGATAGAATTTTCACCCATCGTTACCGAGAAC
The DNA here is from genome assembly GCA_045603355.1 of Acutalibacteraceae bacterium. GTDB lineage: Bacteria > Bacillota > Clostridia > Oscillospirales > Acutalibacteraceae > SIG565. The sequence goes on along the minus strand of JAZULY010000129.1, from coordinate 1,271 downwards.
GATAAGGCAAATAAACGAGGAATGCGGGTTTTTATTCTTCTTTTATGCATAATTATCGCAATAAGCGGCGCGGCGGCAGGTGGCTATTTTGCGGGCAAGGTTACTACCAAAAGTTCTGTGAATGGTGATAACTCACTCCTGCTTGAATCAAAGCCTGTGGATGAAGACGCGCTCACCTACGAGACAATTTATGAAAATGTCAACAAATCTGTTGTGGGTATTGTTGTATATAATGATAACGGAGTTCAGGGCTATGCGAGCGGTGTTGTTTATTCTGAGGATGGATATATTATTACAAATGATCATATTTATGAGGATGTAGCCGCTGCTAAGTTTAAGATTTATACATTTGACGGCAAAATATACGACGCTACCTTCAAGGCGGGCGATACGAGAAGCGATTTAGCCGTTCTCAAGGTTAATTCTGCGGGATTTTTCCCTGCGACATTTGGAAATTCAGATGAGGTTAATTGCGGCGAGACCGTTTTGGCAATCGGCAGACCTAATGACGCTACAGCCAATTCTTCGATTACAGAGGGTATCGTATCCTATACCGATCGCAGAGTTACTAATTCCACCAACTATTCTTCGAAGTTAATTGAGACCGATTCTGCTATAAATCCCGGCAGCTCGGGCGGAGCGCTTGTAAATCTGTACGGTCAGGTGGTAGGCATTACTTCTCTCAAGGTCGTCGGCGACGAATACGAGGGTATAGGTTATGCTATTCCCACGACGAGCGTAAAGAGGGTAGTGGAATCGCTGATTGAAAACGGTAAGGTGACCGACCGCGCAAGGCTTGGTATATCCTACCAAGAGGTTGACGCAGTCAGCGCTGAAATAAACAAAACATCTACAGGTTTGCTGGTGGCATCCGTCGCTGAGGATAGTGATTTATTCAGCAAGGTAAGCGAGGGTGATATTATAACCCACGTGAACGGCGTCGCTATTACCCGCGATGATGTAATTCTTGATATCATTGAAGCAAATAAACCAGGCGAGACGCTCGAGTTTACCGTCATTACAAGCGGCGGCAGAACCGTTACCGTCAGCGGAAGGTTATTGGCGGATGAGGGAGGCTCAAGCTATACTTCGGGCGAAAGTAACCCGCTTCAGGGCGAAGATGGGGGAAGTACGGGCCCAGGTACCTTTGATTTTCCGTACGGATACTGATAATGTCAATTAAAAGAGGTAGCGATTAATCTATTCACTGCCTCTTTTGTTAATTTTTGTAAAATATAGTTTTTCTTTTAAACTTAATTTAAACTATTTGC
>JAZULY010000128.1:0-3627 GCA_045603355.1 Acutalibacteraceae bacterium | reverse complement strand
AGCCACTCGCAAAGGAAGAAAAGTGTGCAGCCTGCCGCATAGCAGATTATATCGATAAATGAAAAAGAGGTGCCCATTAAAATTCTGAAAAACTCGATATTGCCAAGGCCTATTAGGTCGACAAAATTAAAATACTGCCCTACCTCAACCGCAGCTGCGAAAAGAAATACCAATATCGGCAGTGTTCTCACACCTCGGGGCATAAAAACCCTCACCCCGCAGCACAGCAGCGCCGTTACAAGTATGTCCCCGCCGTAGGGACGGATAAATAAATCATCGACATACAAGGCTATTAGTATTTCGAGAATAAAAATGATTATAAAACTCGCCGCATACCATATGCGCGCTTTTTTAGTGTCAGCCATATCAGTACCTCTTTTACCGCCCCGTGTTTTTAATGTGTAAGCAGCAGCATTGCAACAAACAGCATAGCTATTACCCACGAGCTGCCCTTGATTTTCTTTATATCTCCGCAGAAAACACTGATAACAATATATGAAATCAAGCCGAACGCAATACCGTATGAGATATTATATGTAAACGGCATTACCGCAAGGGTTAAAAACGCAGGCACACAAATCTTGTAGTCGTTCCAGTCGATATTTTTAATCGATGCCATCATAAGGATACCGACATATATAAGTGCCGCCGCGGTAGCACAACCGGGAACGAGCTGAGCGATAGGACTCAAAAACATTGCAACAAAGAAGAAGGCTCCGCAGAACACCGAGGTAAGGCCCGTACGACCGCCCGCAGCAACGCCTGCATTTATTTCACTGAAGGTAGTAACGGTAGATGTGCCGCAAACAGCGCCCGCGGTAGTCGCGATAGCGTCCGAGAGCATTCCGCGATTCATATTAATAGGCTCGCCGTTTTCGTCAAGCAGGTCGGCGCGCTCACACGCGGCATAAAGGGTACCGAGGGTATCGAACATATCCACCATACAAAACGCCAGCGCGGTTGTAACAATGGTAAGTATTAAATTAGCGCTTCCGTGCTCTGCAACAAAGTGGGAGAAATCAAAGCCGTCGGTAAACACCTTGAATAAGGACTGTGTGCCGAATTCGCCGAACGCCTCGATAGGGCTTATAAAGTTAATATTAAGCTCGGCATAAAAATCGGGCACGGTAAGACCTAACAGATAATAAAGCCCCATACCGCTCGCCTGCGCTAACGGTAGATTTGATAAAAGTCCTGCCAAGACAGTTCCTATAACGGCAGAAATAGCCGTTGCGATATAAATCGCACCGTAAGAAACCCCAAGGGGATTTGAGCCGTCACCGAATGGGTCGGAAAACATATTTGCGTTTACCATTAGAATATAAACCATCGCAAAAAAAGGTGGTCATACCCGCGATGAATTCGGTTTTAACCGTAGTCCCCCGCTCTTTAAGCTTAAAAAATCGTTCCATCGTGTTTTTCCTTTTACATTATAAACTATATTATAACATATTTTTTACAACTTTCCACCTTTTTCTTGACGGATTAATTTCTTTGATGAAAGAAAAAGCGGCAAGGAGTTCTCCCTGCCGCCGAATTTTATTTATATTAATTTGTCACACCGTCGAAGGGTTGCTGCGCTGCCAAAAACGGGATTAAAATACAACCGTAATTACAGTGCCCTTCCCAACCTCACTATCAAGCTTAATAGTACCGCCGTGATAGGCTGCGGCGTGTTTTACGATAGACAGTCCAAGACCTGTGCCGCCGGTTTCTTTGGAATGGCTTTTATCTACACGGTAGAAGCGTTCAAAGATTCGGGCTTGATGTTCGGCAGGAATACCGATACCCGTATCGCTGACCGAAAGGATGATATTACCGTTCGTGTTTTTGAGGTCAATCGTAACCCTGCCGCCGTCCTTGTTATAGCGGATGGCGTTATCGCAAAGATTGTAGATAATCTCATAGAGGTATCTACGGATACCGTTCATAACACAAGACTCGCCATTCAATTGCAGTTCCACTTGCTTTTTGGAAGCAGATACAGTAAGAACCTCAATCACTTCGCGTGCCACGTCATAAAGATCAACCGACTCGGTGGCAGGCTCGCTGTCCTCGTCAAGCTGAGAAAGACGGATAATATCATTGATAAGCGAAACGAGTCTGGTGGCTTCGTTCTTGATATTACCGACGAACCGCCCTGTGTCCTCCGGCTTTACAAGTCCGTTTTCGAGAAGCTCGGCACTGCCGATAATAGATTGAAGCGGTGTTTTCAGTTCGTGCGAAACGTTGGCGGTAAACTCTTTGCGGTTACGCTCGGCGAATGCCGTTTCGGTCACATCAAAGCAAAGGATCAGGGTACCAACCATTTTGCCGTCCGATTCGATACGGCTAATGATAAACTGATATTCGCTGCCGCCTCGACCCTCGCGGAACTCGGCTCGCTTACCGTCAAGCGCCTTTTCAATGGCACGACTCATATCGGTACTACGGTCAAGGGTGAGAAAATCACATCCAACCGCCGTTTCATCTGCCGAAAACAGTTTCTTGGCGGCGGCATTGATACTAAGCACCACCCCTTTTTTATCAAGCAAAACAAGCCCCTCGTTCATAGAAGCGGTTATCTGCTCAAATTCATCGGACTTCTGCTGTAGCTCCCCGATCTGCTGTATAATCTGCTTGTGCTGTTTGTTGAGTTTCGTAAGAATAGGCGCAAGTTCCTCATAAGTTTCATTTTCGGTGGGTTTTTCAAGGTCAAGTTTATTTAGCGGCTTTACTATATCCTTTGCCATTTTGCGCGACAGCACGAGAGCGAGGGCAGAAGAAATCAAAATAATAGCAACAATGGCAGGTAGCATACCGAGAATCAAGGCGCCCACCGTTACCTGACTGACAGAAATACGAAGAACATCGCCATTCTGTAGGCGGGTTGCTTCATAAAAAGTACGCTCGGTTAAGGTAGAAGAATATCTTGCGCTGCTGCCTTTTCCAGTTTCAAGCGCTTCGGCAATTTCTTCACGCTCAAGATGATTTTCCATATCCTCTACCGTTGCTTGCGAGTCATACAGTACTTCGCCGTCAGCCGACACTAATGTGAAACGAAAAATAGAGGAATCGAAATTATCGAAATACTCGGCTCCTGCCTCGTCCACGTTACTAGCAACGAGAGAAAGCTCATCTTTAAGTTGCGATACCTGAGATTTATTAAAATAATCGTAAAGAAAAGTGCTTGAGATAAAAAGGCAAGACACCAACACAACCATTGCAACAGCTATAATAGAGCGAAAGATTTTCTTTATCATTTCTTATCTCCTAACTTATATCCCACACCAATCACCGTTTCAATAAGCGCACCTGCATCGCCCAGCTTCTGACGAAGTGTTTTAATATGCATATCCACTGTTCTCGACTCGCCAAGATAGTCGACGCCCCACACCTCTGACAGCAGCTTGTCACGGGAAAATACGATGCCGGGACTTTGCATAAATAGCTTCAGAATTTCAAACTCTTTGAAAGTAAGTACCACCTTTTCGCCGCCGGCGGTTACAAGGTGTTCTTTATCGCTGAGTGTAATTTCTCCGATAGTTAGGGTTTCTTCTTTCTCGTTCGGCTCACAGCGGCGCAGTACCGCTTTAATACGGGACACCATTTCCATCATACCGAAAGGCTTTACAAGGTAATCGTCAG
>JAZULY010000127.1:0-1786 GCA_045603355.1 Acutalibacteraceae bacterium | reverse complement strand
CTTTCGGCTATAGGCTTTGTAAGTCTGTGCGAATAAAAGATTATAGCTATCGAAATCACGATATAGCCGCACAGACCTACGAGCAGGCTTATTAACAGGAATCTGCCGCAGGCTGAAAGCTCTCTGTCTATGTTCATAAGGGTTATGAGAGTACCGTAGTCAGCGGTATCGGTGTGATATCGAAATATTCCAACGCTTCCTTTATACATACCCTCTTTATAGGCAAGCAGAGCATATTTTACTGCACTTTCCTCGCTTAGCCAAGGTATATGATCACGGTCGGTTTCCAGCACTTCTCCGTTTGGAGATATTATCGCGGAATAGTATTCATCCACCATAAAGGTATCCGGAATCTTTGATTTGTTTCGCTTCTCCTTCTCCCCCCTCGGACGTTTAAGTTCGGGAGACAATTCAGCGTTTTCTACGGGATCATCAAGCTTGCTTTCGTGCAAAAATATATTAAGCGCCTTGTCTGTATCGGAAATAACGTAGTTATAGTTGACTATATTTGCCGTTACGGTTATAAGTGCCAGAAGTAGGAACATAGATATCATCGCAAGGGCGATGAAACGGTTTTTAAGCTTCTTTATCAATTTTTTCCTCCAGAGAATAGCCGGCGTTTCTTGAAGCCTTGATATAGATATCCGCATTAAGAGCAGTTAGTTTTTTTCGCAGATATGAGATATATACCCATACTACGTTTATTTCCGCATCGCTGTCGAATCCCCATATGCGCTCCATAAACTTTTCGGTGGATACGAGGTGATGAGGGTTGGACATAAGCATTTCCAACATCTGATATTCTTTATTTGCCAGTCGGAAGCTTCCGTGAGGTGAGGATAACTCGTAGGTGGCACGGTTGAGTGTAATATTACCTACTTTTATAAGAGAATCCGTCACGCTGCCGCTTCTTGTCATTGCTCTTATCCTCGCCATAAGCTCTTTTGAATTAAAGGGCTTGGTGAGATAATCATTTGCACCGCTGTCAAGTCCCCTGACCTTATCGTCTATCTCGCTTTTTGCACTGAGCAGGAGAACGGGCACTGTGTAACCAAGCTCTCGCATCTTTCTGAGGGTACTCAATCCGTCCATACAGGGCATCATTATATCAAGTATGCAGGCATCGTAATTTTCTGTTTTAAGATAAGTCAGAAAATCCTCACCGTTATAGACCGCATCTACGGAATAATTGTTTTTTTCAAACAGTTTTACCAAAGCCCTTGTCAGGGCTTTTTCATCTTCTGCCAATAATATCCTCATAGCAACCTCTTCGTATAATAAGTCCATTATATCATAATTTTCAGTATTACGCAAATTATAACACTCAAAGATTAAATCAACTAAAAAATCCACAACATTTATGGTAGGTTTAAGCTATAAATTTTATAATGTGACAAAAAGAGGTGAGCGTTTGGCTTTTCAATACGTATTCAAAAGATATGAATTCAAATATCTCATAACGAAAGAACAAAAAGAAAAATTACATACCCTGATGCAAGAATATATGCAGCCTGATGAATACGGAAAGACGGTAATAAGAAATCTGTATTACGACACGCCTACGTACCTGTTGATACGGCGGTCGATAGATAAGCCCTTTTATAAGGAAAAGCTTCGGGTACGCAGCTATGCAAAGGCGGCTCCCGACAGCACGGTCTTTATTGAGCTGAAGAAAAAGTACGACTCGGTCGTTTACAAACGGCGGATATCAATGTCCGAGTCAGATACCTCCTTGTGGCTTACGGCACGTAAGCCTCCTGTCTCGGATTCCCAAATAAAGAGGGAA
>JAZULY010000126.1:0-3698 GCA_045603355.1 Acutalibacteraceae bacterium | reverse complement strand
GAAACAAACCACTGAAGAAAAGAAAATATTGCGTTCTCTCGTCAAATACGAAGAAGAGTTAGAGTCAATTTTAGGTAAAGAGCAAAAAATTGCCTTCAAAAATTACGAAGATTACTTAGATAAACTTCACAATGTGTCTGAAAGAAATGCTTTTATCGAAGGTGTCCGTTTTGCAACCCTTTTCTTAATCGAGGCATTATACAAAAATTAATATATTGCTTCTGTGTTATCTGTCGTGTTCGCGGTATTCGGGAGCGGCGAGTCCCTGCGCAATTTTCGGGTACTTGTTATCCGAGTCACCCGTTGGCTGAATATTATACGTGCCGTATTTGTTTATAAGTTCGAAGCAGTCCTCAGGTTGAGAGAATACCTGATTTACCGCTATTTCATCCCCTGTTTTTCTTGCATATCGGTTGTGCTTATTTTTCATAATTATCACCCGATTTTATTATGTGCGAAACTGTGATTAATTTTATAAGTAAATAATGTAAAAAACGGATAGCCAAAGCTATCCGTTTAATTATTTATTTAATTTTGCATCTATATAAGCAGCGGCATCCTTAAAGTAATTGTTCTGCAGCTTGTCGAACATACCGTTATCGACGAGAGTAGCCATATCGGTATCTATCGGCACCTTTGCAAGCAGCGGAACACCGAGTTCATCGGCTACCGTTTCTGTCTTACCCGAGCCGAATATATGGAACTCCTTGCCGCAGTCGGGACACTTAACGTAGCTCATATTCTCAACGATGCCGAGCACGGGAATATTCATCATTTTAGCCATATTATATGCCTTTTTAACGATAAGGGAAACCAAGTCCTGCGGGGAGGTAACGATAACGATACCGTCAAGCGGAATGCTCTGGAAAACGGTCAGCGGAACGTCGCCCGTACCCGGAGGACAGTCGATAAACATATAGTCGGTGTCGCCCCAATTAACGTCACTCCAGAACTGCTTAACCGCGCCCGCAATAACGGGACCGCGCCAAACTACGGGAGAATCGGTGCTCTCGAGCATAAGATTAACCGACATAAGCTTAATTCCGTTTGCCGCCTCGGCGGGTAAAATACCCGTTTCGTTCTGCATAGCGCGGGTATTTACACCGAACATTTTAGGAATTGACGGGCCTGTAATATCAGCATCAAGTATCGCGGTATTGTAGCCTGCGCGGCGCATAGATACCGCAAGGCCGCCCGTAACTAAGGATTTACCTACACCGCCTTTACCGCTTACTACACCGATAACCTTTCGGACTCGGCTATATTCATTCAGCGGCTCGATAAGTGAGGCGGGTTGCTGCTGCGCGGAGGCGCAGGACGAACAGTCGCCACTGCAACCTGTCTCATTACATTTTCTTTCTTCTGGCATTTTAAACATCTCCTGAACTATTTAAACTCGGTATATATTTGTTTTGCAGAGCCTCGCGGCGAATAATACCATTCGTCCATTCGGTCCTGCTCGTAAAAGTACTGTACATCGGTACGGTATTCACCGAAAAAGCTATCAATTATTATAAGCTTTACCTTCATTTTTTCGGGTATTATGCTTTTTATGTAAACGCTTGCCTGCTGACCTATATAAACGTCGTCCCTCAGCTCTGCAAGCCCTGCGAGGTTGGGTGTTATCTCGACGAAAACACCGTAGTCCTCAACCGAACGAACAATACCCGATACCGTTTGCCCCGGACACAGTCTATCGGCATTTTCCTGCCAGGTGCCGAGTAACTCTTTATGGGTAAGTGTCACTCTGCCGTCGGGCAGAATTTGCTTTACTATAACCCTTATATCATCACCGACGCTAAAACGGTCACGCGGATGCGAGATGCGCGAAACCGAAATTGAATCTATCGGTAAAAGCGCTATAATACCGCAGCCTATATCACAAAACGCGCCGAAAGACTCAAGATGAGTAACCCGCGCGTTTATAACGTCCCCTGGTGTCAGGCGGGAAATATACTCCTCGCGGCATTTAATCTGCGCCTCGCGGCGGGATAGCACGGCATACATTTTGCCGTCACTATCGGTCTGAACCTCTTTGACCGTAAAGCAAACAGGCTTGCCTACACGCGATATAAGCGCAATATCGCGCACGGTACCGTCACTGATACCGATAGCACCCTCCTCTCGCGGTATAATACCCTTCATACATCCAAGGGACACGAGCAGATTATGCTCATTATCGCACATATAAGCCGTGGCTTCGAGTATCTCACCGTCAGCCGCAGCCTCGGTTATATTTATTGGGGTGCGCATTCTGCGTTTATTGCTGACGCTCTCACACATAAGTCCTTCGGGGAAGTAACTTCTCATCATTAATCAGACCTTTCTTTGTAATTCATATAATTTTCCTATCTAAAAAATTATATGTCAAAAAAATCCGATTAATGATTAAATTGTGTTTTAAAAATGATTCTGATTAGTGGCAGGAATCACAGTGGTCACAGTCGCAGTTTATATTACCGACAAAGGGTGTCGGGTCTACGCCCTGACGGGTATAGTAATCGGCTATAGCCATTTTAACTGCCTGCTCAGCGAGTACCGAACAGTGAATTTTATGGGGCGGCAGACCGCCGAGAGCCTCAACGACCGCCTTGTTTGTGAGCTTTAACGCATCCTCTATCGGCTGACCCTTTATCATCTCGGTAGCGATAGAGCTCGTAGCAATAGCCGAAGCGCAGCCGTAGGTCTTGAACTTGATATCGGCAATAATGCCGTTTTCTACCTTTAAAAATATCTTCATTATATCGCCGCACTTAGCGTTGCCGACCACGCCGACACCGTTAGCATCGGCAATTTCGCCGACATTGCGGGGGTTTTCAAAATGGTCCATTACAAGTGGTGTATACATTATTTTCCCTCTTTCTCTTCTGCTTTGATTTTATCCCATAACGGTGACCACGCGCGCAATTTTTCAATTATGGGCGGAAGTACTGAGCAGATATACTCGGCTTCCTCCAAAGTATTGCCGTCACTAAAGGATAATCTGAGCGAGCCGTGGGCGACCTCGTGCTTAAGACCGATGCTAAGCAGCACGTGGCTCGGGTCAAGCGAGCCCGAGGTGCAAGCAGATCCCGACGACGCGCAAATTCCCTTTGCATCGAGCATAAGCAGTAGCGACTCACCCTCAACGCCCTCAAAACACATATTAACGTTACCGGGCAGACGGTGTACCCTGTCACCGTTTACGCGGGAACGCTCAATTTTAAGACATTCGTCGATTATATAATCGCGGATTTTGATGCAGTTCTGGTTGCGCTCATCCATAGTTTTAACCGCTTTTTCAATAGCAGCGCCGAGTCCCACAATGCCTGCGGTATTCTCGGTACCTGCTCTGCGGCCGTTTTCCTGCGCACCGCCGTCAATAAGATTCTGCGGCAAAACTCCGCGGCGGATATAAAGCGCGCCCACACCCTTAGGTCCGTGGAACTTATGGGCAGACATAGAGAGCATATCAATACACTGCTCCTCTACGTTTATCGGCACGTTGCCTACCGCCTGAACGGCATCGGTATGGAAAACGATGCCCTTTTCTCTGCAGACCTTACCGATTTCGGCTATCGGCTGAATGGTACCGATTTCGTTATTGGCATACATAACCGTTACAAGACCTGTGGTATCCTTAATGGCAGATACGAGCTCATCCACCCTCACAAGACCGTCAGAATGAACGTCAAGCAGTGTAATTTCAAAGCCTTCCT
>JAZULY010000125.1:0-1563 GCA_045603355.1 Acutalibacteraceae bacterium | reverse complement strand
CCTTGTCACTTGCCACACCGCGGATATCGGTACCGCTTTTTAATTCATTGTAAGACATAGTTTAACTCCTCTTTATTTAGCCAAAGCATTCAAACTTGAATCAGATTTTGAAACAAGTATTTTTCGCTGTGGCTTTGTTAAAATACTCGTGAATTATCTAAGTGCACCCGAAAAAAAGCCGGCAGACAAAAAGCCAATGACAACAAGCAGGATAGAAACTGTTGTTATTATCACCGTTTTTATGAAGACCGTTTTACTGCTTTTTTGGGGTTTATTTTTATTATTCTGCATATTTATCACCAAATAAATTGTTGACAAATATAGCAGTTACTATACTTTTTCGGAGAAATTGTTTATGGTGAAACCTAAAGCCTCGACAAGAAAAATTTATATCTATGAGTATTTCACTGCCGATAACCTACTGCGCTCAGCAGAGCATTTCTACGCAAATTCTGCCACGAGGCGGCTGAAAAGCGACCTATACTCGCTGGATAGAAAATACCGCATACTCATTTACGCCGAGCGTGCAGCCTTGCCGCAAATAAACGATTCTGCCGAATTTGCCGACCGCATTTTACATACGGCGCGGGATTTAAGTTTCACCCTCGAATACTGGCGCCTTATTACAAAAGGTGATGCAATAGAAAAAATAGGCCGCGCTATAACGATTTGATTTCCTGCACCTTTGCCTTCATATCGTCGGCTGAGAATATATAGTTGCCCGCAACGAGCACGGTAGCACCTGCCGACACAGCCTGCGGCGCGGTTTCGGCATTGATACCGCCGTCAACCTCAAGCTCTATACTGAGACCTCTGCGGGCGATTTCATCGCGCAGAATGGATAACTTTTCGAGGGCGGAAGGCATAAACTTCTGTCCCCCGAAGCCGGGCTCAACCGACATAACAAGCACCATATCGCAGTAGGGTAAATACTCGAAAATCTCCTGCGCGTAGGTGGCAGGTTTAATGGTAAGACAAGCCTTACAGCCGAGTGCACGTATTTCCTGCAGGGTTTCTTTAACGGGGGAGCCTGCCTCATAATGGAAGCCGAGATAATCGGCAACAGCGGCAAACTGATGAAGATATCTATGGGGACGGTCTATCATTAAATGAACGTCAAGCGGTAAAGATGTATGCTTCTTTATCGAATTGATTACCGGAACACCGAAGGAAATATTAGGAACGAAGATACCATCCATAACGTCCAAGTGCAACATATCAACACCTGCGTTTTCAAGCTTGACGATATCATCCTTTAAATTAAGAAAATCCGATGTTAAAACCGACGGTGAAATTTTTACCATAGCCTGTCCCCTCCTTAGGCTGACGAGAGTCGAACACGTCACGCCTGATAAACTTATTTTAATATATCTGCCTTTTTTTGTCAATAAATGCAAAGAGAAAACCCCTAAAATTTAGGGGTTTTCTCTTTATAATCATAGCTTTATGCAAAATTCCGACATTATCACGTTTCCGTCACTGTCAAATTCGACGCCCTCGGCTTCGAGAAGTGACCGCTGTGCGTTTTCTCCGCCGAAAACAAAGAAGTCGGATCGTAGCCAT
>JAZULY010000124.1:0-5566 GCA_045603355.1 Acutalibacteraceae bacterium | reverse complement strand
CCGCCGGTAATTTCGAAACCGCTGCGAATCGCCCCAGATATAAATTGTAGCCATTCCATCCCCTCCGGAGCATTTTATGCCCGCCGCCGCGGTTTGTTCTTGCAACGGGGGAGAAAGTGTGGCATAATGATAGGGTCTTTGGAGATGTACCCAAGTGGTTGAAGGGTCCGCACTCGAAATGCGGTAGGCGGGTAACACCGTGCGAGAGTTCGAATCTCCCCATCTCCGCCACGTCGCTGCGAATGACATATCGTTCGCAGCGACTTTTTTACAAAAGTCACTTCTCACTCATTCTGTCGCAGCTCCTTTCCAAATCAAACCCGCTCCGCTGGGCTTTGATTTGGTTTTTTGTATAAACCCTATAATTTCATTCCGACCAAAGCGAAAATCCTGCTGACGAAAGTCGGCAGGATTTTTTGCTTTGTACTATTCATTTTTCATTATTCAATATTCATCATTCATCAAAAACGGATTTTCGTAATTTATAATTATTCTCCAGGCCATGTAAAGAATCCTGCCCCCGTTTCAACATTATATAACCCGTAAAGCCAAAGTTTTTCCAAAGGCTCTGTGCTGTACTGCTCTCGCAGCGGCCAACAAGAAATCAACTCATCGGTCATAACATTCGTAGGTGCTTCGGGGGTGTATAAAATAAACTCCTTCCCACGCTCTAAACCTGCAGGTGTAGTAACAATATAGCGAATTCCCTCTTCTATATACTCTGTATTATCGGGTTGCTTTGTAATTAGGGTTTCTAATGTTAAGGAATAGGTATAATCATTTATCTTCTTTAAATCAGTAAAATTCCCACTGAATTCACTGAAATAACGCGTACCGTAGGGATATGCTTCTGCAGTGTCTCCCATATCGGAATCGTGAAAATTGCCGATAAAGGTTCCATCACTGTTTAAAGAAATGTGGGAATACCAAGCACCTACCCCGCTGGAAAAATATAAATCAAGTGGGGAATGTATATCCAACTCATCTACCGAAACCGCAGAGTTTGTATCAATTATCACCGCCTGACTGCTTGAGGGCAATTCACTTTCGTAAGAAGAAGTATTTGATAAGTCGCCAGCCGTTTCAATCACACAGCCTGATAGCATACAAAGGCACAAAATCAGAGTTAATATTAAAAATAGAATTTTCATTAACGTCACCCCTGATACTTTTTCATTAATTACAGTATATAGGCAGTAAACAGAAATGTCTAATTACAGTTTTGTAACCCAAGGTTACAAGTGTGTAATAAAATTATACTTTGCGCGGTGAAAGGGTTCGAGTCCCTAAGTACACAAATAAAAAAGCGCAGATACCTTTCGGTACCTGCGTTTTTAATTGGCGCGCTGGAAGGGACTCGAACCCCTGGCCCTCTGCTTAGAAGGCAGATGCTCTATCCAGCTGAGCTACCAGCGCATATATCGCTGTTTTCACAGCGAAAACAATTATAACACAACAAGTGTGAATAATCAAGAAGTTATTTTAAATTTTTTAAAGAACGCATTTTAAGAATTCTTTTGTGCGCTCTTCCTGCGGATTTCCGAATATCTGCTCGGGTGTGCCTTCCTCGACGATAACGCCGTCAGACATAAATATTACCCTATCGGCAACCTCGCGGGCAAAGCCCATTTCGTGAGTAACTACGACCATCGTCATACCGTCACGCGCGAGCTCCTTCATTACCTGCAATACCTCGCCTACCATTTCGGGGTCGAGAGCACTTGTCGGCTCATCAAAGAGCATAATATCGGGGTTCATTGCAAGCGCACGTGCAATAGCCACACGCTGCTTCTGTCCGCCCGAAAGCTGATGCGGATAAACGTCTGCCTTATCGGCAACGCCTACACGCTCGAGCAGCTCCATAGCTCTTGCCTCAGCCTCTGCTTTGGTCGACTTTTTAAGATCAACGGGGGCGAGCATAATATTCTGCTTAACGGTCATATTAGCAAAAAGGTTAAACTGCTGGAACACCATACCGATATTCTGGCGAACGCGGTTGATATCTATCTTCTTATCCGAAATGCAGTATCCGTCGACAATTATCTCACCTGCGGTTGACTCCTCAAGACGGTTAAGACAGCGAAGAAATGTAGACTTACCCGAGCCCGAAGGACCGATAACTACTACTACCTCACCCTCGCATATATCGGCAGAAACGCCGTTTAAAACCTCAAGCTTATTAAAATGCTTTTTCAGATCCTTAACATGGATCTTAATGTTATCCTTATTAACGGCCACGGTTAAGTCTCCTCTCAAGCATTTTTGCAACCTTTGAAAGTATCGTTATTACAATAAGATACATAATACCTACGATAATCCAGACCTGGAAGGACTTGAATTCGATAGCGATAACGTTCTTTGCCGAGTTCACAAGCTCGGGGAAGCCGATAACCGACAGGATAGAGGTGTCCTTGAGTGTAATAATGAACTGATTAATGATACTCGGTATCATAGTTCTTATCGCCTGAGGTAAAACTACCTTCTGCATAGAACGCCAATAAGGCAGACCGAGACTGCGAGCCGCCTCCATCTGACCGACATCGACCGACTGGATGCCCGCGCGAATAATTTCCGCCATATAGGCACCGCAGTTGAGAGCCAGACAGATAGTGCCTGCCGTAAGGGCGGTTAAGGTTATTCTTGTATCTAATATTGTTCTGAAGGCATACGGTATACCGAAAAATACGAAATATGCCAAAACTATCATAGGTACACCACGGATGATATCGACAAAAACCTGCGCGATAACATTACACACGCGGCTTTTAACGACGCTGAGCATTCCGAAAAACAGACCGAGAATGCAGGCGAAAAATAATCCGCACAGCGCCATTAAAAGGGTCTGTCCCATAGCGGTAAGCAAAAGCCTTCCGTAGTCGACAATAATTTGTAACATTCAGAAACTAACTCCTTCTGAAAAATTGGGCACCTTTCGGTGCCCAGACTTTAAAGTAAATTTAGATTAGCCGAGGTACTTGTTGATGATTTCATCGTATTTGCCGTTAGCCTTAATGTTCTTAAGACCTTCGTTGAACATATCAATGAGTTCTTCATTATTAGCATCGAAAATAGCAAAGCCGTAATCAGAGCCTTCGTTAGCGGTATTATCGAGAACCTTAAGAGCAAGGCCGCCATCCTTAATGGATGCCTTCATAATGGGGGTATCTTCGAAGCATGCTACTGCCTGACCGCCTGTTACTGCCTGATACATTGTGGGCGAATCCTCAAAGTATGTAATGGTAAAACCATACTGATCCTTAAGAGATTCAGCATATGTAGCGCCCTGAGTACCTGTTTTAACGGCAACGGTCTTGCCTGCTAAATCTTCAAAGCCGTCGATATCGCTCTCCGCAGCAACGGTCATACTCTGTGTGCAGGTATAGTAACCGTCAGAGAAGATCCAGCCTGCGTCCTTACGCTCTTCTGTAATAGAAGCGCCTGCGATCATACCGTCAGCCTGACCCGACTGGCAAGCAGCGATAGAAGCATCCCAGCCGAGGCTGTTAAGCTCATATTCGAAGCCCTGATCCTCTGCGATAGCAGCGAGAATCTCAACGTCGATGCCTACGAAGTTACCGTCAGCGTCAGTGTACTCGAAGGGCTTAAAAACTGTGTCTGTTGCGATAATCCATTTGTTTGATGCGCCGCAACCTGTAAGAGCAGTTACCATCATAAGAACTGCTAAAGCGAGCGCTAAGAGTTTTGCGAACTTTTTCATTATTATGTCTCCTTTGACTTTAATATTTATACTATTATCCCATATTTTTAGGTCTTTGTCAATTATTTTCTTTGCGAATACTGCGCATTGACAAAAACACCCGCGTAGATTAAAATAAAAGCAATAAACCGAGGGGGTGCGATATGAAAAACATAATACTTATCGGTATGCCGGGCTCGGGTAAATCAACCGTTGGCGTACTGCTTGCAAAAATTGCAGGATACGATTACCTTGACTCCGACCTACTCATTCAACGCCGCGAGAACAAAAAGCTATACCGCATAATTGAGGAAAACGGCGCCGAGTACTTTAAAAAAATCGAAAACGAGGTAAACTCGCAAATTGATACTACACACACCGTAATTGCTACGGGCGGCAGTGTTGTGTATGGCAATACCGCTATGACGCACCTAAAGGAAATCGGCACGGTGGTCTACCTTAAGGTCAGCCTCGACGAACTTGAGCGCCGCATAAACAATATGGCAACCCGCGGTATTGTAAAAAAGCCCCACGAAACACTTAAAGACCTATACGATGAACGCACAGGTCTTTACGAAAAATATGCGGATATTACGGTTGAATGCGGTAGTGAAGAGCTGACCGCCAACGCCGAAAAGGTGGCGCGGGCTTTAGGGCTTATATAATCTCGGTGACCGTGAGCTTTTTACCCGATACGGTAAATTTGACCTCGTAGCCTGCAAATGTGAAGCCGTAAACACGCTCGGGGTCGTCAATATACGACGGGCGCGGGTCGCCCGCTAACACCCGCAAAAGCGTCTCCCTTTTCCCCTCTTCAATTTTGTTTATAAGTTCTGTCTGAGCGTCGACAATCAGTCGGCGCTCTTCTAAATTTTCGGTAAAACCGCCTGTTGCTGTCGGATGTGAATCGGCATACGCGAGATACGGTTTTATGTCGTAGATCGGGGTGCCGTCCATAATATCGGCGCCCGACACGTAAATTACGGGACCACACTCGGCTGAATGCTCGATTTTTTCAAGTTTCACGCACGATAACCCAATAGGGTTAGGTCTGAAGGGCGAGCGCGTAGCAAACACGCCCATTCGCTTGTTCCCGCCGAGCATCGGCGGACGAACTGTCGGCGACCAACCCTCGCGTGTGCTCTCGGAGAACTCCCACAAAAGCCATATATGCGAAAACTCCTCAAGGCCACGCAGAGCGTCACGATTTCGGTACTCGGGCGTAAACACTATTTTGCCCTGTATTTCGGGTATTAATCCGCTCTGCCGCGGCAGACCGAACTTGGTTGCAAAATCGGTTTTTATATGCGCAATAATCTTCATAAGTTATCTCTCGGGGTATTTTAAATTCTTAGGTAAATCCAAAACATAATCAGCAGACACACCATAATACAAGCAGAGTTTAATTAATGCATGTACAGGCAACTGCCTTTTACCGCTCTCATATTGCTGATACGTGTTTTGTTTGCAGTTTAAAATCATTGCAACATCTTGCTGGGTTAAATCTCTATCTTCTCTTAATTCCCTAATTCTCATTTATCTCTCTCCTTTTAAATAATTATATCAAATCTCAAAATGAGATATTGACTTTTATCTCATTTTGTGATAACGTGTAGTTATAAATTTGGTTAAGGAGAATATATATGAGGGAAAATAACCGCGATATAATCAATTTTTGCAGTAATGTAAAAAAGCTTATGAAGGACTATAATTTAGACGATAATGAAATGGCAATGATTATGAAGATATCAAAAGAAACCCTTAGTATTATAAAAAACGATATTTTACCCGAAGAATTAAGCGTTGACGTTATTTTCAGTTTACATAAAACTTTTAGAGTTAAACCCTCCTCCCTTTTCGACATGGAAT
>JAZULY010000123.1:0-1701 GCA_045603355.1 Acutalibacteraceae bacterium | reverse complement strand
GGCTACGATCCGACTTGGTATTATAAGACGCTGAGTGTGGGAGAATTCAAGGACTATAAATTAGGACTACTGCACGGAAAATTAAGCGCCGCCGCCAAAGAAAAGGTTATGAAGGCTTTTGCCGCAGGTGAGATACAACTGCTTATCGCTACCACCGTAATCGAGGTTGGCATAGACGTACCCAATGCCGCTATAATGGTAATTGAGGATGCCGAATGCTTCGGACTTTCCCAACTGCATCAGTTACGCGGCCGCATAGGCAGAGGTGAACATAAATCGACCTGTATTCTTATTTCAGGCTCGTCAGATGCCGCAACAAATGACCGACTGCGGGTCATCTGCAAAACGGGTGACGGCTTTAAGATAGCCGAAGAAGATTTAAAACTGCGGGGACCCGGTGACTTTATGGGCAAGCGTCAGCACGGTCTGCCTGAACTTAAAATTGCCGATATGAACAGCGATTATAATACGCTTAAGGTCACGCAGGACGCCGCACGGGCGCTTTTAAGAAGCGACCCACATCTGTCGGCGCCTGAAAACACGGCACTAAAAAACGAAATTTTGAGACTTTTTGAGTTTTCATAACCGTTGTTGCTTTTTTGAACTAAGAGTGTTATTATTAAAATACCATATTGACAAAGGGGAATGTAAAATGAAAAAAATTATTACATCAATTGTTTGCCTTGTTTTGGCTATGTGCATAATGCTCTCGTTTAGCGGTTGCAGTATGCTCGGGGGCGACCGCGCTGCACTTATAGGCACGTGGGAGGGTACCATAGACCTTTCCAATGCAATTAATTCTCAACTGACTGCAGAAAATGAAGAAGATGCCGAGCTTACAGAACTTCTAAAGGTTTCGGATTTTAAAATCGGTCTTGTCTATAATTTCAACAGCAACGGTACATATTCTATCGAGGGCGACGAAGAAATAACTCAGGCTTCTATTGATAAAATGAAGACCGATATGAGAGCCGGTCTTATCACCTATTTTGAGAACACTATTGACGAAGCAAACCTTGATATAACAGTAAACGAACTGCTCGCTATGTCCGACACAGATTTAGACACCCTTATGGATGAAGCTTTCTCAGAATTAAATGTTGAATCGTTAATAGGCACAATGGAAGGTGAAGGTAATTTCGAGGCAAAAGATGGTAAACTCTATTGCTCGGACGGTCTTGATTACGCAGTAGACAGAGCAGTTTATGAAACATATGAGATAAACGGCGATACGCTCACCATTACCGGAGGCTCAGAGGAAGATGACCCTGAAGAACAGACACTTCTTGATGCTATATATCCGATGGTATTCACAAAAGTTAAATAATTAAACCACATAAAAAACCACAGTTTGCAAAAACTGTGGTTTTTATCTTTTTTATTCGCAACATTCATCTGTTTTTGGTGCTGCGGGCGGTACGGGTATTCCCTGCTCGGTAACATCACCAAGCCCCGTTGTTTCACTGAAAACAGTATTTTTCTTAACGGTATTAACAACATCGGTAGGAACGATAATTTTTGCTGCCTGACCGTTGGACATCTGCACGAGTGCCTCGTACTTCTTAAGCTCGAGTACAGCGGCGTCTACACCTGCGTCTTTAAGGGCTTTAAGACCGTCAGCCTCAGCCTGCTTTGCAAGCAGTATAGCCTTAGCTTCACCCTCAGCGCGGGCAATTCGTGCGTCTCTCTCACCCTCTGCGG
>JAZULY010000122.1:0-2993 GCA_045603355.1 Acutalibacteraceae bacterium | reverse complement strand
GTCGGCAGCCACCCGTTTAAGGATGACGCTGCGAGTGAGCGTGTAAAGCTTAACATTCTTAAAATTTTAAACGAAAAATACGGTATTACCGAGGCTGATTTCTTATCGGCAGAGCTTGAATGTGTTCCCGCGCTCAAGGCGTCCGATATCGGTTTTGACCGCTCGATGATAGGTGCCTACGGTCAGGACGACCGCGTTTGCGCGTATCCCGCTCTTATGGCGGCAATAAATGCCGATACACCCGAAAAATCCTTGATTACCGTTCTTGCCGATAAGGAAGAAATCGGCTCTGACGGCAATACAGGTCTTAATTCCGCCTTCTTAAAATATGTAGTTTATGACCTTGCTAAAATGCAGGGTGTTGACGGTACCGTAGCGCTTCGCGCATCAAAGTGTCTGTCTGCCGATGTTAATGCAGGCACCGACCCGACCTTCCAGGATGTTATGGAGCGCAGAAATGCGGCATTCCTTAACTACGGCGTAGTTATTACCAAGTATACAGGCTCTCGCGGAAAGAGCTCAACGAGTGATGCCTCGGCTGAATATGTTGGTGAAATCCGCGCTATGCTCGATAAAGCAGGCATCGTCTGGCAGACGGGCGAGCTCGGTCGAGTAGACCTTGGCGGTGGCGGTACGGTAGCTATGTATATAGCAAACCTCGGTGTAGATGTTGTTGACCTCGGTGTTCCCGTACTCTCAATGCACGCGCCGTTCGAAACCACCGCAAAATTCGATGTTTATATGGCATACCGCGCAATGCAGGAATTTGCAAAGTAGCAACCCGTCCGTTTCAGCATACAATGTATTAGCCGATTATATTCGGTAAATACAGTTTGGATGTGTAGTATTATGTGTAACGGTTGCAGAAATCAGAGCACAAGATATTGTTGTCTTAATGTTCTGCTCGGTGTAATAGCAGGTCTGTTTTTTGCTCTGCTCGGCGTAATTTTAGGTGCCGTTTTCAGCACCGCAATTTTAGGCGCACTCGCAGCTGTCATAGTTCTGGCAGTTGTATTATTGGTTATATTCTTTTTAACCCTTATTTATCGCGCCTGCGCTTGCCGTAGAACTTATGATGACGAATAACAAAAATTGCCCCGATTAAAAATCGGGGCTTTTTAAGAGGTAAAAGTATGGATGAAATAAAACTTGGCAAATACCGCCACTTCAAAGGTAACGAATACGAGGTTATTTGTATCGCAAGGCATAGCGAAACGGGTGAACCCATGGTTGTTTATAAGGCGCTGTATGATGATGGCGGCGTCTGGGTGCGCCACGCTTCAATGTGGAATGAAACGGTAGAACGTGACGGAAAAACCTATAAGCGGTTTACGTACTTAGGGGAGTAATATTATTCCCTAACCCCTAAATCCGAAATCCTAACCCCTAAAAAAGCTGCTTTAGCTTGCCTAAAGCGGCTTTTTCTATTCTGGATACATACGAGCGCGATATACCGAGCCTTGCCGCAATTTCGTGCTGTGTCAGTTCATCACACCCGCCGATACCGTAGCGGTAGCAGATAATGGTTTTTTCTCTCTTATCGAGCGCGTGGTTAATAATAGTGCGCAGCTTTTGTAGTTTTAGTTTTGTGTCTATAGTTTCGGTTATATCGCTTTCATCCGCAATAATATCGATAAGGGTGAGGGTGTTTCCATCCTTATCGGTGTCTATCGGGTCGCTGATATAAACGTCCTGTGCCGTCTTTTTCTGGGCACGAAAGTGCATAAGTATCTCATTTTCGATGCACCTCGCGGCATAGGTCGCAAGCCGAATACCCTTATCTGCCTTAAAGGTGTTAATGCCCTTTATAAGTCCTATAGTACCGATGGATATAAGGTCCTCGGTCTCGCCCCCCGCAGTATAGTATTTCTTAACAACGTGGGCGACCAGCCGCAGGTTATGCTCTATCAGTTTATCTTTAGCGGCAGTATCTCCCGCCCTCATTTTCCCTAATAATTCATTTTCCTCTTTTGCGCCCAGCGGCGGCGGGAATGAGCCTGTTGGCGTTACGTGGAGTGCTAAGTAAAAGAGTGCTGATGCAATTCGTGTTAAAAGTGACCAAATCATAAAACCCCTTCTTTCGCTTAAATATATGCGGAAGAAGGCAAGTCTTATTAGGATTCAGGGGTTAGATAAAAAATTAGTATTGAATTTAAAGAAAAAATGTGGTAATATATGTTTAATAATGCAAAGGCGATGAAAAAGACAGTAGTTCCGTGTGAAAATTAAAGCGAGTCGGGGAGGGTGCAAGCCCGATACTGAGTAGCGCGGAAACGAAAATCACTTTGGAGCTGTCGGCTGAAAAAAGTAAGCCGTACCGGTTGTTCCCCGTTAAAAGAACCGCAGATGTCAGTCTGCCGTAATAGGTGGTTAACGAAAGTGGGTTTTCGTCCTGTTATGGGCGAAGGCTCTTATTTTTTAGGAGGATGTTTTATGTACGACAGTATTTCACCTAACCTTAACTTTGTTGAAGAGGAAAAGAAAATAGGCAAATTCTGGGTAGATGAAAAAATATTCGAAAAGAGTATCGAGGAAAGGAAGGACGGTCAGCCGTATGTGTTTTATGACGGACCGCCGACCGCTAACGGTAAGCCGCATATAGGCCACGTGCTGACCCGCGTTATCAAGGATATGATTCCGCGTTACCGCACAATGAAGGGCTGTATGGTACCGCGTAAGGCGGGTTGGGATACCCACGGTCTGCCGGTAGAGCTTGAGGTAGAAAAGCTGCTCGGTCTTGACGGTAAGGAGCAGATCGAGGAATACGGACTGGAGCCCTTTATCGACCACTGTAAAGAATGCGTTTGGAAATACAAGGGTATGTGGGAGGACTTTTCTCACACGGTTGGTTTCTGGGCAGATATGGAAAACCCGTATGTTACCTATCATAACGACTTTATCGAGTCCGAATGGTGGGCGCTTAAAAAGATTTTCGATAAAAAGCTGCTCTACAAGGGCTTTAAAATAGTACCCTATTGCCCCCGTTGCGGAAC
>JAZULY010000121.1:0-4551 GCA_045603355.1 Acutalibacteraceae bacterium | reverse complement strand
CAATATTTCGGGTGTTTACCGCGGCCACGTTGACGCGCTCGCAGGCGCGATGACTTTCTTACAGAAGAGCATCGGCGAATATGTTATTATGTGCGATGCAGATGTTGTATGTAACGTCGATATCGATGATATGTTAGAGTGCCATAAGTCAAGCGGTGCCGATGTTACGGTAGCCTATAAGTACGGCGACCTGCCTGCTAATCACAGGGATACAATGATTCTCGATATCGCCGAGGACGGCAGAATCAGTAACATAGATGTTTCCAAAACGATGGACAGCAAGGTTAATTTCAGCCTTGATATCTGCATTATGAAGCGCGAAAAGCTGATTGAACTCGTGCAGGATGCCGACCGCAACCGTTACACGAGTTTTGCCCGCGAGGTATTCAAGCCGCAGGTAAACACCCTTAAAATGTACGGCTACAAGGTAGATACCTTTGCTGAGGTAATCGACAGCTACGAAAATTATGTAAAGATAAGCAATAAAATGCTTGATAAGGAAGTACGCCGTCAGGTGTTTAATACGGGCAGACCCGTATATACTAAAATCAAGGACGATATGCCCACCCGCTACGGCGTAAATTCCTCGGTTAAAAATTCTATGATAGCCGACGGCTGTGTAATCGAGGGTACGGTTAAAAACAGTATCATTTTCCGCGGCGTAAAGGTGGCTGAGTGTGCAGTGGTTGAAAACTGTATCGTAATGCAGTCGGGCGTCATCGGTAAGGACTGCGTTGTACAGAATGTTACAATGGATAAGGCTGCCGAGATTACCGACGGTGTTAAACTCAGCGGCACCGACAGCAAGTATATTTTCGTTCCCAAGGGCAGAGTAATTTAAAAACATAAGGAGTAAAATATGAAGGTTTTATATGCAACAAGTGAAGCCTATCCGTTCGCGATGTCGGGCGGTCTTGCCGATGTGGCAGGGGCTTTGCCTAAGGCACTTCGCCGCAGACTTGTCGGCTGCCGTATAGTTTTACCGCTTTACAGCACCATTAGTGACGAGATGCGCGAAAAAATGAAATTTGTAACCAATATCACGGTACCCGTTTCGTGGAGACGTCAGTACTGCGGTGTGTTTGAGGCGCACCTGAACGGCGTGATATACTACTTTATCGATAACCAGTACTATTTCAAGCGCGACGGACTTTACGGCTATTATGATGACGCCGAGCGTTTTGCATTTTTCTCACGCGCGGTGCTTGAGATACTGCCGCATATCGATTTCAAGCCCGACGTTATTCACTGTAACGATTGGCAGACGGCGCTCACCCCCGTTTATCTTGATGTTTTCTACCGCCACGACCCGTTTTACAGCAATATGAAAACGGTCTTTACGGTGCATAACATTCAGTATCAGGGTAAATACGGTCACGAGCTTACGGGTGATGTGCTGGGTATCCCGCTCGAGAACGAAAATATTATCGAGTATGACGACTGTGTAAACTTTATGAAGGGCGCTTTTGTAACGAGCCACCGCATAACAACAGTCTCGCCGACCTATTCTCACGAGATAATGGACCCTTATTATTCCCATGGCCTTGACGGTATTTTAAGGGAGTTATCGGGCAAGGTATCGGGCATAGTAAACGGTATTGATACCGATGTTTATAACCCCGAAACCGACAGCCTCATATATAAGAACTTTACGGTAGACGACCTCGGCGGTAAGGCGGTAAATAAGGCAGAGCTTCAGCGCGAACTCGGTCTGCCCGTAAAACCCGATGTTCCCGTAATAGGCATAGTTTCGCGTCTTGCCGACCATAAAGGCTTCGACCTTGTAAAGCACGTCTTCGAGGATATTATGAAGGCAGACGTTCAGTTTGCTATTCTCGGCTCGGGTGAATGGGAGTTTGAGGCGTTCTTCCACGAAATGGCTGCGAAATACCCCGAAAAGGTTGCTTTCCGTTGCGGCTTTATTCCGCAGCTCGCGCATAAGATTTACGCGGGCGTAGATATATTCCTGATGCCGAGTAAATCAGAGCCTTGCGGTCTTGCGCAAATGGTGGCGCTTCGTTACGGCACTATCCCGATAGTCCGCGAGACGGGCGGTCTTAACGATACTATTCAGGATAGCGGTGACGGAGAAGGCAACGGCTTTACCTTTAAGTCCTATAACGCCCACGATATGCTCGAGGCGGTGTGGCGCGCAATAGCAGGCTACAACGAGCGTGACGGCTGGACGACACTCGTTAAACGCGCCATGAACTGCGATAACTCCTGGGGACGCTCAGCGGGTGAGTATATCAAGCTCTATAAAGAGATTATAGGTAAGTAGTTTACTTTTAATTTGCTTTGGCCACATAAATGGGAGAAACACATATGGATATTATTGAAATTATCAAGGCGGTAATCGTCGGTATTGTCGAGGGTATTACCGAATGGCTTCCCGTAAGCAGTACGGGGCATATTATATTGACCGATACATTTCTGCCGCTCTCGGTCAGCGCAGAGTTTAAGGAAATGTTTGATGTTGTAATTCAGCTCGGTGCTATTTTTGCGGTTATTCTTATCTTCTGGAATAAACTGTGGCCGCTGACGGGCTGTCGCGAAAGCGAGAGCATTATAAAGGTTGGCAAACTT
Organism: Acutalibacteraceae bacterium; assembly: GCA_045603355.1. Taxonomy (GTDB): domain Bacteria; phylum Bacillota; class Clostridia; order Oscillospirales; family Acutalibacteraceae; genus SIG565. Next base: position 1,965 of record JAZULY010000121.1, on the reverse strand, counting down.
TGCGGTATCAAGAAAAATTCTATAAGCCTTTGGCTCAAGGTGCTCGTAGCCTGTATTCCGTCTATACTTATAGGTCTGCCGTTTGATGACATTATTGATGAGTACCTTTTCAATAGTACCGTCGTATCAATAATGCTTATCGTTTACGGTATAGCCTTTATAATAGTTGAGCAGTTCAACAAAAAACGCGAGCCGAAAATGGCGACTCTACATAATATCAGCTACAAAATGGCATTTTTTATCGGATGTTTTCAGGCGCTCGCCATTATCCCCGGTACATCGCGTTCGGGCGCTACCATACTCGGTGCGATACTGCTTGGCTGCTCGCGTACAATAGCGGCAGAGTTCAGCTTCTATTTAGCAGTTCCCACAATGTTCGGCGCGAGCCTTTTAAAGACTGTAAAGTTCTTAATTGAAGGCGGCAGATTTACGGGTCCCGAAATGGTTATTTTAGCGGCAGCTACCGTTACGGCATTTATCGTGTCACTCTTGGCTATTAAGTTCTTGCTTGGCTTCGTTAAGAAAAACAGTTTTGCACTTTTTGGTTATTACCGCATCGCCCTCGGTATAGTGGTTTTACTGCTCTTAGGGCTCGGCATTGTAGCATAAATAAAAACGGAAGACCTGTCGGTCTTCCGTTTTTTAGTCCTTATGAAATTTGTTTCTAAAGTTTGGGATATTCCATATTTTCTGGCAAGCCGATTATATAATCTGCTGACACTCCTAAAAAAGCACAAATTTCCTTTAAATGTGTAACAGGCATTACGTTTATGCCTTTTTCATATCTGGAATATTGTTGCTGTTTAATTCCGATAGGTTCTGCTATTTGCTTTTGGGTTATATTTTTACTCTCTCGTATATATTGTATTTTTTCATTATAATACATTTTTCATCACCATAAACAGAATAGCATTTTTAACAACACTTTTGTTGACAAGTGAACATATGTGTTGCAAAATGTTGTTATATTATTTCGGGAGGCTAAGTGATGAATGATGAAATAACAATTTTTTGCGACAACATCAGAATGTTGATGGAAGAAAACAATCTATCAGACACAGGAATGGCAAAGATTATGCATGTTGGGGTAAAAAACCTTCGCCTAATAAAAAACGGCGAATTACCGCCGAGTGTAACCACAAGAAATCTTTTTTACATTTGTGATTATTTTAAAATACATCCCAAAGACTTATTTGAATAAAATCCCCTTGCCGTCAGGCAAGGGGATTAGTGTTTTATTATGCGTTTTTCTTGAGTTCGCGTTCAAGCCAGATAGCGCCGATATCCATAGCCTCGTAAAGACCGTTTTTCTCGCTGGTCTTAACAATGCGGCTTTTCATCGATAATTCGGTATCACTCAGCATTAAGAGTACCTTAACCTTATCGGCTGCATCAAGGTCGCCTTCCTTTTTGGTCGAGAGTATCTCAAGCTTAATAACATATTTTTCGCTCATATCGCCGTAGTAAATCTCGTTATCCTTGCGAACAAGCGGTTTACCCTTATAGGTTAAAAATTCAGACATATATATTTCCTCCGAATAAATCATTATTTACCTAATTAGTATATCTTAGTTGATTTAATATGTCAAGAAATTGAATATTAGAAATGCTTGACTTTTTCTAAATAATTTAATACTATATAATGTAAGTATCCTGATATGGAGGCAATAAAATGAAAAACAGCGATAAAACAATGGAACAAATAGTCAACCTTGCAAAGGGCAGAGGTTTTGTTTACGCCGGCAGCGAAATTTACGGCGGTCTTGCAAACTCTTGGGACTACGGCCCTTTGGGAGTTGAACTTAAGAATAACGTTAAAAAGGCTTGGTGGAAGAAATTCGTTCAGGAGTGCCCCTACAACGTAGGTCTTGACAGTGCTATCCTTATGAATCCCGAAACCTAGGTGGCTTCGGGTCACCTCGGCGGCTTCTCCGACCCGCTTATGGACTGTAAGGTTTGTAAGAC
>JAZULY010000120.1:0-9312 GCA_045603355.1 Acutalibacteraceae bacterium | reverse complement strand
ATCCTCCTCGTTCTTATTAATGTATCCGTCGATAACATTATCGCGGTCAGGTCTGCCGAGAGTATCCTTAAAGGGGAGGTTTAATACCTTGTCGTGTTGACGCAGGAACCAGGTATCAGCCTTTGTGCCTGCAAGGCGAGTGCAGTGGATTCGTGACTGCTGACCCGCACCAACGCCGATAGCCTGACCGTCAACCGCATAGCAAACAGAGTTAGACTGTGTGTATTTAAGTGTGATAAGCGCGATAATAAGGTCACGAACGGCACTCTCGGGCATATCCTTGTTTTCGGTAACAATATTGCTGAGAAGTTCCTTATTAATTTCAAAATTATTGCGACCCTGCTCAAAGGTGATGCCGAAAACCTGCTTGGTTTCCTGCACTTCGGGCACATAATCGGGGTCGATTTTTACGATATTGTAGTTGCCCTTGCGTTTTTGTTTCAGAATTTCAAGCGCTTCGGGGGTATAACCGGGTGCGATAACACCGTCGGAAACCTCGCGCTTAATAAGAAGCGCGGTGGTAACATCACAAACATCACTAAGCGCTACCCAGTCACCGAACGAGCACATTCTGTCGGTACCGCGGGCGCGTGCATATGCACAGGCGAGAGGAGACTCGTCAAGACCCTCGATATCATCAACGAAGCAGGCCTTTTTAAGCTTGCTTGATAGCGGAATACCGACCGCTGCCGAGGTCGGGCTTACGTGCTTAAAGGATGTAACCGCAGGAAGACCTAAAGCCTCTTTCAGTTCCTTTACAAGCTGCCAGGAATTGAAGGCATCAAGGAAATTGATGTAGCCGGGTCTGCCGCTTAAAATCTCAATCGGGAGCTCGCCGCCGTCCTTCATATAAATCTTAGACGGCTTCTGGTTGGGATTGCAACCGTATTTAAGTTCGAATTCTTTCATACTTTTCTCCTCCAAAATTATTTATTCTTGTTAATAATAATGTCTGTTGGTTTGCTGCCGTCGAGCGGTACGCTGCGAACGAAGAGCGATACCTTGTTGTCCTCATTCAGGTTGTTCCAGACAAGTTCGGCAAGCTCTTCAGCGGTATTCGGCATTGTAACCTCTTCGGGTTCGCCGTAGAAAGAGGGAATCGGGTCACCGTCACACTTGTATGTGTGAATGAAATGACCTATACCGTCCTCTGGTACATAGTTATAGAAATAACGGCTGCAGGCGAGGGGTCTGCCGTTTGCACTCTTTAAAATAGAGAGTTTGTAGGTAAAAGCGTTATCGCCGTAATAAAGAGCACCCGAAATACGCGGGGTAAAGTTCGGCGCATCGGGCTCGAACTCACGGGTATAAAGTGCCTCTTCAAAGGTTTTACCCTCATTTATAAAATCATAAACAGTGTTGGTCTGGTCACCGTTAGTGATAATATCAATGCTGCCGCCCTTTGCGCTTAAATATGGATTATAGATAATAAGGCTCGGGTCGGAAAGTTTGGATTCGTCGTGCGCCTTTGTACGCATACCACCCTGGAACGCCTCAAAAATACGATTGCGGCTGTTTACGCTTCTGCCCATAATAAAATAGGCTATCATTGCATTTTTGCCGTCAGCAGATTTACCGATAACGATACCTCTGCCGGGGTACGAATTTTCACTCAGTAACGTTTTTAAATCATATAGTGCCATTTCTTTCACCTTTTCTCACATATTTCTTTTGATACCATTTCGGTGGCTTCGGGGAGAATTTTCCATTCAGCCTGCTCCATAACGCGTCGCTGCAAAACCTCGGGTGTATCACCGTCGAGAATTTCTACCGCCTTTTGGAGGATTATTTTACCGCCGTCGGGTATTTCATTTACATAGTGCACCGTAGCACCCGTAACCCGAACTCCGTAACCGAGCGCCGCTTCGTGAACACGTAGTCCGTAAAAGCCTGCGCCGCAGAAAGAGGGGATAAGGGAGGGATGAACATTAAGTATACGGTTTGCATAAAGCGAGGTAAATCGCTCGCTTAAAATACACATAAAGCCGGCAAGCACTATGAGGTCAATGCCGTTTTCCTTTAGTGCATTAATTATATTTGTTTCAAATGCTTCGGGGTCACCCTTCTTTTCAATAACAAGCGTGGGGATATTCGCCCGTCTTGCACGCTCGAGTGCGAACGCGTTCGGCTTATTGGAAATAACAAGGGTAATTTCGCCGCTCTTAATAATTCCGCTGCTTTGAGCGTCTATAAGGGCCTGCAAATTAGTGCCGCCGCCCGAAACCAATACCGCAATTTTAGCCTTTAGCATAAAATTATTTTATCCTCCGACTCTATTATCTCGCCGATGATATAGGCGTCTTCGCCGTTTGCCTTTAAGATTTCAAGTGATTTTTCGGCATCCTCTTTGGGTACGACAATGCTCATACCAACGCCCATATTAAAGGTGTTGTACATATCTCTTTCGCTGATACCGCCTTTTTTGGCAAGGAGTTCGAAAATCGGCAGAACACGAACGGCGGATTTTTCAATCTTAGCGCCGAGTCCGTCGGGTATGCTTCTCGGGATATTTTCATAGAAGCCGCCGCCGGTAATATGCGAAATGCCCTTAACCTTTACTTGGTCGATAAGTGCGAGTACGGATTTGACATAGAGCTTTGTAGGAGTAAGCAATGTTTCTCCAATAGATTTACCGCCCAGTTCAGCACAAGGAGAAGTTATGTCTGCATTTTCGACATCAAACACTTTACGAACAAGCGAAAAGCCGTTAGAATGTACGCCGCTTGAAGCAAGGGCAATTACGACATCGCCTGCAGTCATTGTTTTGTTATCAATTATCTTTGATTTATCAACTATACCTGTGCAGTAACCTGCTAAATCGTAGTCGTCCTCAGGCATAAGTCCGGGATGCTCTGCCGTTTCACCGCCGATTAAAGCGCAGCCCGACTGAACGCAGCCCTCTGCAACGCCGCTTACGATTTCGGCAATTTTTTCGGGGATGTTTTTGCCGCATGCTATGTAGTCAAGGAAGAATAACGGCTTAGCACCGCAGCAAATAATATCGTTAGCGCACATAGCAACACAGTCAATACCTATGGTGTCGTGCTTATCAAGCAGCATAGCAAGTTTAATCTTAGTACCTACACCGTCGGTGCCTGCAACTAAAACGGGCTCGGTAATGCCTGCTAAATTTAAACCGAAGCAACCGCCGAAGCCGCCCACATCATCAAGGCAACCCTCGTTTTTGGTGCGGTTAATATGTTTTTTCATAAGTTCAACAGCCTTGTAGCCTGCGGTGATATCAACACCTGCTGCTGCGTAGGAGTCAGATTTCGATTTTGTACTCATAATATTTATTCCTTTCCGTTCCAGCAATAGGTGCAGAGTTTGCATGGCTCAATACCGATTGCCTTAATAATACCGTCGAGTGACTGAAATTCAAGAGATGTGAAATTAAATTTATCACAAATTGCTTTACGTAGATTTTTACCGCGAGGGGTGTTTGTATCACTGTATTCTTCAATATACTTAAAACCTTCTTCACCCTCAAGTTCCATAATGGTGCGGCGGGCGATAAGCTCTAAGGGGTTATTAGCGCGGGAGAAATTAAGATATTTACAACTGTACATTATCGGCGGGCAGGCCGAACGCATATGTACCTCTTTAGCGCCGTTGTCGTAAAGAAAATCAACCGTTTCTTTAAGTTGAGTACCCCGAACAATCGAATCGTCTACAAATAAGAGCTTTTGGTCTTTTATGAGATCAGGAACGGGTATCTGCTTCATTTTAGCAACACGGCTTCGTTCCTTTTGATTCACAGGCGTAAAACTACGCGACCAGGTAGGTGTGTATTTAATAAATGCACGCGCATAGGGGATTTTACTTTTGTTCGCATAACCTATAGCGTGGGGAATACCTGAATCGGGAACACCGCCGACATAATCAATATCGGGCAGGCCACCGTTACTCTCGTCATTATTTGCCATAATTTCACCGTTGCGGCAACGCATAAGCTCAACATTCACACCCTCATATGTCGAGGTGGGGTATCCGTAATAACTCCATAAAAAGGAGCATATACGCATTTCATCTCCCGCCTCGGCGAGTACCGTGCAGTCGTCTGCCGTCAACTCTACTATCTCGGCAGGACCGAGTTCCTTATAATCCTCATAGCCGAGTTTTTGGTAAGCGAAGGACTCAAATGATACGCAAAAGCCATTATCACTTTTACCAATAAGTACGGGTAATCTGCCGCGTCTGTCACGGGCGGCAATCAGCTTACCGTCGTTTGTAAGTATTAAAATCGAAGCAGTGCCGTCGATTTTCTCCTGAGCAAATTTAATACCTTCGGTAAAACCGTTCTTTTGGTTTATCAGCGAAGCGACTAACTCGGTTGAGTTAATGCCGCCGCTCGTCATGGCGTTAAAATGAGCGCCGAGTCCGTCAAGATATTCGTTTATCAGCTCCTCTGCATTATTAACAATACCTATAACACAGATAGCATACGTACCGAATTTTGAGCGGATAAGCAAGGGTTGCGGATCAAAGTCACTTATACAACCTATTGCGGCGTTACCCTTCATTTCATCAAATACATCTTCAAATTTGGTGCGAAAAGGGGAATTCTGAATATTATGTATTTCTCTTTGCAGGCCGATTTCACTATCATACGCTGCCATACCGCCTCGCCGTGTGCCTAAGTGTGAATGATAATCAACACCGAAAAACACGTCAGAGATAGCATCGCAGTGACCTACAACACCGAAAAATCCTCCCATTATAAACCTCCTGAATTATCAAGGCACAAAGGCCGAAAATGCGAATTAGTTGTTATACTGTGCTGCTACCTTAGCGTCCTTTTCTAAAACCGCCGCAGCATCATCCTGTCTGCGCTGTTCGAGTTTTGCCGCGAGCGCTTCATCGGCAACGCTTAAAATTTCGACCGACAGAAAAGCGGCATTTGCGGCGCCGTTGATAGCAACTGTAGCAACGGGGATGCCCGAGGGCATCTGAACAGTTGAGAGTAGCGCATCCATACCGTCGAGAACCGACGACTTAACAGGTATACCGATAACGGGCAGCGTTGTATTTGCAGCAATGGCACCTGCAAGGTGAGCCGCCATACCCGCAGCGCAGATAATTACACCGTAGCCGTCACGTCTTGCATTAACCGCGAAAGCGCGAGCCTCCTCGGGTGTTCTGTGCGCAGAATAGACGTGTACAGTGTAGGGAACATCAAAACTTTTAAGAACGTTGATAGCTTTTTCAACTACAGGCAGGTCGGAATCGCTACCCATTAAGATACCTACTTTTTTCATAAAAACATTCCTCTCTGTGAAAAAATTAAAGGCAGTTACGCCATAAGTTGCGGAACTGCCCAGACGGTCGACAAAATTTAAGACCTTTACTCCCATGTGGTTGCCCACTGATCCGTCAGTTGCAAAAGTCCGATATAAATGTGTTTTAATTATATATTATTTAATAAATTATGTCAAGAAAACTGCCGACAAAAAATACAAATATTTTCGTAAAAAAATTATATAAATTTCCCATTATAAAGTTTTGCTAATTTGCTTGACAAAGTCGCCGCGTTATGATAATATTATAAAAATTAAATCTTTAAGCGCGATGCTGTGACATCGGCAAGATTGATAGAATATGTATTTCTGATGAAGGTCGGAATGCTTTATATTGTCATATCAAACCTTGCCGACCGGCGAGGTTTTTTTATTGGAGTAGGGTATGAAGGTTACATTTAATAACTGCCTAAAATATGAAAATGGAAAAATGATAAAGGCTGATTATTCGTTGGATGTTTTGTCCACCGATAACGGCTCTGATATTCTTTTTGATAATTGTCTTATATTGCCTGCTTTTTGCGATGTTCACGTACATCTCAGAGAGCCGGGCTTTTTTTATAAGGAGACTATATTCTCAGGCACTAAGGCTTGCGCGCGCGGCGGATATACCGACGTGTTTTCGATGCCTAACCTAAATCCCGTACCCGATAGCGTGGAGAATATCAAGGTGCAGACCGATATAATCGAAAAAGACGCTGTTATTAATGTACATCCTTACGCATCAATCACCGTAAATCAGGCAGGTGAGCGGCTCTCCGATTTTGAGGGGCTTTCCCGCTTTGCCGTTGCTTTTTCGGATGACGGCAAGGGAGTTCAAAGCCGCGAGATGATGGAGGCGGCAATGCTAAAAGCAAAGGCGTTAGATAAAGTAATTGCCGCACACTGTGAGGATAATTCACTGCTTCACGGCGGTTGCATTCATAAGGGTGAATTTGCCGAGAAAAACGGAATCCAAGGGATCTGCAGTGAGAGTGAGTGGGGACCGATAAAGCGGGATTTACTTCTTGCAGAAAAAACGGGTTGTAAATACCATATATGCCATGTGTCTACAAAAGAGAGTGTAGAGCTTATCCGCGAGGCTAAAAAACGCGGCGTGGATGTAACTTGTGAAACGGCACCGCACTATCTCGTGTTTAATGACAGTATGCTAAAGGACGAGGGCAGATTTAAAATGAATCCGCCCATTCGTGCAGAAGAAGACCGATTAGCGCTAATAGAGGGTATAAAGGACGGTACGATAGATATGATAGCTACCGACCACGCGCCCCACAGCAATGATGAAAAATCAAAGGGTCTTCGCGGCAGCTTAATGGGTGTTGTTGGTATTGAAACGGCTTTCGCTGTAATGTACACACATCTTGTGAAAACAGGCATAATAACCATAGAAAAACTCGTCGAGTTAATGGCAATAAATCCAAGATGTCGCTTCGGTTTACCCCTTAGCGAGGATATATGCGTATTCGATGTAAGCCGTGAATTTACGGTTGACCCGAACGAGTTCCTTTCAAAAGGCAGAAGCACGCCGTTTCAGGGTGAAAAACTTTACGGACAATGCAGATTGACCGTAAAGGACGGAAAAATAGTATATAAAAATGTTTGATATATTTTAGGAGGCTTTATTTATGGCAAAGAGAACGGACATCAAGAAAATATTAATCATAGGTTCAGGACCTATTGTAATCGGACAGGCTGCTGAGTTCGACTATGCAGGCACTCAGGCTTGTTTGGCACTTAAAGAGGAGGGCTACGAGGTAGTACTGTGCAACTCAAACCCCGCTACAATTATGACAGACACCACCATAGCAGATAAGGTATATATGGAGCCTCTTACCTTAGAATACATCGCAAGAATTCTCCGATATGAGCGTCCCGATGCTATCGTGCCCGGTATCGGCGGTCAGACAGGTCTTAACCTCGCTATGCAGCTCGAGAAAAAGGGCATATTAAAGGAATGCGGTGTAGAGCTTTTGGGTACGAGCAGTGTCAGTATCGAGCGCGCTGAGGACCGTGAGCTTTTCAAGGAGCTTTGTCAGTCGATAGGCGAGCCGACTATTCCGTCCGAAATCACATACAGTATTGAAGAAGCAAATGCGGCTGCCCAGAAAATCGGCTATCCCGTAGTTCTGCGTCCTGCGTTTACTCTCGGCGGTACAGGCGGCGGTTTTGCTTATAATGAAGAGGAACTCATCGAAGTAGGTCTTAATGCCTTTAAGTTATCCCCCGTGCATCAGGTGCTTATTGAAAAGAGCGTTAAGGGTTATAAGGAAATTGAGTTTGAGGTTATGCGTGACTCGAATGACCACGCTATTACCATCTGCGGTATGGAAAATATCGACCCCGTCGGCGTTCATACGGGCGACTCGCTGGTAGTAGCACCGATACTCACCCTTAATGACCACGACCTTAAGATGCTCAATGACAGTGCAATTAAAATCATCCGTGAGCTCAAAATCGAGGGTGGTTGTAATGTACAGTTCGCCTTGAATCCGAATTCAAGTGAATACTACCTTATCGAGGTTAACCCGCGTGTGTCCCGTTCGTCTGCTCTTGCATCAAAGGCAAGCGGTTATCCCATCGCGCGCGTTACGGCTAAAATTGCCGTCGGTATGTCGCTTGAAGAAATTGCTATCGCCAACACTACCGCTGCTTTTGAGCCGCGTCTTGACTATATTGTAGCAAAATTGCCGAGATTCCCGTTCGATAAATTCGCATCAGCCCCCAACACACTTGGCACTCAGATGAAGGCTACGGGCGAGGTTATGGGCATCGGCTCTACACTTGAGGAATGTCTCTTAAAATCCGTTCGTTCGCTCGAAACAGGTGTATGCCATTTCCATATGCCGAAGTTCGACAACAAGACGAACGACGAGCTTTATGACTATATCCGCGAATTTAAGGATGATAACATCTTTGCCGTAACCGAGCTTATCCGCCGCGGTGAAACTATAGAAAAGCTCTATGACGTCACCAAAATCACACCTTATTTCTTAGAGAGCATTGCGAGAATAGTTGCTATGGAAAATGCCGTTAAAGAAAACAAGGGAGACGTTAAAATCCTTAAAGACGCTAAGGTAATGGGCTTTAGTGATAAGTTTATCGCACATCTTTGGGGTATGAGCGAAATAGAGGTATATAATACACGCAAGAGTGAAAATATGTTCCCCGTATACCGAATGGTAGATACCTGCCACACAAACGCGTATATCCCGTATTTCTATTCGTCTTATACGGGTGAAAATGCTTCGCGCCTTACCGACCGCAAAAAGATAATCGTGCTCGGTGCCGGACCTATCCGTATCGGTCAGGGTGTCGAATTTGACTACTCTACCGTACACGCCGTGACAACCATTAAAAATTCGGGTTACGAGGCTATTATCATTAATAACAACCCCGAGACCGTTTCAACCGACTATACCTGCTCTGATAAGCTTTATTTCGAGCCGCTTACTACCGGGGATGTAATGAATATCATCGAGTTTGAAAAGCCGATAGGCGTTATCGCTTCTCTCGGCGGTCAGACCGCTATCAACCTCGCAGAGCCGCTTATGAAACGCGGTGTAAAGATAATCGGTACCGACTGTGAAGCTATTGAGCGCGCAGAGGACCGAGGCAGTTTTGAGCGAGTGCTCAGCTCTCTGGGTATTCCGCAGCCTAAGGGCAAAGCCGTTACAAAAATTGAAGACGGCGTTGCAGCCGCTGCAGAGATTGGTTATCCTGTGCTTGTTCGTCCGTCCTTCGTTCTCGGCGGCCGCGCTATGCAGATAGTTGCCGACGAAGCACAGCTTCGCCACTATTTAAGAACTGCCGTTGAAATCGATGAGGACAAGCCGGTTCTTGTTGATAAGTATATTCAGGGTAAAGAGGTCGAAATCGACGCAATTTGTGACGGTCACGATGTGTTTGTACCCGGTATTATGGAGCTTGTTGAGAGAACAGGTATTCATAGCGGTGACTCTATCAGTGTATATCCGACCTTCAGTATATCCGACCGCGTTAAAGGTGTTATCCTGCA